>MNUP01000055.1 GCA_001871075.1 Candidatus Desantisbacteria bacterium CG1_02_49_89
TCATACGGGTGGGCGCAGGTGTTAGAATTCGGCGAGGATAAGGTCGGCTATATGATGCCGCAGGGCCTTACGGTCATCAACCCCGACGCGATAAGCATACTGAAAGGCGCGCCGCACCCTGAGCTGGCGAAGTCATTTGTCGATTTCGTAATGAGCCCCGCGGGACAGAAGCTGTGGATGCTCAAGAAAGGCGAGGCGGGCGGCCCGAAGGAATTTTCGCTGAACCGCCTTAGCGTGATGCCGCACGTTTACAAAGAGGTCGAGGGAAAGACGTTTGTAAGGGTCAACCCGTTCGCGTGGAAGGGGAACTTCAGGTACGATTCGGAAAAGGGCGGGGTCAGGTACACGATACTCAACGACCTGCTGGGCGCGCTTATCATTGACAGCCACAGGGAGCTCGAGAAGGCGTGGAAGGCAGTGATAAAAGGCGGGATGAAAGAGGCGGCGGTTGAAAAACTGTGCGAAGCATCCTGCACCGAGGAAGAACTGGCGGCAATGGCGAAGGACAAGTGGGATGACCAGGCTTTCCGCAACGGGAAGTTAAAGGAATGGATAGAGTTCGCCAAAAAGAAGTATAAGGAAGCCGAAAAGCTCTCCAAGTAAACAAATGAAAAAATTTCCACGAAAGCACTCCGCCCGTCTTTCAGCGTGCGAGACTTCGCCCACCTGAAAGGATGGGCGAGGAAAGCACGAAAACACGAAAAAGACCACCACAGAGACACGGAGGCACAGAGAATTCCTTGGTTTTAAACTAATGACAAATGACTAATGACCAATGACTGTTTCTGCAACCACGAATTAGCACGGATTTCCACGGATTCCTTGCACTATTGAACAATTGAACTATTTACGCATTTACGATGCACGATGCACGACCCGCAAGGGCGATGAACGAGGTGTATATGGTTTCAGTGAGGCTGCAAAATTTAAGCAGATCATTCGGCCAGGTGAAGGCTGTTGACAGCGTGTCGCTCGAGGTGCAGAAGGGAGAGCTTTTTTTCCTGCTTGGCCCGTCGGGCTGCGGCAAAACAACCGTCCTCAGGATGATAGCTGGATTCTACTCGCCTGACAGCGGGGACATCAGCTTTGACGGCAGGACAGTGAACGAAGTGCCGCCGCACAGGAGGAATACAGGGATGGTGTTCCAGAACTACGCGCTCTGGCCGCACATGACGGTTGAAAAGAACGTCGGATACGGGCTTGATATACGCCGCGTCCCCGCGGCGGAAAAAGCCGGGAAAATAAGGAAGGTGCTGGAAACGGTCAGGATGCTTGAATACGCGCAAAGGAAACCGGCGCAGCTTTCAGGCGGGCAGCAGCAAAGGGTCGCGCTTGCAAGGGCGCTTGTCATCGAGCCGGACCTGCTCCTGCTCGACGAGCCGCTTTCCAACCTGGACGCGAAACTGCGCCTGGAAATGCGCGGGGAGATAAAGAGGATACACGGCGAGACAGGGATCACCTCGATATACGTTACGCACGACCAGAAAGAGGCGCTTTCAATGGCAGACAGGATCGCGGTAATGAACGCGGGAAAGATCGAACAGGTGGGTTCGCCGAGGGAACTCTACGAAAACCCGGCGGACAGGTTTGTAGCGGGTTTTATTGGCGAGACGAATTTCATAGAGGGAAAAGTAACCGGAACGCAGGATGACAGGGTGACGGTAGAGACACCGATAGGAATAATAATAGCCCAAATCCCCAACAAGTTGGGGCACCCATCCCGAACAAGTTCGGGCGCCCATCCCCAACAAGTCGGGGCGCCCAATTCGGCCGTCCAGCCAGGGGATGCAGTGGTTTGTTCAATCAGGCCTGAAGCGGTCGATGTCCTTGACGAGAAAGGCGGCGGGACAGAAAACGGGTTTGAATGCACGGTCGAATCCTTTATGTACCTCGGAGACAACGAACAGTACCAGATCAGGATGAAGGACGGCGGCACAATGAAGGCGGTGGCGCATAATCCGTGGGGAAAGATGCGCAAAAACGGCAGTATCGCATGGATCCGGATAGAGCCTTCAAATGTAATACTCCTTAAAAAATGAGATACAGTTTACAGAGTTTACAAGTTTACAAAGTAAAAATCCGTGTGAATCCGTGGCTGATTTCAGTATCAAGGGTCAAGTGTCAAGTATCAAGTTTAAACTAGAAAATATCTCTCTGTGCTTCCGTAATTCCGTGATTCCGTGGTAATCTTTCGTGCTTTCGTGGAAATCGGTGGTTTAAAAATGAAGATAAAAATAGCTTTTTTCCTGATAATCCTGGTTTTCGCGGTATTTTTTTTCTACCCGCTCGGGTACGTTTTCACGAAGTCATTCTATTTCAGCGGGGGATTTTCCGCTGTTTTTTTCAAATACATGTTCACCAACCCGATACTGAGGGAATCTATAACGAACAGTTTCATCCTCGGAATAACCGTCACGCTTATCACCGCGTGCCTGGCGATCCCGCTCGGGTTAATAATAAGCAGGTACAAGTTCAGGGGTAAGGGGCTGCTTTCAGGCCTTATGCTCCTGCCGATGATAATGCCCCCGTTTGTCGGGGCGATCGGGATGAGGCAGATGCTTTCAAGGTTTGGTTCCATAAACCTGCTGCTTATGAAAACAGGCTTGCTCAAACAACCCGTGGACTGGCTCGGAGGAAGCGGTTTCTGGGGGGTTGTCCTTATGGAAGTGCTCCACCTGTACCCGCTGATGTTCCTTAACGTGAGCACAGCTCTTGCGAACATAGATCCCAGCCTTGAAGAGGCGGGTATGAACCTCGGGGCTAACAGACGCAGGCTGTTCAACACTGTGACATTCCCCCTGATGATACCGGGTTTTTTCGCGGGCGCCAGCCTTGTTTTCATCTGGGCTTTCACGGACCTGGGCACCCCGCTTATATTTGAATACACAAGGCTTGTGCCTGTCCAGATATTCAACATGGTGACCGATATCGGCGAGAATCCGATGGGTTTCGCGCTGGTCGTGCTGGTCCTGCTTATGACAGTCACGCTTTTCTGGGTATCGAGGAGGTTTGCCGGGGGCGAGGGCTACGCGATGATGGCAAAAGGCCAGGTTTCAAGGGTTGAGAAAGACGCGGGCCTTGCCGGGGCAATCCCGATATACGTTTTCCTGGGCGGCGTAATTTTTATCTCGGTCCTGCCGCACATAAGCGTTCTGCTTACATCAATATCCAAGGAATGGTTCATGACAGTCCTGCCTTCCGAGACAACGTTCAAATACTACGGGCTCGTGTTCAGGCACCCGCTTACAGTTTCAAGCATAAGGAACAGCCTTTTTTTAAGCTCGATATCAACGGTGCTGGACGTGGGCCTGGGATTGATGATCGCGTACCTGCTCGCGAGGACTTCCATAAAAGGTAAAGGACTGCTGGACGCTTTCACAATGCTTCCGCTGGCAGTGCCGGGCCTGGTGCTTGCTTTTGGTTACGTGGCGTCGTTTTCAGGCGGGATACTGGACCCAAGGAACAACCCGTTTCCGCTGCTGATAATCGCGTATACTATGCGGCGCATTCCCTACGTTGTGCGGGCCGCGTATGCCGGCTTCCAGCAGACAAGCGCGGCGTTTGAGGAGGCGTCCCAGAACCTGGGAGCAACGGCTTTTTACACGTTCAGGAGGATCACGGCTCCGCTTATAAGCGCCAACATCATAGCCGGGGCGGTACTCGCGTTCTCGTTCGCGATGCTGGAGGTAAGCGACAGCATAATACTGGCAATGAAGGAGCAGTTCTACCCGGTGACCAAAGCCATATACACGCTGGTAGGCCGCATAGCGGACGGGCCATATATCGCCAGCGCCATGGGAATACTGGGCATGGCCCTGCTCGCAGTCAGCCTTCTTATTTCGAATAAATTCATCGGTAAGAAGATGGGCGAGCTTTTCCGCATTTAACTTGCTTTTTTGCCAAAATATGGTACAATAATTACCACGAAATCACGAAAGTATCACGAAATCACGAAAAAAGTTTTTTCAACAGGGATCTTATGAAAATTTAAAATTCTTGATATTAAACTAGAAGCTGAAAAATTAATTTAGTTTAAGTTCTCTTAAGTTCCCTGTAAAAAGAATCTTTCGTGTTTTCGTGCTTTCGTGGTAAAATGGAGGTTTTAATGCCTGAATTAAGGCAGAATCTTGCGACCAAGGAATGGGTGATAATAGCCACGGAAAGGGCGAAAAGGCCTGAGGATTTTAAATCCACCAAGGCGAGGAAGGAGCAGCCTCCGTTCAGCAAAGAATGTCCTTTCTGCCCGGGCAACGAGATCAACACGCCGGGCGAGACCTACAGGATCTCAGACGAAAAGGGCTGGGTGGTCCGTTCGTTCCCCAATAAATTCGCGGCCCTTGTAAACGAAGGCGAGCGCATAAGGAAGATAAAGGGTATCCAAAGGTGGCTTAACGGGGTCGGCGTGCACGAGGTAATAGTCGAAAGCCCGGTCCACAACATGACGACCGCGCTCCTGCCTGTTGAGGGAGTGCGCCTTATAATAGAGCTTTACAGGGCGAGGTACAGGGAACTGCTGAAGGACGACAGGATGGAAACCATAGTTATTTTCAAGAACCACGGCGAAGCGGCCGGCACTTCGCTTGAACATCCGCATTCCCAGCTCATCGCCACCCCGGTAGTGCCGGGCCAGGGAAGGTACAGGCTTGAAGAGGCTATGAGGTATTACGACGACACCGGCGAATGCGTTTACTGCAAGATGCTGAATGAGGAGATAAAGGAACAGTCGAGGATGGTGATGGAAACGGACCATTTCGCCGCTTTCGTGCTGTACGCGGCGCTTGGCCCTTTCCATACCTGGATCCTGCCCAAAAGGCACGCGCCGAATTTCGGCGAGATATCCGATAATGAAATGAGGGACATGGCTTACATACTGAGGACTGTCCTGGCGAAATTTTACCACGGGCTGGATAACCCGGATTTCAACTACGTGATACGGTCCGCGCCCACTGGCGGCGGAGCCAACGATTACTACCACTGGTACCTAAGCATTGTTCCCAGGCTCTCGAAAACCGCAGGTTTTGAGCTGGGCTCGGGCATGTTCATCAATAGTTCGGTGCCTGAGGAAAACGCGAAATTCTTAAGGGAGGTCAGGGTTCCCTGAAACTAACATGGAAGAAGAAATGGACCAGAAAACACGGGCGAAATACGGTTTCCTTGAAGCCTGGGTTAGCATAGCAGGTAACACCGCTTTGTTTGTAGTTAAGGTGATAATAGGGTTTGCCATTAACAGTATTTCGCTCATAACAGACGCTTTCCATACCCTGTCAGACGTTCTTACGTCGGTAGTTGTCCTGGTGGGTTTCATGTTTACAAGGATGCCGGCTGACGAGCGCCACCCGCACGGGCACGGAAGGGTCGAACCCATCGCTACCCTTATCATCGCGCTTCTGCTGGCAATGGTGGCTTATGAGTTCGGCAAGCAGTCTATCGAGAGGTTTTTCCACCCTGAGCCTGTCAAAGGGACAGTGCTTGCAGTGGTGGTCCTGTTTGCTTCGGCGCTGGGAAAAGAATGGATGGCTCGGTTTTCATACAAGCTCGGAAAGAAGATCAACTCCGCGGCGCTTTACGCGGACGGCTGGCACCACAGGAGCGACGCCATCGCTTCCGCGCTTATACCGATCGCTATTATCGGCGCGATGTTCAAGGTTTACTGGCTTGACGCCGCATTCGGGATCGGGGTCGCGGTGCTTATCATGTATACCGCGTTTGAGATCGCGCGCCCCAATATAGACGAGCTCATAGGCCATGCGCCCAGCAAGGAATTTATCAACAGGATCGAGCAGAGCGCGAGATCGGTAAAGGGCGTCGTGGGAGTGCACGCCATATCCGTGCATGAATACGGGGATTACTACAACGCGATCTCGATGCACATCGAGGTGGAAGGGAATATCAACATAAACGAAGCGCATGCGATCGCGACCATGGTGGAACACAAAGTGAACACGGAAACAAAGGGTTCTGTCACCGTGCACGTTGAGATCAAGGAATAAAAGATGCCCGGGAACAGCGATATAAAATTCGGCACGTCGGGATGGCGGGCGATAATCGGCAGGGACTTCACGTTCGCGAATGTCCGCCTGGTTTCGCGCGCGATCGCGGCCTACCTTAAAACCGTTCATCGTTCATCGTTCATCGTTCATCGAAAAAGAAGTATTTCACGCACGACGTCCGGCGTCCGGCGTCCGACGGTGGTTGTGGGGCACGACACGCGGTTTATGAGCGAGGATTTCGCTTTTGAATGCAGCAGGACGCTTGCGGAAGAAGGCATCCAGCCGCTTCTCACAAGAGAAGACACGCCCACCCCGGTCATAGCTTACGAGATAATAAGAAGGAAGCTCGCGGGCGGCATCAATTTCACTGCCAGCCACAACCCTTACTGTTATAACGGCATAAAATTCTCCCCGTCATACGGTGGGCCGGCGTTCCCGGAAATAACCAACGAAATAGAGAAAAACATTAATAGGATTTCCACGAAAGCACGAAACCTTCGGCACGAAAACACGAAAAGATCTGGAGTAAAAATCAAATATATTGATCCGAAAGAAAAATACATAAAAAGAATCAAAGAATTGGTGGACCTGAAAGCGCTCAGGAAACTGAAGATCGTCTGCGATCCGTTGTACGGCACCGGTCGAACTTATTTTAGTAATATCTTACGACGTACGACGTACGACGTACGACTGATCCACGACTGGCGGGACGTGATGTTCGGCGGGGGAAGACCTGAGCCTGATGCTGAGACCCTGAAAGAGCTCGCGGCAAAAGTAAAGGCAGAAAAAGCCGATATCGGCATAGCCACGGACGGTGACGGGGACAGGTTCGGTATAATTGATTCTGACGGGACATACATCAACCCGAACGCTGTGGTAACACTGCTTGTATACTACCTGCATAAAACGCGCGGCTGGAAAGACGCGGTAGTGCGCAGCATCGCGACAACTCACATGGTAGACGCTGTAGCGAAGAAATACGGGATGGAAACAATAGAGACTCCGGTAGGGTTCAAGTTCATAGCGGAAGTTATGCAGGAGCGCGATATCACCATAGGCGGTGAAGAGAGCGGCGGGTTGACAATACGCAGGCATGTCCCGGAAAAGGACGGCATCCTTGCCTGTCTGCTTATGGCTGAAATGGTGGCGAACGAAAAGAGACCGATCAAACAGATACTCGCGGGTTTATACAGGCAGGTTGGCCTATTCGTCCCGGGCAGGATAAATCTCCGCCTGACGCCTGAAATGAGCAGGAACCTGCGCAACAACCTTATTAAGCCCTTTAAGGACATTGAGGGCATTAAGATCATTGGAAAAAATACAATTGACGGGACAAAATTCCTGCTTGAGGACGGGTCCTGGGTGCTTTTCAGGTTCTCGGGCACAGAGCCGGTTGCCCGCGTTTACGCCGAATCCAGCTCCGCCAAAAAGCTGAATATCCTGCTTAACGCCGGCAGGAAAATGGTACAATAGGAAGCCTCAACTTGTTGAGGGAGATCTGGAAGCCTCAACTTGTTGAGGGAGATCTGGAAGCCTCAACTTGTTGAGGGAGTTTTTAATGAATAAACCATATCACCCACCACACTTTTATAAGGAAAATACCGACTACTTTATTACTGCCCATACTTTTGATAAAAGAAGGTTCTTCACAACTGAGACAGAAAAAGAAATGCTGTTGAAGGTTCTTTATTCGGCGGCTAACGCGCATAGCATTTTTATTCATACATGGGTTATACTTGATAATCATTATCATCTTTTAATTAAAATTAACACTACAGAGAAACTTGTAAAATTCATCAAAAGCCTGCATGGCAAGAGCGCTATAGAACTGAATAAAATTAATTCAACCCCAGGTCAGAAGATTTGGGTAAATTACTGGGATCACTGTATCCGTTCAAAAAAAGATTTTTGGGTTCATTTCAATTATATACATAACAATCCTTTAAAGCATGGATATGTTAAGAATTTCAATAAACTAATTGACTATAAATTTTCAGGATACAGTCAATGGGTTGAAGAAAAAGGAGTGGATTGGTTAAAAGATATATGGGAAACATATCCTGTGGTAGATTTTGAGAAAGAATAAAGACATCCCCAACAAGTTGGGGCGTCCTGAAACCCCGAACAAGTTCGGGCGTCCTGAAACCCCGAACAAGTTGGGGCGTCCTGAAACCCCCAACAAGTTGGGGCACCCTGTGGAGGAAAGAGTGAAACTGCCTTTGTTCGCGGAACAGGAAGAAGCTGTCCGGCTGTTCAAAAAACTGGGAAAAGAATACGCGGTCATAAAGAACCCGAGTTACGTTTACCCGGATTACGAATTCTACCCCCTGCCTCCCAAAATAAGAACACCAAGGGAAAAGCTTGTCGCGATCGTAAAGGACATGGACGGCACGACCACCACAACCGAACAGCTCTGCCTTCACTCGCAGGAATTCATGGTGGGAAAGATCACAGGCATGGGCAGGGACCCTGGATGGGGCCTGGATAAGAAGAAAGACTACCCGCACATCATAGGTAACAGCACAACGCGCCACGTTGAATACCTAATAAATACCTACGGTTCAGGGATAAAGCCGGATGATTTCAGGCGTTCCTACATGAACGCGGTTTTATGGTTCCTTATCGAAGGCAGGGACGAGCGTCGCATGTCTGAGGTGATAAACAACATGAAGAACCTTGGGTGGGGCGGCCTGCCGCAGGACCCGGCCGTGAAGGGCTTGCAGAAGGAGAAGGGAAAGTTCGTTCCTTACCAGGCCAGCGAAACCGTGGAACAGCTGCTTAAGAAATACGGCGGTATTTTCAACCCGCAGTCTCTTGCCGAAAAGGTAAGGGCCGCGACTGAGATATACTACCAGCGGTACCACGAAATACTTGCCGCGATAGACAGGGGAGAAGGGGAGCATCTTTCAGAGGAACTGCTTTCCGAAAAGGGAAGGCGGCTTATCGAGCCGATGCCCGGGGTCGCGGTGTTCCTGTCAATGATAAAGGGGTGGCTCGGGGAAGATGCCGCGCTATTCTACGATGAGCTGAAGGGCCATCTGCTGGCAAACCACCGCGTAAAATACGGGGAAAAAGAGCTTGAAAAATACAGGCCGAGGCTGAAGAAATTAGGCGGGTATTTCAGCAAAAATCCGCTCAGGGTGGCTGTTGTCACGTCCTCGATCTCCTACGAGGCGAACATAGTGCTGAGGGAGGTTTTTAACGTTGTCAGGAAGCAGATAGAGGAATGGCCGGTTACAGACGAAAAGAAGAAAAAGCTGATTAAAAGATTCCAAGATTTTAAGATTTATTACGACGGGTACATTACAGCGTCGGATTCAAGCGAGATCAGGCTGAAGCCGCACAGGGACCTGTACAGCATAGCTTTGCATATGATGGGCGTTAAAAGGGAGGATTTTGATTTTGTCGCCGGTTTTGAGGACAGCGAGTCAGGCACGGTGGCGATAAGGGCGGCAGGCATGGGGTTGTGCGTAGCGGTGCCGTTCTCGGATACCGCAGGCCATAACCTGGACGCGGCCGCGTATATCCTGCACGGCGGCCTGCCCGAGGCGATCCTGGTCCACAATATGTTTCTTGATGAAAAGGCCACAAAATAAAGATTTCCACGAAAGCACGAAAGTGTCACGAAGGCACGAAGGAATCTTTAGCTTTTGCTGACAACTGACAACTGCTTTTGCAACCACGGAATTTTTCGTAACATCGTTGAAAATAGAGCAATTGAGCAATAGATTGTAAAGGAGGAAGAAATGAGAAAGCTGATCTTGCTGGTTGTGGTAGCGGGATTGGGGATACTGGCGGCAGGGCAGGCGTTTACGCAGGAAGCAGCTCCGGCAGCCCAGGCGGAAGAACAAAAACCCGCGGTTGAAGCGCAGAAGGTTGCGTCGGTAACTCCCAGGCAGGCTTCCCTGAGTTCGGTAAAAGGCGAAGTCTTCATTCAGAAAGGGGACGCGGCGCCTGTGCCGGCGAAAAAAGGCGACGGCCTGAATGCGGGCGATAAGGTCATCACGAAAAACGGAAGGGCTGAGCTCACGCTTGATGACGGCAGCCTGCTGAAACTGAAGGAAAATGCCATGCTCGAGATCCAGGACCTGAACGAGGAAGTGGAGACGAAAAAGAAAAATTCGATATTCAAGCTGTTATCCGGAAAACTGTGGGCGAAGGCGGAAGCGCAGAAGGCAGGCAATTTTAAGGTTGCCACCCCCGCGGCTATCGCCGGCATACGCGGGACGGTTTTCGGCATAACCGTTAACCCGGACAATTCAGGCAATATCTACGTTTTTGAGGGCGAGGTTGAGGCGTTCGGCTTGACAGGCGAGTGGGCAACTGTCATACCGACCGGGAGAGTTTTCGCTGTGTCAAGCGAAGGCGGCCAGGGCCAGATACGCGAACTGACCGGGGACGAGCTGAAAGAATGGAAGAAGGATTTTGAGGAACAGGCAGAGGAACAGGGAGAGGGGAAAGGCGAGGAAAAGAAGGAAAAGAAGGAACAGAAACCTGTCAAGACAAAGGGCCTGGGATTGGACGGCGTGATAGGCGCGGTGAACCTTGACGGGAAAATGTATTACAGGGTCGCTTTCCAGCCTATACTGAAATTCGGAAAACTTAAAGCGGCTCTTAATCTCGCTATCACCTGGAACGACACCGGGATCAAGTGGGATAACACGGTGGACGATTACCTTAACCTTCTCCTGTATCTCCAGTGGGCTGAGAAGGGCGAAAGGCCGCTCTATTTCAGGTTCGGAAATCTTGACAACGCTACGCTGGGCAACGGGTACATAGTCAACGGGTATTCAAACCTGACGCTTGCGGCAATGCAGGGCGGGTACAGGGCGATGGGGCTTGAATTCGACCTGGATTTCAAAGGCGGGGGAGTTGAATCCGTTATCAACAACGTCTTCAGCCCCTCGGTTTGCGGCATAAGGCCTTTCTTCCGGCCTCTGTGCATGGTCCCGATCCTGGAAAGGTTCGTTATCGGCGCCTCATTGGCTACTGACCTTGTGACCGGCCCGATCATAGCGACCGCAACCGTGCCGGAACCAAGCGTCCAGATCTATGGAGTGGATATGAGCACGCCGATAGTGGGCAAATGGTGCATATGGTTCGCGGATGCCGCGCAGCTTATGACAAACTGGTCCGTGAACCACGGGAACGGCTGGGCAACCGGTTTCAAGGGCGATATCTGGATACTTTCCTACAGGGTGGAATACAGGAACCAGGATTCCGATTTCATCTCCAGGTATTTCAGCGGTTTCTACGAAACTAACAAGCCGCTGGCGCTTGCTGCCCACGATCCTTTAAGGTACACGGGTTATTACGGGGAGCTGGGCATAGACTTATTCAAGTTCGCGTCCATAAATTTTTCGTATGAAGACTCACTTGACGTTGCATGTGTAAGCAAGGGTGGGTACCCGAAGCTGCGCGGCGTGCTTACGCTCAACGACAGCCTGTTCATGATGCTGAAACAGAAAATAGTGGTTTCAGCCGGCTACGAAATGACGGATATGAAGGATCAGGCCAGGTCGCAGTCCATTTTACAGGTGAGCCTGCTCTACGGTGTTTCAAGCAACGTGGATGCGATGTACTCGTTCACGCAGAAGCAATCACCCGGTGCAAGTCCGATCACAACGTCGTCTGTAGGGACGCAGATACACTTTTAGTAAAACAAACGGATGCAGGCGGATTAGAAGACCGGATTCAGACTGATAGAAGAAAAAGAGCCGCTTCATGCGGCTCTTTTTTTATGACTTCAGGTATTAAGGCAAACGGTTGCACAAAAATCAAGTCCGCTGGAAATAAAAGACAGCGGATTTTTTTTATTTCTTGACTTTTTCCTTAAAGTCTGATATAATAATCTTAATTTGCGTAAACGTTTACGCAAAAGCTGTAAAAACACTACCTCATTATTACACTCCTTACACTTTCTCCTATATAATATATGATCAACGCGCCAGGCATGCTCCCTTTATGCGCCCCATACCGCCCTTTCCGGAATTTATGAAAAATATTGCGAAAAAAAATCACGCCGAGGAGAAAAAGATGACCAAATTTACCATCAGTGACATAGCAAGGATAGCGGGAGTTTCGCTGGCTACGGTTTCCCGCGCCCTGAACAACAAGCCGCGCATAAGCACGGTCACAAGAGATAAAATATTGGAAATCGCCAGCAGGAACGGATACAATCCCAATCCGCTTGCCAGGGGCCTGAGCAGGGGGAGAACGAATAACATAGGCCTTGTGGTCATAGACATAACCAACCCCTTTTATTCCCCCATCATCCAGGCGGTAGAGAAAAGGGCTGAAGAAGAAGGTTATAATCTTCTTGTCGTAAATTCGCAGCATTCTTCCGCGAGGGAGGAAAAATACATCAACAGTCTTGTCCAGCAGAGGGTTTCGGGCATCATTGTTTCTCCCGTGCAGGACCCCAGAAAATACCTGGGTATGCTTAAGAAAAGGAAGATACCTGTCGTTTTCCTGTATCCCCCGTCAGGAGCAAAGTGCGACAGCGTTGACGTGGATAACGTAAAGGGGGCTTATGGCGCAGTCACCCACCTTATTAAGCTCGGACACCGCCAGATTGCTTACATAAGCCGCGGTTTACTGCACAGGCATCCTTCTTCCAAACGCCTGCTCGGATACAAGAAAGCCCTCCGGAGCAGCGGCATACCTTTCAATGAAAAGTTCATGGTGAAGACGATCACAGACCAGGGCAGGATTGAGGAAGGTTACCAGGCGACCCTGAAGCTGCTTTCTAACGGCGTGAGGCCCACCGCAATTTTTGCGTTCAACGACCTGATCGCGATGGGCTGCCTTAAAGCCCTGAAGGAGAAGGGTTTGAAAGTGCCTGATGACATGGCTGTGGTCGGATTTGATGACATTGAATTCGCTCCGTTCCTGGAAGTTCCGCTTACAACCGTCAGAATACCGGAATACGAAGTAGGTGAAATAGCGGTAAAACTTTTATTTGAAAGGATAGACAGCGGCAGGATGAACGGGAAATACAGGAAGGTCTGCCTTTCTCCGGAACTGGTGATCAGGAAATCGTGCGGTTCAAAAAATTCAAACCTTATACAGGAAAAGGAATAACCCATGAAAAAATTCAATCCAATATTTTTTATCTGTTTGCTGCTTGTTTTAACCTTACACCTTACACCCTGCACCTTACACTGCTACGCCGCAGAGCGCGGCTTAGTGGCTTATTGGAGCTTCGACGAGGGCAAGGGCCAGATCTCGGAAGACCTGTCAGGCAACAGGCATGACGCGGTCATAAACGGCGCGGCGTGGGAGAAGGACGGCATAGGGTTCTGCCTTTCCTTTGACGGGGCTTTAAACCTTGTTGAGGTAAAGCACGCGAATGACCTTGGCCTTACAACCGCGGGCACGGTTATGTTCTGGATGAAGGCGTCCGGTTCAAACAGCGCCTGGCAGAACGTGATTCGCAAGTGGGGCGGGGATTCGCGCAATTACGGCATATACCTGAACGTTGATAACGGCAATCTCGCGTGGTCCGCTTCCTACAGGGAAAATCCGGCTCCTTTCAGCGATGCTGCTTCGGGTTTTATTGCCTGGGACGATACCTGGCACCATATCGCGGTCGTGTTCAACGGCTCTGAGCCAAAGGTCGCTTTTTACGTAGACGGCTCTGAATACTACAGCGCAGACCCGGGTTTCGCGGAAATGAAGACCAACAACGAAGCCCTTGCGATAGGCGACCATTTTCCCGGAATGATGGACGAGGTGAAGATCTACAACCGCGCCCTCACTTCCGAGGAAATAGAGAAGTATTATTTTGAGACGAGTAAAAGACTCGGTGAAACACCCAAGGAAAAGAAATCCGACAGGACCCCTTTGGGGGAGAAGAAGGTTGAAAAGGCTGTTCCCGCGAAAACAGAAAAGAAAAAAGAAGCAGGGCCCAAGGGACTTGTAAGTTATTACGGGTTTGAGCCCAATGACCCCGAAGAATGGGCGCCAAGCCCGGGCGGAACCGTTACAGCAGAGAAGAAGGAAGTGATATCCGGAAAATCCTCTATGGAAGGCAACAGCATGGGATCTTCAAGTGACTGGAACGAGTTCTTCCACTCGGATCCCGCGAAGCTTCCGTTTGAAGGCGGCAAGACATATACAGTCTATTTCAAGTACAAGGTCCTTGACAAGGGAGACAGCTCAAAATCTTATTTTCTGATGCGCTCAACAATAGGCGGAGCGCCCGGACCTTCTGATAAGGGCTGGACAGATATAACAGAGGAACCCGGGGAAGAAGGCGCTAAAACTATAACTTTCGCGCTCGATGATTTTCCCGATTATCTTATTATCATAGGTATTTATAAACAGAGTTCAATTGTCATAGATGACCTTGCCGTATTCGAAGGTGAAGTGGACGAAGGGATGATAGAAAGCGTTATTAAGGATCTGAACAGGAACAAGCCTAAAGAACAAAAGGAACCTATAAAAAAAGAGGTTACCAAAGAACCTATAAAGGATAACAAGAGAACCGAAGTTAAGGAACCTGTTGAGCCCGTTAATGAGGAATGGCGCGCGCTGTACGTGCCGGGGGGCGGGTTCTGGAGCAAGAGGATAGGCATAGACCTGCAGGACGTTTCGGGCGAGGGGGTTGCAGGCGAGCCGGTGGACATAAAGATCGGCAGGCAGAAGGGAGAGATCGGCCTGGCGGGTTTTGAAGCAAGGGAAGTAAGGGTGTGCGATGACAGGGGCAATGAATTCATTTTTTCAATATATGACGCAAAGGGCATACCCCTGAGAGAGGGAAAGATCCCTGAAGGCGGGCTTCTTACCATCCCGGCCGAGCTGAAACCCGGAGCTTCAAAGCGCTATTACGTTTATTTTGACAACCCGTCAGCCTGGCTTGTGCCGGATTACTTTGAAATAACCAGGGAGGTCCGCAATAACGGGTTTGAGGAAAAGACCTGGTGGGAGTGGGCAGGGGCGCAAAGGGTCACGGACAAATATTATTCCGGCGCGGCGAGCGCGCGGCTTGAGGCGGACGGCAGCAACGGGGAAGGGCCTTATACCCTGTTTATGCCTGTGCCTGAGAGTACCTCGTTTGTCCTGACAGTCTCGTTTATGTACGACATAGACATAACCGACGGAAGGTACTGGATGAGCGTTTTCCACTATGACAAGAACGGCAACGCGATACCCAGGGCGCCCGGAGCCGCCGAGGGTCACTCGGATATTTTTACAACCGACAAATCCACTAACGGCTGGAAAAAGTTCAGCATTACAATGGGCCAGTCCGGTTCAGGAGCGGATTTCATACTTCCCGAAGGCACGGCGAAAATGAAGCTAAGGGGATGTTTCTGGGACGCGGACGGTTCCAACACGGGTATAGCGTGGCTGGATGATTTCAACATTGAAGGAATTGAGAAAAATCCTTCCAATGTCCGGGCATCTGTGAAACAACTTGAAAAAATGGATCTGCGACGCTCAGCTGCGGTAAAACCACAGTGGCTTTCAGACCAGGGCAAGACCTGGGAATACAGGATGCCTGTGGAGATCA
Source organism: Candidatus Desantisbacteria bacterium CG1_02_49_89 (assembly GCA_001871075.1). Classification (GTDB taxonomy): domain Bacteria; phylum Desantisbacteria; class UBA1551; order UBA1551; family UBA1551; genus UBA1551. Next base: position 15,505 of record MNUP01000055.1, read on the forward strand.
GGAATTTCGCTTCGCAGGATATAAGCAACTCAATGCTGTTTGTGAACACGCTGAGGTTCAGGGTAAGGATGAAAGGGCTTGCGACTGACGCTTCTATAAGGGTTGCTGACGCGGAAGGCAGGATAATACCGCATTCGAGCTTCACGGACAACGTGGTGTTCTCGGGAAGCTGCAAGCCGTTCGGCGCCGGCATTTACTATATCTATGCGTCAAAAGACCCCGGAATAACAGGTTCGTCTTCAGGGCCAGGCGACCTTGCAAAGAGCAAATCAAACCTTGTTAAGAACCCGGATTTTGAGGAAGGAGAAGGTCTGCCTGCGGGCTGGAGGTCAGAGGTTGAAGTCGGCAAAGAAGGGGACCAGGTCATATACAGCAAGGACCCCAATGTCAAGTATGAGTGGCTTAAGGCAGGGATATCAGGGAACCGCTGCGTAAAAATGGAGGTTTCGCCTGACGCGCCTTCCGCGTGGCGGGGCTGGAGGCAGATAGTTCCGGTAAAACCCGGCAAGTCCTACTTCTACGGCGGTTACGTGAAAACCGAAAATATTGAAGGTGAAGTCAGGATGCATATACATTTTCTCGACAAAAGCGGCAAGCTGTGCGGCACTAAATTCTTTGCCACTCCTGACAGCCTGAAAGGCACCAACGACTGGACAATGCTGACAGCTATGCTGACCACCCCGCCTGACTGCGTTTCAGTTGAGATACACCTTACTATGGATGCCAGGGGCACGATCTATCACGACACGGTTGTGCTGTGCGAGGCAATGGACGCTGTTGCCGGCAACATTGAAAGCCTTATACCTTCAAAGGAAGGGATAGCCGCATGGCAGGTAAACCCGATAATAAAGGTGTTCCAGGATGACCCTGCCAGGGAAACCCCGAAGGAATTTTCTATTTCTTCGGCGCGGAACGAAAAAGAACCTTTGCAGGTCGCGATCCGCAGCGCTAAGGACCTGAAGGGCGTTAACGTAAGAGTTGAACTGCCCGCCGATGAGGCGGGGGCAAAACTCCAGGACTTCAAGATCGAGAGAATAGGGTTTGTTCCATGCGACGTCAATTCTAATTATTTCAGTTCAGACCTTCCTTCCTGGCGCAGAAATATACCCAACGGCGGTCCGGGTTCAGACGGGTGGCCGGGTATATGGCCTGACCCTGTGCTTCCGCTAAGGCAGTTTGACCTTCCTGCGAACACAACCCAGCCTGTGCTTATAACCGCGAGCATACCGAAGAACGCGAAACCCGGAGACTATACCGGTAAAGTCATTATTGAATCAGGCGGTAAGCCGCTCATAACAGCGCCTTTCAGGATAAAGGTGTGGGATTTTGAGCTTCCTGACGAATCCCACCTAACAGCGCTGTTCGATCTGGGCAACGGGCCGGGGTGGAGCTTCCTGGATATGACTAACAGGAAACTGTGGTACAAACTTATGGCAGAGCACAGGGTATGCGCGAATGCCATAGAGCCGGGCCCTGTGATAAACTACAGTAATGGAAGAGTTACGCTGGACACTACCGAATTCGACAAAATGGCAAAATATTATTTCGACGATCTGAAAATGAATAAGACCTATCTGCCCGGGATCTTCTACAGCTTCGGCTGGGGATTTGAGCCCAGGGGTATTTACGGATTCTCGTACCCATCCGAAGGATATAAGGAAGCGTACCAGACCGTGCTGAAAGCGGTATGGGAGCACGTGAAGGAAAAGGGCTGGGACAAGAAATTCCTCCTGTATATATCAGATGAGCCGGATGCCTGGAATTCCGTGGTGGGAAAGCGGATGGTGGAGCAGATGAAGGGCGTGTGCGACATAATACACGAGGCGGCTCCTGACGTGAACATATATTCCAGCACCTGGAGGTTTGTGCCTGAATGGGTGGGATATCTGGACGTGTGGGGAGTGGGCAATTATGGATGTTTTCCCGTGGATGAAATGGAGCGCAGGCTGAAGGACGGGGATAAACTGTGGTTCACGACTGACGGGACTATGTGCCTGAACACGCCTTATAACGCGATAGAAAGGCTGTACCCGTATTTCTGTTTCAAATACGGGGTTTCAGCCTATGAATTCTGGGATATATCCTGGTGGACATACGATCCGTTCAAGTTCGGGTGGCACACCTACCTTCCGCATGTTTTCAAGCCGGGCGACAAGCCAATAGGGGTAAGGTACCCCAACGGGGACGGGTTCCTCACGTATCCAGGCTGGCTTGCCGGTGAAACCGGGCCGCTTAGCTCTGTGCGTTTTGAGCAGGTAAGGGAAGGGATGGAAGACTACGAGTATATGTATATCCTTAAGAACCGCATTGACGCCGCGAAAAAGAAATCTTCTGGAGTGCAAGCCTTTTCGAAGACCCGCCAAGGTATTGATGGAGGGAGGCTTGCAGAAGCCGAGGCAGCGCTTGAGAAAGCAAGAGCTCTTGTTACAATACCCAACGCCGGCGGCACGAACTCAACAAAGATCCTGCCTGACCCGGACGCGGTTTTAAAGATACGCGAAGAAATGGCGCGGGCGATATTGGGGCTGGCAGAGTAGTGGCAGAGCTTGCTCTGCAATTTGAAAAGCGTGTCAACGTGTCAACGTATCAGCGTGTCAGAGCAACGGCAAGGTAGCCGCAGGCTTCAGCCTGCGTGTAGGGGCGGGCTTGCCCGCCCGAAGCTTGCCCTGAACCCGAGCGTGCGAGTGGTTCGGGGGTAGCCACAACCTTTAGGTTGCGTAGGGCATTTGTAACTCAGGGCTTTAGCCCTGAGTTTAATCACCGTAATCAGTAGTTAAAAATCACTGGAATTCGTCGTTTATCGACAAAACACACAAAGAATGTTGCGAAGCAAAGATCTTCAGTAACAAAAGGAGCGACGTATGAAAAAATTAATTTTAGTTATTTTGGTATTAACGTTCAACTTTCAACTTTCAACTATGAACTGTGCCGGCGCGGACGACAAGGTGGTCATCAAGAAGGCTAAGTCCGCGATGGCAATAGACGGCAAACTGGAAGACTGGAAGGGCTATGAGGCGATAAAGCTGAATGCGCCTGAGCAAAGCACCAACCCTGACAAGGATCCAAAGGATTTTTCTTCAGTATGCTATGTCGCGTGGGATAAAGACAACTTATATTTTGCAGCTGATGTCACGGATGATCTTGTTTCCTGCGAGGATATCACAACATCGGATTTCCAGCACTGCGATTATTACAGGTTCTATCTGGATATGGGGAATAACAGGAACGAGGGCAGCGGGAATATGGATGACGATGATTTTGAGTTCGTGTTCACACCTTCAGGGCCTGATAAGAAGCCGATGGTGCGAGAGGTTTCAAAGGCGTTCGGCGGAGAAGGCCACGGCCTTGATCTGAGCAAAGTAAAAGTAGCTGCAGGGCTTGCCCTGCCTGATAAAAAGGGCTGGATTCTTGAAGCCGCCATTCCCTGGAGCATGATAGGAACCACGCCCAAGGAAGGGACAGCATTCGGCATAAAGTTCATAACAGGGGATACGGACCAGGAAGGGCAGAGGGAAGACGAATATATCTGGGGGGACATGAGCGGCAGCTACTGGCAGGACCCGACAAAGTTCGGCTCCGCCATCCTCGGACAGTAACAAAGATTTCCACGAAATCACTCCGCCCCGATGTCCATCGGGGCGAGACTTCGCCCACCTGGAAGTATGGGCGAGGAAAGTATCACGAAAGCACGAAATGTAACTCAGGGCTTCAGCCCTGATTGTTTAACCAAATGTAGCGGTCGGATTTATCCGACATAATGTTGCCTGCCCTGCGAAGCCTTGGCGTAGTAGGGTCATTGCGACCCGCCTTTGTCCGCCAATTCTTATGGAGGAAATATTCGTGGCGGGGAAGCCCCGAAGGGACCCCTTTGGGGCAATCTTAAAGTCACAAATTGTGACCAGTTCAAAACCATCAGTTTTGGATGTATAAAGGAGTAGGCATAATGCAGGCGGATACTAAAATCGCGATTTTTAAAGGCAGGAAAGTCAGGAGAACCTTATATCAGAACGAGTGGTGGTTTGTCATAAACGATGTTGTGGAAGTGTTAACCGATACACCGAATGTAAAAGACTATATTCGTAAAATGCGTATAAGGGATAAGGAGCTCGCTAAAGGGTGGGGACAATTTGTCACCCCCCTTTTAGTGGAGACTGAAGGCGGAGTTCAAAAATTGAACTGCGCTAATACGGAAGGTATGTTCCGCATCATCCAGTCTATTCCCTCACCTAAGGCGGAACCGCTTAAGCGCTGGCTTGCTAAGGTAGGATATGAGCGCGTTCAGGAGATAGAGAATCCTGAACTTGCTACGAAAAGAACGCGAGTACTATACAAGCTTAAGGGCTATAGCGACGATTGGATTGAAAAGCGCATACGCGGTATTGCTATTCGGGATGAGCTGACCGATGAATGGCAAAAACGCGGCGCGCAGGAAGACAAGGATTACGAGATTTTGACAGCAGAAATATCAAAAGCGACGTTTGGGATTACCCCTTCCGAATATATGGACATTAAAGGGCTTAAGCGGGAAAACCTGCGCGACCATATGGATGATTTTGAACTGATTTTTACCATGTTGGGAGAGCGTGCCACAACCGAGATCCATCGTAACGAAGATTCAGAGGGAGTAAATAAGCTTAAAGCGGATTCTCACGCCGGCGGAAAAATTGCCGGTGATGCCCGCAAAGCCCTGGAGAAACGTTTAAAAAGGCCTATTGTCTCAAGCCATAACTACTTAGAAAAAAAGGAATTCCAGAAAAGATTACCCCGAAGGCACGAAATGTAACTCAGGGCTTTTCGGAGACCCCCGCCAAACTAACTGGCGGGCAAGCTGCCAATCTTTAAGGAGGGAGCCCTGAAAGATTTTTAACAGGGATTCAACGGGAATTTAAACTGCTTCTTTTAGGAGTAGACCCTTTAGGGTCGTAGAACAACGGGGCTTAAGCCCTCCGAAGAGTCCGTATACTTCGTTCTTTTGGAGTCATCGGACCTACTCTTGAATCACGCCTTAACCTATTTCTGGACGGGTAGGTTGTTGAACACTACCAATTAAATGATATGTCACATGTCAAGACCTGACACCTTTTTTATTTTTAACAGGGATTCAGCGGGAATTTAAATTGCTTCTTTTAGGAGTAGACCCTTTAGGGTCGTAAAACAACGGGGCTTAAGCCCTCCGAAGAGTCCGTATACTCCTCGGTCCGACGATTCTGTCGGACTCCGTATCGAAGCATCGGAGAGTCATCGGACCTACTCTTGAATCACGCCTTAACCTATTTCTGGGCGGGTAGGTTGTTGAACACTACCAATTAAATGATATGTCACATGTCAAGACCTGACACCTTTTTTATTGGGGTTGTGAAAAATGGTTTGATGCTCAAAACTATTCAGGCTGGGGTAGCTTTAAAGAAATTTCAGCTAATTCGTTAGGAGCAAATTCTTATCATAAAATGGTTTTTCGCCTGCCTAAAAATTATTTGAAGAATTTGGAAGATAAAAATATGATGAATATATATATAAATTATTTTGACAGATTAGGTGAAAAACATAGGATTAAATTTTTTTCAAATGATTTTAAAACAATTAATTCCGTAAATGAAGAATAGGAAAATTTAAAGAATAAAAAGTGGTGAACATGAGTAAATTATTGATTGGGTTTATTTTAATAATTTGTTTTTGTGGGTTAGCTTGGGCGGATACTGCTACTATAACTGATACGCGATCCTTTCTTGATCCAGGCGGTTACAAGGACGCTAAATGGGGAATGACTATTGATGAAGTAAAACAGGCAATTACAGGGGTGAATTGGGTTAATAATTGGGCATTCGGTTCTCAATGTTTTCAGGATACAATACTTGAACATTCATCCTATCTCAATTTTTTCTTTGATAATAATAAAAAATTAATTAAAACCAAAATTTATGTAGTGCATAAAGTTATTAAAAGTGGTAGTTTTTTTTCTTTAGACGAATATGATGATACCGATTTATTTAATTCAATATCCAGAGTTTTAAGAGAAAAATATGGGGAACCCGAAAGTGTATATAGAAATACTATGGAGATGGGACCTTCTACACTTAATTGGATATTTCCAACAACACAGATAACACTTGAAGTTTCAACTACCTATATAACAAAAGTGGGCAATGTTCCTCTGGGTATTAACATTATCTACTTCCAGCGTTCAATAAAAGAAGGCAAACAGGAAGATAAGGATAAATTATAAATTTTGTGTAATTAGATTGCGCAGACGCCAAATTTTTTTAAAAAGGAGGAATTCTATGAACAAGCAAATTACTAAGGGTATTGATAAGTACATTCCAATTTTTCAAGAAGCAAGAGAGAAAGATATGAATGAAGCAGACATTGTAACGCGGGTTGTTAAATTTTCAGAAGAAGTTTTGGGGTATGATGTTTTTAAAGAAATTACAAAAGAATTTCAAATAAAAGAACGATATGTGGATTTAGCGATTAAAATAGATGACAAGGTCAAATTTTATATTGAAGTAAAATCTGCGAATGTAAAATTAAAGGAATCACAAATATATCAAGCGGAGAGTTATGCTTCACAGAGTGGTATTCCTTGGGTAGTATTAACAAATGGTACTGAATGGCAATTGTATCATCTTGTATTTGATAAAACAGGAATTGATCATTCCATGGTATTTTCTATTGATTTATTAAACGGCAACACAGAGGAAAATGCTGACAAATTATATTATCTTTCTTGTAGTGCTATGCGAAAAGATGAGATAGAAAACTTTTGGCAAAAACAAGTATCTTTAAACCCAGACTCAATTATAAAAGCATTGTTTCACGAAGACACCCTTACTGCGATTAGACGAGAAATACGGAGAATGTCTGATGTTTTGGTAGATGAAGATGAAATTGTAAATAGTGTTAAAAAATTATTAAGTAATGAACTGTTATCTCAATTTGGGGAGGTAATTAAGATTAGGCGTAGACGTAGAACAAGAGCAGAAAAAGAAGACCCCAACAATAGAGAGTCGGAAGAAACAAATAATCCTATTTTAGCAAAAATATGATTTAACCCCCCGCGGCTTGCCGCGGGGTAATTCAAAAAAAACTGATAAAATTGAAGAAACAAATCAAACAATTAAAGAAGAAACTAACGAGAAAAAATAAGATGACAGGGTGCCAAGCCCTTAGTTGTGAAGATATATTAATAAGTTGAAATTAATACTCAAACCTCCCTCCTTAAAGATTGGCGGGTCTTCGAGAAGGTTTGAGTTACATGTGCGATAAATCGCACTCCGATGCCCCGATATAACATCGGGGATGCGGAGTCCGAAGATACATCGGACCGCTACATCTCGAGCGCAATGTCCCAAGGGGATGGATTAGTCAAATTGCGCGCCTACATACACCCCCATCTCAATCTTCCCCCGTCCAAGGGGG
>MNUP01000111.1 GCA_001871075.1 Candidatus Desantisbacteria bacterium CG1_02_49_89
GTCGACGAAACGATCACGGAGAAATAAGTGCTGGCGCACCGCAAGTCCGGAGGATATATGCGAAAAATAAATAAATATTTTATAGCGGCGGTTCTTGTTCTGGTCTTCATGCAGTTTTCCGCAGGTCTTTTCGCGAAGACACAGAAAAAAATCAAGATGATAAGCACGTGCGGCATGATAGCGCAGAGATACAGCTATTCCAAAAGGGAGAAAATCCCCACCGTAAGCCCCCTGGAAGTGGTGAAGGCAGTCCCGGAGCTGAGGGAAATGGCAGAGATCGAGATAGAGGAGTTCTCCAATATCAACGCGAGCCTTATGACGCCGCAGAAGATGTATGACCTTGCGGTAAGCGCCTGGAAGACTCTCAAAGACCCGGAAGTCGCCGGGGTTGTGATAATATACGGCACAGAGACAATTGAGGAGGCGGCTTTCCTTACGGAACTCCTGATAGACAGCGAAAAACCCATAGTCATGACAGGCGCCCAGAGGAATCCTTCTGACCCGTCCGCGGACGGGCCCGCCAACCTGGTAGATGCGGTGCTGGTCGCGCTGGACGACGAATCCAGGAACAGGGGTACGCTCGTAGTGTTCAACAACAAGATTTTTTCGGCTAAGGAAGTCAGCAAGGTGAATTCAAACGGCGTGGATTCTCTGCAGTCGCCGTACGGGCCGGTAGGGACCATACAATCCGGCAGGGTTATATACCTGAGGCCCCGCGAGAAAAGGTTTACACTGGACGCTGCGGATGCGTCCAGGAAAGTGCAGCTTATAAAAATGGTTCCGGGGATGGACGCGCTTTTTTTAAGGGTAGCGATCACGGGCGGCGCTGAAGCGGTTGTTATCGAGGGTTTCGGCGCGGGTATTTTGAATGAGGACAATTTTCTCGCGATAGACAGCGCGTTTGAGCAAAAAATGCCGGTTGTCATTGTTTCAAGGTGCGGTTCGGGGTTCGTGGATGCCGGGTTTGACTCCCAGTTCGCGGGTAAGAGACTTGCCGATAAGGGAGTGATCTTCGGGGGGGACCTTACCGGTCCCAAGGCAAGGATACTCCTGATACTCGCGCTGAGTAAAACATTCAACACGAAGGAGATCCAGGGGTATTTTGACAGGTTATACACAAGATAGAACATGAAAAAACTTATTTTTTCTGTTTTTATTCTTTCGGTGTCTACGATCCTGCCCCTTTCGGGCAGGTGCGCATCGCTTAACAGCGTCAGTGACACGCTAGGCAATACTTTTGTGTCAGCCGTATGCACGCACACAGTTTCTTTTTCATCGCCGAATACGGCCGTCATAGGCAGGATCAGCATAGCTTTTGATCCCGGATTCGGAATATCATCCATACTGCAGGGAACAGTCACAGGCCTGAATTCAGGGACCCTGAGTGTCACAGGCGACACGGTTATCTACACGGTAATATACCCGGACACTGTCGCCGCCGAGGTAACCTGCACCATCCCGCTGGGCAATATTACTAACGCGGCGGTATGCGCTGCCACATACACGATCAGGGTAGCGACCCGGACCCCGGAGGACACGGTTATTAACGACCCTACCGTATCCACGCCGTTCGGCCTGGCAGGGAATTCATTGAGAATAACTACTCCAGCGCAGGTCGTGCTTTCAGGCAGTCCTTCGTTACAAATAATCGTTATCGCGTGCGACGCGTCCGGGAACACCGACATTCTTTTCAACGACACGGTCACTCTGGGCGGTTCTTCCGCTTCCGGCCTGTTCTCTCCCGATAAAGTTTCCTGGACTGCCGGGGATACTTTCATAACGCTTGTTAGCGGCAAAGGCTCGTTCTATTACGCGGATACCGTTGTCGGCACGGTCTCGGTAAGCGTTTCCAGGGAAGGATATGCGGACGCAGGTTATATCCAATCCCTGAAATTCGCTCCTTTCATTACAGGCGCGATCCCGCATGACACTCCCGGCACTGTCATTATAATGTCAGACTCGGTAACCGTTACTGTTCCTGCGGAGACATTCGGTTCCACCTATGCTTTTGTTATCGACGATAATCCGGCAGGCCCGGATATAACTACCGCGAATAACGGTACTGCCACAGACCCCGGCCTTAAACTTGTGACAGAACTTGGCGGCACAATAAGAGAGATAAGCGCCTACGCGGTCGGCACGTCCGGTATAGTTGATCTCGGCAGTCCTTTGGATCCCCTGGCAGGGAAGTTCGTGATTGTCACGATACCTTATCCAGATATCGCGGTAATATCCGGAACCCTTGAGGATGGTCTGAGGATATTCAAGCTTGATGAAACCACAGACGGATGGATACTCGTGCTGGGAACGCAGAACGTCAATAAGATCTCGAAAACCGTTTCCGCTGACATGAGCTCGCTGAGCATATTCAGGATAATTTCCCTGGGGATAAGCCAGAACCTTTCGGGTGTCATAGTTTATCCGAATCCTTTTGAGACCGCAAAGGCAAGGGGCGGGACCCTTAAATTCATTAACATACCGCTCCAGGCAACTATAAAGATCTATAACATAGCGGGCGAGCTGGTCAGAACTATTCAGAAAGACGACACGGCAAACCGCGCGACCTGGGACGCGAAGAATGAATCAGGTGAGAAGGTGGCAAGCGGCGTTTATTTCTACGTTATTTCAAGCCCGCAGGATACCGTTAAAGCCACCGGTAAAATAGCTGTGATAGTAAATTGATCGCGAGGACAGGATAATGGCGTTTAAATTAAAAATTAAAAATTCAAAATTAAAAATGAGCGCAATAATCTTTGGTGCCATTGTTTTTGCCTTACACCTTACACCTTACACGTTACACGTTAGTTACGCCGCCAGCCCCGGCACAGAAGGGGCTCCTTTCCTGAAGATAGGTCCGGGGGCAAGGGCAGTCGGTATGGGAGAGGCTTTTGTCGCTGTTGCGGACGATGCCACGGCTATGTTCTGGAACCCCGCGGGCATAGTGCAGCTGAAACAGCGAGAAATTTCATTTATGCATAACTTTTGGTTCCAGGGAGTATATTACGACTATTTTGCCTATGTGCAGGAACTGCCCGGCCCGGGCAACGAAAAGTTAGGCATTAACGTGACTTATCTGCAATATGGCGACATGATCAGAACGCTTGAAGACGCGTCAGGTATCTACACCGGCACGGGCAGCAATTTTGCAGCTTCTGACCTTGCTCTTGGGCTCACGTATGCCTGGGAAATGGGCTCGAACCACAGCCTCGGCGTCAATCTTAAATTCATACGTTCCATGATGGACGATGTGTCAGGTGACGCGATATGCCTGGATTTCGGCTATCTTTTCAGGATAAACCCCGCTCTTTCGGTGGGGGCAAACGCGCAGAACAGCGTTGTTTCAATGCCCATCCGTTTTTACAGGGGCCTGACCGCGGTTTCATCCCCGCACATCCTTCCCATAAACGGAAAGGTCGGGCTTGCGTACAGGCTGCCTTTTATAATGCTTGTTTTTGACGTGAATTTCCCGCTTGAAAATTGCGTAAATTACCATGTTGGAATGGAATATAAGGTCTCGGATCGTCTTTGCGTAAGGGCAGGATACAAGACTGACCTTATAACAAGTTTAGACGCGCTCTCGGGATTATGCGCCGGGTTTGGTTTTAACTGGGCAGGTTATAATATTGATTATGCCTTTGTTCCATATGGTGACCTGGGCCAAACCCACCGAATTTCACTTAGCATGAAATTCTGATACCCATATTCCGGAAAAAAGCAAAAAAGCGAAAAAACTTGACAAAAGCCGGTATTTATGCTAATATATATATTACTTCAAGTAAAATATATAAATTTGAATATAAATCATAGGGGGCGTCATGAGGTTTAAATATATGTATTTATTGCTTATATTAGCAGTAATAGCAGGGGTCGTCGCAGGTCCCTGTTCCGCAGCGGTTGTTTCCAAGAAGGTTTACAACGTGGCAGAGGTCACCTACCTGCATTCAAACGGGGATACCCCTGCGCCGGACGAGATGACTCCGGACGGGAAGCTTGTGGTGCTTCCCCTTCAGAGCAACATCTGCCAGGCAAAGGGAGTGATAGATTCGCCAGACAGCGTTTTCGGTTTTAAAGCCACGTTTGTGAATACCGCGGTTATTATGACATGGAGGCAAGTCGTAAGATACAACAATGACACCCTCGGGGACATAAACATCACCAAATACGTAATATACCGGGCCGGAGAGGACCGCAATTTCGCGTTCTTTGCCGAGGTTGACAGCCAGACCTTCTCCTGCACTGACCTTACGCCGCCGACGGTTGCCTACTACAAAGTTGTGGCGGTTGACGATATGGACAATACAAGCGGCTATTCCTTAGTGCTTGACAACAACAGGATCGCCTACGTGTTCAGGGGAGACATAGACACGAGCAGGGATACGTTCACAAGGCTTGTAGTGCCGGCAGGCGCCCAGGGGATAATTTACGGGGGCGGTGACTACGACCTTCACCTTGAGGCGGCCAGGGACCAGGCGGACGAGGGCAAATCGCAGACGATCGGAGGGACCAAGGGCAATATTTCCACAAGCATATCCTTCAAGCCGTACAGGTATAAGAACAGGGAGCAGCTCGCGAGCCTGGGTTTTCCGGAGAAAGTCCAGATAATGCTTCGCTACGAAATAGACGACAAGGGCCTTATCAAGAACACGACGCTTCCCGCAAGCAAGGCAAAAGACAAGCTGGGTTTTTATTATTATAACGGGATCGAATGGGTGAAGATACCGGCAACGCTTGACCAGGCCAGCCAGACGCTTGTTGCCACTGTCAGCCACTTAAGCAAATACGCGCTCATAGCAGGTTTTACCAATCCCACAGCCCTCACGCTGACAAAGAGGATCCCGCCCATTATAACGCCCAACGCCGACGGGATAAACGACAGATGTTTCTTCTACTACGACGGTTTCAAGGCGGGGACGACTCCCAGCCTAAAGATCTTTGACCTGAGCGGTTCGCTTGTCGCGGAAGTCACTCAGGTTATACCCGGGCAGATGGAATGGGACGGAAAAGACATGACCGGCGCGGTGATGGATTCAGGTATCTATGTATATCAGATCCAGGCAGGTGATGAGATAATCACCGGCAGTGTTGTGCTGGCAAAATAGGGTATACCCGGAGAGTGTCTGATAATAAACCTACTCTTATTAGGATTTGATATAAATAAGCATACCTGCTGAGGGTGTGCTTATTTTTTATGCGGTGCCAAAAGGCACCGTTGATTATCCCCGCTGTCCCGATTACCTATCGGGACAAAACGCGGGGATCCCTTAGGGACGCCGATTTTGATGTCATTGCGGGCCCGCCAATAAAAGCAGTGGCGGGCGCGGCAATCCCGTCGTTAAAAACGAGATTGTCCCAAGGGGATCCCCTTGGGACCTTTGGGACTTCGCTTTCGCTCGCAAAGACAAGCTACCAATGTATTATATGATTTTCCTTGAGAGGGTGATGTGAAAACAGGATTCATAGCCGTTCTTATATTTTTTGCAGCCGCAGCAGCAGGCGTGCCGGGTCTTCATGCTTTCCAGTGCGAAAAAGCCGCGGTGCTGGGTAAAAACCAGGTGGTCCTGAGCGAAGGCCTTCTTTACACGAAATTTTCCCCTGTTACGGAACCGAAGGTTTTCGAGGAGAATCCCGCGCTCACGCTGAACGGTATCACGGCAGACCATGATATTTGGGATGTGCCTTTTGAAATAAGGATAGGTTTTACCGAGAATTTCACGTTCGGTATTTCAGCGTCATATTTATGCAATATATTCAATGCAACAGGATGGGTTTTTGCCCTCGGCACATACAATTTTACCTCGAGCGGCATTTCGGGAATAGGTTTTAAGGGCCTGCAGCGTATTATCGCGGAAGACAGCCCTGTGCCGGGCCTTTCTCTTCTTTACGGAGTTTCTTTTCCTCTGGGTGAGGATGATTACGTAGCCCAGGACAAAAACGAAAGTTTCAGAATGCCTTTAGGTGATAGGGGGGTAACGCTTTCTGTGATCGAAGCGATCAGCAGGGACCTGGGCTGGTTCGCCCTGCACCTTAATCTCGGTTATGACCTGAGGCTTCCATATACCCAGAAGAAGAACTGGAAGGGCGACGCGGTCTCTGACCGCATTCTTGATCCGGGGGACAGGTTCATATACGGCGCAGCTTTTGAATGGAAATGGACAGGGGTTTCTTTTATATTTGAGATTGACGGCTGCGCCTGCGGCAATTCAACGCTGGACGGCGCTTCCATAGAAGGTTCGGGCACGCATACGGTCCAGCTCATACCCGGCTTTAATTTCTCGCCCGGCGCATCACTTACCATTGAGGCCGGTTTTAAGGCGGCAGTGCTGAGCAGGGGCGCAAACGCGGAATATTTCTACGGACCTGTTTTCAGGATGGAACAGAAACTGTAGGGCAGGGAGACAGATGAAGGAAATTGTCGAAAACCTCGGCAGGCAGGCCCTGGCTTTCTTAAGGCACCTGGGAGGGATATTCCTTTTATTTTTTTCCACGATATACTGGACATTCCAGCCTTCAAGGCTGAAAAAAAATATTTTTTCCCAGATGGTATTTGTAGGAATGGATTCTTTACTTATTATCGGGGTCACGTCTTTACTTATAGGCATGGTAACTGCCTGGCAGACAGGAATTGCCATAGAGCAGTTCGGTGCCAAAACCTATATCGGCGGAATTGTGGCAGTAGCCATTGCCAGGGAGATGGCGCCGCTTATGGTCGGCCTGATGTGCGCCGGCAGGGTCGGTTCGTCCTTCGCGGCTGAGATAGGCTCAATGAAGGTGACCGAACAGATAGACGCGCTTAAAACGCTTGCGGTTGAGCCTGTTCAGTACCTTGTTGTCCCCAGGTTCCTCGCCTGCCTTGTAATGATGCCTGTGCTGGTTATTTTCGCTAACGTGATAGGGTTGTTCGGCGGCTGGCTTGTCGCGACCAGGAACCTTGGTGTGGATTCAGCCATATACATAAACCACGTGCTGTCGTTTACTAAGTTCAAGGACCTTTATGCGGGCCTGACAAAAGCAGCCGTATACGGGATAATTACGTCCATTTTCAGCTGTTACAGGGGCCTTGAGGTGAGAGGCGGGTCCGAAGATATAAGCCGCGCTACGACTTTTGCCGTGGTATTTTCATGCCTTGCAATACTGGTTGCCGATTATTTCTTCTCGGTACTTTTCAACCTGATGTGATCTTCGAAATGATAAAAATCCAGAACCTGTATAAAAAATTCGGCGGGCATGAAGTGCTCAGCGGCCTTGACCTGGAGGTAAAATCCGGGGAGCTGATGGTAATAATCGGGCCAAGCGGCTGCGGCAAGAGCGTGCTGCTGAAACACATAATAGGCCTGGTCAGCCCGGATTCTGGCGCGATCTTTATCGACGGCATCGATATAACGAACCTCAGCGAAGCGAAGCTGAAAAAAATAAGGTTCTTGTTCGGCATGGTGTTCCAGGGCGGGGCTCTTTTTGATTCGCTTACGGTTGAGGAAAACGTCGCGTTCGGCCTGAGGCTGCACACGGATAAAAGCGAAGAGGAGATCAGGCGGATAGTAAAGGAAAAACTGGGGCTTGTAGGGCTTGAGAACATAGAAGACCGCAGGATAGACGAACTTTCCGGTGGGATGAGGAAGAGGGTTGCCCTTGCCCGCGCCATTGTAATGAACCCCAGGATAATTCTTTATGACGAACCTACTACGGGCGTGGACGTGGCAATGATAGACAACGTCAACCGCCTGATCAGGGATCTGCAGGACAGGCTTAAGGTCACCTCGGTCGTGGTAACGCATGACCTTGAAAATGCGTATAAGGTTGCGGACAGGATAGCGGTTTTTCACTCCGGCAGGATCGCGCGGATAGAAACAGTCGAGAAAATGAGGGAAATGGAAGAAGAAATATTGCAAAAATACATGGGGAAATCGGCTTTATGAGGTGAGATATGAAGGATAAAAATCCTGAACTGAAAGCAGGCATACTGATATTCGCGGGCATCGCGGTTCTTTTCACGTTCACGTTCATGATCGGCAGGTTCAATTTTTTCAAGAAGGGCTTCGAGATAAAAGCGAAGTTCAACTTCGTGGAAGGAGTTGAGGTCGGTTCACCGGTCAGGTACAGCGGAGTTAAAGTGGGAGCTGTCACAGCCATTCAGATAGACCCGGATAATCTTGTCTGCCTTTCGATCTGGTTCCAGGATGGCGCCAGGGTCAAGGACGATTCAAAGTTCTACATAAACACGCTGGGTTTCATGGGAGAGAAATATATCGAGATAGACCCCGGTGTTTCAACCGCATACCTTAAGAAAGGATCTGTGGTCATGGGTGAACAGTCAAGGCGCCTGGAAGAGCTGATAAGGCAGGGCACTGAGATAGCTTCTGACGCCGGCAGTATAGTTTCATCTATCAGGGGAGTAACGGATAAGTTGTCCCTGGATCAGCTGGAGGCAGCCATAGCAGACCTAAAGTCGATCATGGCGGAGCTGAACGCAAGCGGTACAAAGATACTAAGCAACCTGAAGAAGACCACCGGGGACCTGAACGACATTACGTCCTCAAAAAAAGAGGACGTTCAGATAGCTATTTCAAAACTGAAGGAATCATCGATAAAACTGGATAAGAGCATCACAACTCTGAGCGTTATTTTGGACAGGATAGAAAAGGGAGAAGGCACGGTAGGGGTCCTGGTCAGCGACAAGAAGGTGGCTGAAGATTTCAAGGAAATAGTGACGAACCTTAAGGCGTTCAGCAAGGATATAAAGGACAACCCCCAGTGGCTTTTGATGGGCAAGCCGGGCAAGAAATAGTAACAGTTGAAGGTTAAAAGTTGAAGGTTAAAAGTTAAATCTGTGGTAATCCGTGTAAATCTGTGGTTAAAAGAGATTAATATGCTGAAGGGGAAGGAAATAATTCTGGGCGTAACCGGAAGCATTGCCTGCTACAAGGCAGTGGAGGTAGTCAGCCGCCTGAGGAAGCTGGGCGCGAACGTCAATGTCGTTATGACAGACAGCGCTAAGCAGTTTGTCGCTCCCCTGACGTTCCAAACCATATCCTGCAACCCGGTCCATACAGGCGTCTTCGATATAAAAGAGTATAATATAGAACATGTTTCCCTTGCAAAAAAAGCGGAGCTTATTGTCATTGCGCCGGCAACTGCCAATGTCATTTCAAAGATGGCTTCAGGGATCGCTGACGACCTGCTGACCGCGACCGTGCTTGCGGCGCGCTCAAAAATACTCGTAGTTCCGGCAATGAACGAAGGCATGTTCAGGAACCCCATCCTGCAGGAAAATATCAGGAAACTGCGCAGGCACGGATTCCTTTTCGCCGGACCTTCTAAAGGCGGTCTTGCGTGCGGCGAGGAAGGCGAGGGGCGGATGATAGAGCCTTCTGAAATAGTCGATGAAGTCGTAAAGCTTATAGGCGCCAGGCAGGACCTGAAAGGCAAAAAAGTTATCGTTACGGCAGGGCCCACAAGGGAATTCATAGATCCGGTAAGGTTTATTTCGAATCCTTCCAGCGGGAAGATGGGTTTTGCGCTTGCAGAAGAGGCAAGAGACCGGGGGGCAGAAGTCGTGCTCATATCAGGTCCCGTAGGTATCAAAGCCCCGCAGGGCGTCAGGTATATCCCGGTCACGTCTGCAGAACAAATGAGAAATGCAGTAAACAATGCCTTTAATGTCTGCAATGCCGTCATAATGTCTGCGGCGGTTTCAGACTGGGAATCTTCAGGCTGTGCAGCGGACAAAATAAAGGCGCGTGAAGGACCTTTGGAGCTGAAACTCAATAGAACGCCTGATATAATTGCGGGGCTGGGCAGGAAAAAAGGCAAAAGGGTGCTTGTAGGTTTCGCCCTTGAAACAAACGGGCTTATAAAAAACGCCAAGATCAAACTGAAGGAAAAGAACCTTGATCTGGTTGTTGCCAACAGGGCAAGCAACGGTTACCCGTTCGGCAGCGATACCAACAGGGTTGTGATCATCGAGCGCAGCGGCAAAACCACGGAACTGCCTGAGCTGCCCAAGTCCGAAATCGCCAGGAAGATAATAGATAAGATCGTGAACATATTTACCACGAAAGTACGAAATTAACCACAGAGAGCACAGAGAAATTTTCTACTTTTGCAAATAACTAACAACTGCTTTTTAACCACGGATTAACACAGATTATCACGGATTTTAATTTTATAAACTATGTAAACTCTATAAACTTTGTAAACTTGTAAACTACGTTTATAGCGATAAGCCATAAACGATATGCGATAAGCGATTTGTAAGTGCGGGGGTATAAGAACCTTCCCGATTAGCATCGGGAAGAACCTTGTTGCTTGATAATTAAACGTCGGTGGCGTGCCGCAATATGTCCGGGTGCGAGAATGGGGGTATAGCTCAGCTGGTAGAGCGATTCGTTCGCAACGAATAGGTCAGCGGTTCGAATCCGCTTACCTCCAATTTTTTCGCTTTGCGAAAAAATTAGAGTCCCGATGCAACATCGGGACGGTCCATTGCTCAATTTTCTGTATCTAAAAGAGGTATCTATGAAACGCGTAGCTGTTTATCCGGGGGCGTTTGACCCGCCCACCTACGGGCACCTGGACGTGATCAAAAGAGCCCGGCACCTTTTTGACAGAGTCGTGGTGGCTGTGCTGGAAAATCCCGGCAAGCGCTGCCTTTTCAGTGTTGATGAGCGCATGAAAGCCCTCGGGGAGATCACAAAGGGCATGAAGGGCGTGGAGATAAGCAGGTTCAAGGGACTTCTGGTAAACTATGTGAAGATGAGAAATGCATGCGCCGTCGTAAGGGGATTGCGGGCAGTGTCAGATTACGAATACGAGCTGCAGATGGCGCAGATGAACCGGGAGCTAAGCACCAGGATCGAAACAGTGTTTTTAATGACCAGCACTCCTTATTCCTATCTTAGTTCAAGTATTGTCAAGGAGATAGCGGGGTTTGGCGGAGACGTGAGCAAGTTCGTCCCTCCCGCAGTGGAGCGCATGCTCAAGAAGAAATATGCTGTCGGCAAGAGCCGTCTCTGATTTAATTATGAATTATGAGTTATGAATTATGATTGAAGGAAATTGAAATAGTTTTTATCCGCAGCCATCCGTTAAAATCCGCTTAATCGTATTAATTGGAAGGAGAAAAATGAGAAGAAACCAGTGGAGGATCATACTGATAGTCGGAGTCGTGGCGGTTTCGGTGTGGGCTATATACCCGCCGCAGGAAAAAATACACCTGGGCCTTGACCTTCTGGGAGGAATGCACCTGATCCTTGAAGTGGACACTTCAAAGCTTCAGGAGGGCGTTACAGCCTACGAAGCGGTTGACCGGGCTCTTATGGTCATAAGGAACCGCATAGACCAGTTCGGAGTAGTGGACCCGCTCGTGCAAAGGCAGGGGGACAACTGGATAGTAGTCCAGCTGCCAGGGGTCAAGGACCCACAGAGAGCGCTGGACATAATAGGGAAAACCGCGCTTCTTGAATTCAAGCTGCTGGATGAAGAGGGAGACCTTGATTCGGCTCTCAAGAACCCGGAGGGCATGCCTGAGGAAGATGAGGTGCTTTACGACAGGGAAGGCAAGGCGTTCCTGATCAAGAAAGAGACGCTCCTCACAGGCGCGGCGCTTTCGCAGGCAAGGGTGGAGCTTGAGGAGTTCGGGCGCCCGTCAATAGGATTTGAGATGAACCCGGACGGAGCCAAGAAATTCGCGCGCATAACAAGAAGGAACGTGGGAAAATTCCTTGCCATCATTCTGGACGGCAAGATCTATTCCGCTCCCAGGATAAGCGAGGAGATCTCGGGCGGCAAGGGAAAGATAACCGGCAGTTTCAATATAGAGACAGCAAACGACCTTGCTATAGTGCTGAAGGCAGGCGCGCTTCCCGCGCCGGTGCAGATAATAGAAAAGAGGGTCGTAGGGCCTTCTCTCGGAGAGGATTCTATACGCAAGGGCTTATTCGCGTCAGCCTTAGGCCTGTTGCTTACAATGGCTTTTGTCGTTTTTTATTACAAGCTTTCCGGACTTGTCGCGGATTTCGCGCTTGCCCTGAACCTTGTGATACTTCTCGGAGCAATGGCGGGTTTCAAGGCAACGCTGACTTTACCAGGTATCGCCGGAATGATACTCAGTGTAGCGATGGCAGTGGACGCGAACGTCCTGATATTCGAAAGGATAAAAGAGGAGATCGCCGCAGGCAAGAGCCCTTACCCGTCCATAGCCGCGGGGTATAAGAGGGCATTCCCGGCAATATTAGATTCCAACCTGACCACGCTCATAGCGGCCGCGCTTCTTTTCCAGTTCGGGACCGGACCCGTAAAAGGTTTCGCGGTAACGCTGACCCTGGGTATTTTGATCAGCATGTTCACGGCAATAATTGTCACCCGTGTCATTTTTGATGAGAGCGTCCCGAGGGACGCAGAAAGGCTCAGCATTTAAAGACAGTTGTCAGTTGCGAGTTTAACTGACAACTCACAACAGATAACTCACAACTTGCACTTAAACAGGGGGAGAAATGGAATTTTTCAAGAACACAAAATTTGATTTCATAGGGAAAAGAAAAATAGCTTACACCGTGTCGATAGTGCTTGCGGTCATCGGTTTAGTTTCGATAATATCAAAAGGCGGGTTGAACCTGAGCATTGATTTCGTAGGCGGGACCCTTATCCAGATGAAGTTTGAGCCGATGCCTGGTATGGAAGAAATACGCAAGGTGCTTGCGGACAACGGCCTGAAAGGCGCGCAGCTGCAGCATTTCCCTAAAGAGAGCGAGATAATCATCAGGGTCAAAAAAGGCGAGCAGATCACGGAGGAAGTAAGCCCTGACACAGCCGCGCAGGCTTCCGGAGAAACGCAGTCCTACGGTGAAACCCGGTCGCTGGCAGCTTTTTCTGAAACCGCTGCCGCGTCTCCCAGGATGGGCAGTGTCGAGAAGAAGTTTAATGATATGTTCAGCGCGGCATTCCCCGGCGCCAAGATAGGCATAATCAGGGCTGAAATGGTGGGGCCGAGTGTCGGAAAAAAACTGCTAAGCCAGGCGGTATGGGCTCTGTTCTGGGGTATGATAGGTATCATGATCTATGTGGGCTGGAGGTTTGAATTTAAATATTCGGCTCCGGCCGTGCTGGCTCTTTTGCACGATGTTTTCATAGTCACAGGCCTTCTGACCCTTTTCAACATGGAAATAGACATGACAATAATAGCGGCGCTGCTTACCATAGTCGGTTATTCCATAAACGACACCATTGTTGTTTACGACCGCATAAGGGAGAAGGTGAAGATGTACGCGAGGGACGAGATAGGCAAGGTGATGAACGTGGCGATAAACGACACGCTGGGCAGGACGTTTATCACCGGGCTCACGACGATCATTGTGCTGCTCTGCATTTTCTTTTTTGGGGGCGAAGTGATACACAGTTTCGCGTTCTCGCTGCTGCTGGGTGTCGTCATAGGGACTTATTCCTCCATATTTGTGGCAAGCCCGCTTGTATACGAATGGGATAAAAGGTACAGGAAAGCAAGATAAAACAGTGTCAGCGTATCAACGTGTCAACGTGTCAAACTGAAATACCATTGAAAATAAAAAAAATGATAGAAGGGAAAAAATATGAAATGGAATATAGCGTATTGCGACGAGAATCTTAAAAAGAATCTCGCGAACGAGCTGGGCATCCCCATGCTGCTGGCGCAGATGCTCATGAACAGGGGTATCATGAAGATAGAGGACGCGTTCAGGTTCATCAGCCCGCAGCTTAAGCACCTCCATGACCCTTTTCTTATGAAGGGCATGAAGGAAGGGGTGGACAGGCTAAAAAAAGCCATACAGAAAAAAGAACAGATGTGCATATACGGCGATTATGACACTGACGGCATTTCGGGAGCAGCCGTGCTTTTCATAATCCTGCAGAAACTCGGGGCGAACGTCATTTCGCACATACCTCACAGGATCAAGGAAGGTTACGGCCTGAACGCGGATACGATAAAAAGGCTGAGCGAGGAAGGCACGAAGATCCTGATAACGGTTGACTGCGGCATTACGTCTGTCAGCCAGATAAGCCTGGCAAGGCAGCTGGGGATAGACGTGATACTCACGGACCACCACCAGCCCCTGGCGATGTTCCCTCCCGCAAATATTATTATAAACCCGAAGCAGTCAGACTGCCCGTATCCGTTCAAGGAACTCGCCGGCGTGGGCGTGGCGTTCAAGCTGTGCCAGGCCCTTGACAGCGCTGAGGCAGGAGGCCTGCTGCGGAACGAGGAGCACCTGGACCTTGTTGCGCTGGGCACGATCGCGGACCTCGTGCCGCTGAGGGATGAAAACCGGATATTTGTCAAATACGGCCTTGAATCATTTTCAAGGACCACAAAACCCGGGCTGAAAGCGCTCGGGGAGGTCAGCGGCACCGACCTGGAAGACATAGATGCGAGCCATATCGGTTTCAAGTTCGCCCCCAGGATCAACGCGGGCGGGAGGATGGGTGACGCGAAGAGAGGCCTGAGCCTTCTCCTGTCAAAGGATTTCCAGGAAGCGATGGTGCTTGCGACGATGCTGAACGAGGAGAACAGGTCAAGGCAGCGCGTGCAGGAGCAGGTTTTCAAGGAAGCGCAGGCAGCTGCGCAGGGCACGGACCACAAAGGGAAGGGCATTATAGTCATTTCTTCGGATAAATGGCACAGGGGAGTCATAGGCATAGTTGCTTCGCGCCTGGTCGAGGAATTCAGTTGCCCGGTCGTGGTCATAAGCATAGAAGACGGGGTTGGCTACGCGTCTGCGCGCAGCGTCGAAGGTATCAACATAATGGACGTTATCAATGAAGGCGCGGACCTTCTGTATTCCTACGGCGGCCACAAGTATGCGGCGGGTTTCACGGTAAAGGAAGACAAGATCGCGGAGCTCAAGGAGAAGATCGAATCCGCGATCGCGAAACTGCCTGAAAGGACGGAAATACAGCGCCAGGCGCTGGCTGAGGCCGAGATGGACCCCACCGAAATTCTCTCAAGCGTTTTTAAGGACTGCCTCAGGCTTTTTTCGCCGTTCGGAAAAGAAAATCCCTATCCGGTCTTCATAGCAAGGGATATGAGGGTGATATCACCCCAGGTAACGGGAAGCGGGCACCTGCGCATACTGCTTGAGGGAAGCGGCGGCAAAATAGAGATGATAGGTTTCAGGAAAGGCGATATGGCGCAGGAACTCAGCGCGGGTATTTTCATCGACGTCGTATTTTCCCCGCATATAGACAAAAGCGGCGATCTTTACATGAGCCTTGAGGATTTCGAGATCCCGGAAGCGGTATAATTCCATAAGATAAATATTTTAAATTTCAAATTGCAAATTTCAAATTGCAAATTTTTTCCTTCAATCTGAAATTTACAATCTACCCCCGCCGGTTTTTTATTAAATCTAGACGCGGGGATCCTTTTGGGACAATCTGAAATATGGAGGTGGGCATATGAATATGGAGCTTGTTCCGATGGTTGTGGAGCAGTCGCCCAGGGGAGAAAGGGCTTTCGATATTTATTCACGCCTGCTGAAGGATAGGATCGTGTTCATAGGTTCACCCATTGACGATCTGGCGTCAAACCTGATAATCGCCCAGCTTCTTTTTCTTGAGCAGGAGGATCAGGGTAAAGATATATTCATCTACATAAATACTCCCGGAGGCCTTGTTACGGCAGGACTGGCGATATATGATACGATGCAGTACATAAAACCCAATATCTCGACTACCTGCGTGGGCCAGGCTGCCAGCCTGGGCGCGGTTCTTCTTGCCGCGGGGACAAAGGGCAAAAGATTCGCGCTGCCGCATTCCTCCATTCTGATACACCAGCCACTGGGAGGAGTGCAGGGCCAGGCGTCGGACATAGGTATTCAGGCAAAGGAAATACTGAAGGTAAAGGAGCGCCTGAACCAGATCCTCTCGCTGCATACCGGCCAGCCCATGGAGCGCATCCAGAAGGATACGGACAGGGATTATTTCATGAGCGCGGAGGAAGCGAAGGAATACGGCATAATAGACGAAGTCATTAAAAAGTGCAAATAAACAGTGTCAAGTTAAAAAGCGTATCAAAGTGTCAACGTGTCAACGTGTCAACGCAACAGCAAGGATTTTATTGAAGTTATGGCACAATGTCCGATATTATGAGTTTCGGTAGTTACTCTGACACGCTGATACGCTGACACGCATTTGAGGGAAACATGGCGCAGAATATGGCTAAAAAAATTGAAAGGGACAGGAACAAAGTGGTTGAGGCAGTTCCCCTGCTGCCGGTAAGGGACGTAGTAATATTTCCCTATATGGTGGTGCCGCTTCTTGTCGGCAGGCTGAAATCCGTCAATGCCTTAGAGGAGGCAATGCTGCATGACCGCCTTATTCTGATCTGCACGCAGAAAGACCCGAAGGTCGAGGAACCTGTGCCCGAGGATATTTCCGGGATCGGGACCCTGTCGGAGATACTGCAGCTGCTCAAGCTTCCGGACGGCACCGCCAAGATACTGGTGGAAGGGCTGCGCAGGATGCGCGTGAAGGGATACCTGCCGTCTGACAGGTTCTTCCGCGTCGGTGTGGAAGACGTGGCCGGAGGGGTTGGCAGGACGCCTGAACTGGAAGCGCTTATGCGCGCGGTCCAGGAACAGTTTGAAAAATACGTGAATATTAACCCTAGGATCCCGCCTGAAATACTGGGCACGCTCATAGGGGTGGACGAGCCGGGAAGGTTCGCGGACATAATAGTGGGCCACCTTCCCGTAAAGCTTCAGGACAGGCAGAAACTGCTGGAAGCGGTAAACCCGAAAGAGAGGCTTGAAACGCTCTTTGGGGTTCTGAAATCAGAGCTTGAGATACTGTCCCTTGAGGACAAGATCCAAAAAAAGGTGCTGACCAAGATCGGCAAGGTCCAGAAAGATTATTATCTGAACGAACAGCTCAAGGCGATACAGGAGGAACTCGGCGAGAAAGGTGAAAGCAATGATGTAGAAGTTCTAAGGAAACAGATAAAGGAAGCCAAGATGCCCCAGGACATCGAGGAAAAAGCGCTGAAGGAACTTGAAAGGCTTAAACAGCTTTTCCCGCTTTCTCCCGAGACCGCTGTGATTCGGAACTACCTGGATTGGCTGGCCGGTCTTCCCTGGTCAAAGGAAACAGAGGACAAGATAGACATCGACAAGGCTGAAAAAATACTGGAAGAGGACCACTACGGCCTTAAGAAAGTAAAGGAAAGGATACTTGAATACCTTGCTGTCAGGAAACTCGTGGACAGGATGAAAGGCCCCATACTGTGCTTTGTCGGGCCGCCTGGAACAGGAAAAACTTCGGTGGGCAAATCCATCGCAAGGTCTCTGGGCAGGAAATTCATAAGGGTTTCGCTGGGAGGGATAAGGGACGAGGCTGAGATCCGCGGTCACAGGCGCACTTATGTCGGGGCCCTGCCAGGAAGGATCATCCAGTCGATAAGGAAGGCGCAGTCAAAGAACCCGGTTTTCGTGTTCGACGAGATCGATAAGCTCGGGGTAGATTTCCGGGGCGATCCGTCAAGCGCCCTGCTTGAGGCTCTGGACCCGGAACAGAACAACTCTTTCAGCGACAACTACCTTGAAGTGCCGTTCGACCTTTCCAAGGTTATGTTCATAACGACCGCGAATACCCTTTTCCCGGTCCCGGCTGCGCTGAGGGACAGGCTGGAGGTTATTGAATTTCCCGGTTACACCGATGAGGAGAAACTGCACATAGCCCAGAGGTTCCTGATACCGAAGGAACTGGAGGCCCACGGCCTGAACAAGGATAACCTTGAAATGTCAAAACCCGCCTTGCTGCGCATAATACACGAATACACGAAGGAGGCCGGTGTCCGCAACCTTGAAAGGGAGATAGCGAACATATGCCGCAAAGCCGCAAAGAACATAGCCAGGAAGGACGAAAGGTCGCTTAAGCTGAGGATCGCAGAGTCCAATGTTCCGAAATACCTGGGCCCGGTGAGATTCGAGCGCTCCAAAAAGGAACAGAAGAAAGATATAGGCGTTGTGACAGGCCTGGCCTGGACAGAGGCAGGGGGCGACATACTCCTGGCCGAGGCTGTTGTCATTCCGGGCAAAGGCCAGCTGCTGCTCACCGGCCAGATGGGCGAGGTTATGCAGGAATCCGCGAAAGCGGCGCTCAGTTACATACGCTCAAGGACCGGGATGCTGGGAGTTAAAAAGGATTTTTATAAAAAATACGACATACACATCCACGTGCCGATGGGCGCCATACCAAAAGACGGTCCTTCTGCCGGCATCACCCTGGCCACAGCCATGGTTTCCGCGCTCACTAAAAAACCCGTTTCTCCGGATATAGCGATGACCGGGGAGATCACGCTGAGGGGCAGGGTGCTTCCGGTAGGCGGAATAAAGGAAAAGGTGCTTGCCGCCCACAGGGCGGAAATAAAAACCATCATTATGTCTTCCGAAAACAAGAAGGACCTTGAAGACGTCCCCAAGAACATAATGAAGCAGATCAAATTCAGGTTCGTAAAAAATATGGACGACGTGATGAAGATTGCCGGGCTTTAAACTGGGGGAGTAGATGAAAAAGATCCTTGTCAGCGATTCCATAGATAAAGAAGGAATTGAACTTTTGAACAAAGAGAAAGACTTCAGGGTTGACATTAAAACTGAACTGGGACCCGAAGAACTGGTTAAGGTCATCGGGGAGTACGACGGGCTTATAGTGAGGAGCCAGACCAAAGTGAACTCCGCGGTCATCGCCGCGGCCTCCGGGCTCAAGGTGATAGCGCGCGCCGGCACCGGCATTGACAACGTGGACGTTGAAACCGCCACCAGGAAGGGGATCGTGGTTATGAACGTGCCGGGCGGGAACACCGTGTCCGCGGCTGAGAATACCATAGCGCTTTTGCTTTCGCTTGCCCGCAATATCCCGCAGGCGAACGCCTCCATGAAAAGCGGCAAATGGGAAAAGAAAAAATTTATCGGCATCGAAGTACACGGCAAAACGCTGGGTATTTTAGGCCTGGGGCGCATCGGAACAGAGGTCGCAAGGATGGCGCAGGGGATGGGAATGCTTACCATGGGCTCTGACCCGTTCGTGTCAGCGGAGCAGGCAAAAAAATCCGGCATTGAATACGTCCCTTTCGAGGACGTCCTGAAGAAGGCGGATTTTATCACGGTGCACACGCCGCTTAACAAGGATACAAAATACATGCTTGGCGAAAAAGAATTCGCCAAAATGAAAGAGGGCGCAAGGGTCATCAACTGCGCCAGGGGCGGCATAATAGACGAGAACGCGCTCTGCGCCGCCGTCAAGAGCGGCAGGATCGCGGGCGCCGCGCTTGACGTTTTTGAAAAGGAACCGCCCGAGAACAGCCCTCTCCTGGCGCTTGATAGGGTCATAACGACACCGCACCTCGGCGCGTCCACCGATGAAGCCCAGGCAAGGGTTTCCGCGGACTGCGCCGGGCAGGTGATCGATTTCCTGAAGAACGGCGTTATCAGGAACGCGCTGAACGTTCCCTCGATAGAACCTGAACTTTTAAGGCAGATAGAACCATACCTGAAGCTCGCGGGGAAACTCGGAAAGTTTCAGGGCCAGTTTGTGCAAGGGCCGGTTGACGTCATAAACGTTCTCTACAGCGGCGACGTTTCCAGTTACAACTCAAACCCCATGACGCTTGCCGTGGTAAAGTCCCTGCTTGAAGTAATGCTGGGTAACACGCTGAATTTCGTAAACGCCCTTCCCATAGCCAGGGAAAGGGGAATAAAGGTCATAGAGGGCAAAACAGGCACGCCGGAGGATTACACCAACCTTATAACGGTTGAGGTAGGTTCCGCGGGCGGCAAAAAATCCGTCGCGGGCACTGTGCTCAGCAAGGAGATGCAGAGGATCGTGCGCATCGATGATTACGACGTGGACGTGGTGCCTTCAGAATACATACTTATATGCACCCACGATGACAGGCCCGGAATGGTCGGCAAGATAGGCACGGTGCTGGGCGGGGAAAAGATAAACATCGCGGGCCTGCAGCTCAGCAGGAAGAAAAAGGGAGACGCGAACCTGACGGTGCTCAACGTGGATATCTCCCCGTCCGAGAAGGTTGTGGGGAAGCTGAAAAAGATCGAAGGCATCCGGGACGTGCGTTTCGTGGAGCTGAAATAGAGATCAGATGGGAAAAGACAAGGGCACCGTTTCGAGGATGCGCGCTTATTCCAGGGTCAGGAAGCTCTGGAAGATAAACCCGGTTACAAGGGTTAAAAAAAACGATAAGGTTTATTTCCGGCCTAAAGAAAAACATAAACTCAGAAAGGAAATAAAGGGATTATAATGGTAAGGGTCCGTTTCGCTCCAAGCCCCACGGGTTACCTGCATATAGGCGGCGCAAGGACGGCCTTGTTCAACTGGCTGTTTGCCAGGAATAAAGGCGGGACGTTCGTCCTGCGCATAGAAGACACTGACATAGAACGCAACCGCGATGAATTCACGCAGGCGATCATAAGGGACCTGCGGTGGCTGGGCCTTGACTGGGACGAAGGGCCTGAGAAGGGGGGTAGTTACGGCCCGTATTTCCAGTCCCAGCGCCTTGACAGGTATAAACAGGCGCTCGATGCCCTGAAACAGAAAGGCCTTGTTTACGGCTGTTACTGCTCTCCGGAAGAGCTTGAGGAAAGGCG
>MNUP01000034.1 GCA_001871075.1 Candidatus Desantisbacteria bacterium CG1_02_49_89
TGCGGAACACAAGTGGGTTTTTTCCTGTGCGGAAATAATCAAAAGGTCACATTGTGAACAATCAAAGTGTCACATAGCCGGGGGAAAATTATTTAGGCTGGCTGGTTTAAAAATCAGGTAATAATCACCCTCTCCTTTATCCTCTCCCCTCGAGGGAGAGGGGTAGGGTGAGGGGGGTGGGTACTCTCGAAGGCAGAACCTGGAAAGTAGGACGATTTCCAGAACAGGAAGTAACCGTGGGTCTTATCCCCAACAGAAAGATTATTGTTTTAAAGGATGAGCAGAAAATTGGAGAGTACCAACTATGAGCGATGTGACATTTTAAGGTTCCCAAATGTGACATTTTGAATGTTGCGGAACACAATACTATTTTTTCCTTGAAATTTTGGGTAAAATGTGCTATAATATGTCATAACAGAAGAATCAAAGGGGAGAAACTATGGGTAGGATTTCATTTAGATTTAATGTAAAGAAAGCGATAGAGGTCATTTTGTGGTTGGCAAGCAGAAAACAGGATGGCGTCGATGTCTTCCATATTGTAAAAGCAATATTTTATTCAGATGTGTATCATTTAAATAACTACGGAAGGGTTATTTTTGGAGATACGTATGCAGCGATGAAGTATGGACCAATACCATCTAAAACATATGATATTTTAAATAATGACTTGCTAACTATGAGCTGTTTAGGTTTGACAGAAGTTCCTTTTGAGCGAAATAATATAATTATAAAGGCCTTAAGAAATCCAAATATGGAAGAATTTTCCGAAAGTGACATTGAAGCATTACAGTATGGATGGGATGAAGTAAAAGATAAATCATTTAAACAGATAAGCGACAGCTTGCATGAGCATGATGCCTATAAGAAAAAATGGGATAGCTCTGAACGAACGGCTAATTCTATTCCAATAGATTTTGAGGACTTGATAGTTGATAAGGAAATAAAGGAAGAGCTTTCTTGTACTTCTAAATATATCAAGATATGAAAATTAGAGAGATGCAAAGAGGTCAAATATGGTGGTTTTTAACCCCACAAATGAGGCCTTGTCCTAAAGTAAAATGTAACCTTTGCATAGGAAGCAGTCAGTTTCTTACAATTAATACAAGTGATCGTTATGGTAAATTTAAATTAGATAAAACAGAGTACCCTTTTCTAAGTCATGATAGTTATATTGGGGATATTATTTTTGATTTCAGTGGAGAAGACGAAGAAATAGAAGTTGATAACAAACAATTCAGACAGATAATTTCTGATAAAACCGCAATACAACTAATAGATTATGTTAAAAAATCACGCGTTTTGACTCCGGTAAATAAAGATATAGTAATTGCTGCATTAACTCCTCCTTTTCCTCCGCCTCCTTAAGGATTTGTTTTTTATACCAATAGTCTTACAACGAGAATGTATCACTTGAAATAATCAACTAAAGAGACTGCCCAAAAGACAGTCTTTTTTATTTTTAAACCTATTAAATTAATGCAAAAATATGATTTTGGACAAGGTACAAGAAAAGGTGATTTTTTGCCAGATTTAAAAAGTCTTTATAAAAACTCTAATCCTTTAAATAGATTCAAAGATAAAACGTTTTTCTTTAGATCTTCTTCTCCCGATGTAAAAATAGATAGTTTTGATCCTTATGAAAAAGGAAAGGAACAAAAATTTTATATATCAATTCCAATTTCTGTTCAAGAGAAAATGATAAAAGACGATGAATCTTTGAAATACTGCTGGGGGGTAAGTGCCCCACATATGTAACCAGCACATAGCGATGAATTACTTCGCTTAAAAAAACCTGAAATTGAATGTTGGACGACAATAGATCATAAAATCAGGAGATTATTCGTATCTGCTGATTTTGAAATAGGTTATGAATTTTCTAAGAGCCCCTTTTTTGAACTGCATGATAAAAGCAAAAATAAAAAAAATGAACAAAATTTATCTGTTATACCCCGTCTATATTACAATAGATATGAAGTAAAAGATTCTATTGTGTGTAGAAATGATATATACAGAATTAATTGGGTGCCAAAATAAATGAAATCCTATAATAGGCGTGCCCCAATTTGATTTTGATCCACTATACATAAAGTATAGATGGAAATTAGAAACCGGTCGCTATCACGGGGCCATTTTTTATTTCTGCTTTCACTATAACCCATTATCTTGACTTTTTCTGTTTTTAATATATAATAGACTTGCATAATTAGATGCTATATTCAATATATAAATAGAGTGATAGAACAGACCAATAAGAAGTAAATGGAGTAGCTAAATTGAAGAAATTAGCCTTAATTACATTGTTGGTATTGTTTGCAGCGACCGCCTGCGCACAGGAGACAAAGATTACAGCTGCAGTTATGGACCTGGAGGCGAAACAGGGCATATCCGTAGCCGACGCTTCGTTATTATCTGATTATTTGCGCACCCAGCTTGTCAACGTAGGTAAATTTACCATTGTTACGCGTGAGAATATGGAAATGATCCTGAATGAGCAGAAGCTCCAGCTGACCGGGTGTACAAGCAGGGAGTGCGTTGTTCAGGTGGGACAGGTGCTTGGGGTGCGCAAGATGTTTTCCGGCTCCGTGGGAAAGGTTGGGCAAACCTACCAGGTGGACTTAAAAGTATATGACGTGGAATCAGGACAGATTGAAAAGGCAGAGTGCGAAATATGCCAGAAGTGCGAAATAGACGCTCTTTATATTTCTTTAAGGAACATAGCATCTAAAATTTCAGGGTTTCAGGTGAAAGAAGAAGCGGTTCCTCAATCTGCCCAACCTGCCAAAGAACTGCAGTCTACGCTACTAAAAACAGAGGAAATCACATGGAAAAAAGATAGTTCTCAGATGATCTATATTCCCGCAGGTGAATTTACAATGGGTTCTCCTGAGGGCGAAGGTAATCCTAATGAACATCCCCAGCATAATGTCTATGTTGATGCTTATTACATTAACAAATATGAAATCACAAATGGGCAATTTTCTAATTTTTTAAACGAATGGGGAAAAGATACAGACGAAAATGAGAAAACTATGATTTATGAGAACAGCTTAGGGCTAAAGAAAATTTCCGGATGGTTTAAAACACCACAAGAATGGAAACCTTCTCCTGGTTATGAAGACAATCCTGCTATTGATGTTACTTGGTATGGTGCAGTCCAATATGCCAAATGGGCAGGAAAGCGACTTCCTACAGAAGCAGAATGGGAGAAAGCATGCAGAGCAGGTTCAACTACAAAATATTCTTTTGGGGATGAAAAGAGCAGGTTGTTTGAACATGCCTGGTTTAAAGAAAATTCTGGTGAAAAAACCCATCCTGTAGGAACAAGACTTCCTAATATATGGGGAATATATGACATGCACGGAAATGTCGTGGAATGGTGTGTTGATTGGTATGATGAAAATTATTATAAAAGTTCTCCATACAAAAATCCACAGGGTCCAAGTAGTCCACCAGAAAATGGTAGAGAGCTTCATATTGTTCGTGGTGGCTCGTGGAATGGCGATGCTGGATCTTGCCGTTCTGCATATCGTGAGTATGGGTGGTACTATGGTAAGAGTTTTCGCTGTACCGTTTCAGCAAGCGATGTACCTAAATAGGGTGTAATATCCACATTCGGTATGTTGCTGAACGTGCTGAGGATATGATACCGGTTTTTAGTGGCACAGTACCAGTCACACACCGGTCACAGTGTGGCACAGTTGGCAGATACTGAAAAAAGTGCTGAATTATGTTTTAAAAAATTGGGTAGGGATTCGCCCGTACCTTACAGGTCGGGCGAAATCTCGCCCACTTGCTTAAAGGCAAGATGGGCGGAGAGGTGGCCGAGTGGGTTGAAGACATATTATGTCTTCAACGGGTGGAAGAACGGAGTGACGGACTTCCATTCGCGCAGAGCACACAGGACAATGGCACCGGTCTTGAAAACCGGTGTTTGGTTTGTAGTTCTGGGAGATAATATGAAGATGCTGGATTTGAACGGCGAATGGGAACTGCAATACTGCAATATAGGCGAAGGCAAGGCTGGGGCGTTTTCCGAAGATAGCAGCGGGTGGATCTCTGCGACAGTCCCCGGTGACGTGCATCTGGACCTTATGGCTGCGGGAAAAATGGAAGAGCCGCTGTACGGGCTTAACGCGAAGAAATGCGAGTGGGTTGAGGAAAAGGAATTCTGGTACAGGAAAATATTCTACGTTTCAAAGGATGATCTGAGCGCGGACAGGATAGAGCTGTGTTTTGACGGGCTTGACACAACCGCGGAGATCTGGCTTAACGGCAAGAAGGCCGGCGCAAGCAACAATATGCTCGCGCCCTGCGCGTTTGACGCTAAGGGCTTTTTAAATGACGGGAAGAACATCCTGCTTGTCCGGCTTGACTGCGGGTTGGAAGCTGCAAAGGGCAAACCGCTTGAGAAATACCTGCTTCCAGACGATATTCCTTCCAGGCGCATCTGGATACGCAAGCCTCAGTTCACGTTCGGGTGGGACTGGGCTCCGCGGCTTCTGACCTGCGGCATATGGCGCCCCGCAAGGATCAATTTTTATAAAGAGTTCGTTCTGAGAAATGTTTACCTGCGTGCAAAGCTCGCGGGAAAAAAAGCAGTTGTAAAAGCCGAATGTGAGATAGAAAATCTCGGGTGCGAACCTGTAAGCGCAGAGATAAAAGCCGCACTGAAAAAGAAAAAAACCTATTCGGTAAATATCAGGGCAAACTTAAAGCCCGGAATGAACAGGATTTCAGTTCCTGTTCAGGTCGCTGACCCGCAGCTCTGGTATCCAAGGCCTGTGGGAGGCCAGCCCCTTTACGACTTCAGCCTGGAAGTAAGAACAGACGCGGGCGAGATCGACAGATACCAAACAGCATACGGAATAAGGGAAGTGAAACTGCTGCAGCAACCTTTGGGAAAAGAAGGTAAGTCCTGGACCTTCGTGGTGAACGGCGTTAAGGTTTTTTGCAAGGGCGCTGACTGGATACCGCCTGATTCCATCCTGGCAAGGGCAGGGGAGGAAAAATACCGCAGGTCCGTGGAGCTTGCTGCTGAAGCCAATTTCAACATGCTCAGGATCTGGGGCGGAGGCATATACGAGCCTGATTGTTTTTACAGGGCATGCGACGAGATGGGGGTCATGGTGTGGCAGGAGTTCATTTTCGCCTGCGCGCTCTACCCGGACGATGACCCTGATTTCTGCGCTGAGGTGAAGCAAGAGGCGGAGCTTGCTGTGAAAAGCCTGCGCAACCACCCTTCTCTTGTGCTGTGGTGCGGCAACAACGAGAATGACTGGGGCTGGGCAACCGGCTGGTGGACAAAGGCGGACAGGTATTACGGGCTTAAATTATATTCCGAGATACTCCCGCAGGTTTGTGGGCGGTTTGACCCTGACCGCCCATACTGGCAGTCAAGCCCGTTCGGTGGAGCGGACCCCAACTCGCACCTGGAGGGCGACAGGCATACCTGGTGGGTATCCATACAGGGCGGGATAAACGAGGAAAAATTCGATTACAGGAATTACGCGAGGGACGAAAGCAAGTTCACAAGCGAATACGGGATACTGGCGCCGTCCCCGATCGAAACGCTTAAGAAATGCATTCCTGAAAACGAACTGAACCCTTCGTCCGAGTCCTGGAAGTTCCACGCAAACACGTTTGACAACACCGTAAAAGGCACTTACCAGATGGGAATGCTCAGGTACAATTATGACGACGAGCCGCAGAACCTCCCGCTTGAGGAATTCACGATGGGGCTGCAGCTTATCCAGGGCGAGGCGTATAAGTTCTCCATAGAACATTACCGCAGGCGTAAGTTTTTCTGTTCCGGGGACCTTTTCTGGATGTACGCGGACTGCTGGGGGGCAGCGTCAGGGTGGACGATAGTGGATTATTATTTGCAAAGGAAGCCCAGCTTCTTTTTCGTTAAAAAGGCGTACGCTCCGGTGCTGGTTTCAATAAAGGAAGAGGAGTTCGGGTTGTCCGTGTGGGTCACGAACGACCTGCTGCAGGATTTCTCCGGGACGCTTGAATTCGGGCAGAAGGATTTCTTTGGGAAGGAATTCCTTAAGAAAAAGATACGGGTGAAGGTAAAAGCGAATT
The DNA here is from genome assembly GCA_001871075.1 of Candidatus Desantisbacteria bacterium CG1_02_49_89. Taxonomy (GTDB): domain Bacteria; phylum Desantisbacteria; class UBA1551; order UBA1551; family UBA1551; genus UBA1551. The sequence goes on from MNUP01000034.1 coordinate 6,085, forward strand.
CCTCAAAATGCGTTGTGCGCGCAGCGCGAACCGGGGAAATAGACATGCTTGCCTGTTATAACATCCAGAGGTTCTTTTACGCGAGGCTTAAGGCAGGGGCAAGGACCGTATGCGAGAACCGCCATTTCTTCAGCCTTCTTAAGTGGCTGAAAACAAGCCTGCCCAAGGCAAAGCTGGAACACGCGGTAAAGGGGAACAAGCTTGTCGTCAAAACCGACAACTTTGCCTGGGCTGTGAAGGTTGACCTGCCTGAAGGCCTTGTTCCGGAAGATAACTACTTTGACGTTTTCCCCGGCGAAACAAAAGAGATCCTCCTGCGCGGCGACCTGAATCTCGCCGATCAGGTTAAAGTAAAAGCCATGAACCAGGCTGAAAGCTGAAAGATAAACCACAGAGGCACTGAGACACAGAGTATTTACTCTGACACGTTGATACGTTGACACGCTGATACGCTTGAAACCAATGACTCATTATCAATAATAATCAAAGGTAACGCTATGAAAAAAACTCAGGGCTTCAGCCCTGATATAAGTATGTCATTGCGAGGAACGCCAGTGACGAAGCAATCCAATACAAGATTGCTTCACCGCCCGCCACGCTGCCCACCACGCTTTGCTCGTGGTTTCAGCTCGCGGCTTCGGTTCGCAATGACAGTTAACAGGAAACCATGAAAGAACTTATAATCAAACGAACTGGGAAATTGCGGGGAACAGTGGATGCTCCGCCGTCCAAATCCTACACGCACCGGGCCATTATTATCGGCAGCATGGGCGGCTTTGCCCGCATACTGAACCCGCTGAAGAGCGATGATACCGAAAACACGGTAAAAGCGTGGAAAAGTCTCGGCGCGAAAATACAGGTCAGTAAGAACTGGAAAGAAATAACGGTCCGTGGTTTCCGCGGAAAGCCAAGGCCAAAAAGCCGCCTGATAAACGTCGGGGAATCAGGAACCCTGCTAAGGTTCATCCTTCCTGTTGCGTGCCTTGCAAAAGGGACTTTCATAATTAACGGGAAAGGCACTCTTAGGAACCGGCCAAGCAGGTCGGCAGTAAGCGCTTTGAAGCAGATGGGCGCTGATATATCCGCAGGAAAAGGATGCCGCGTTCCTTTCAGAATAAGGGCAACGGGGACCTTGAACGGCGGCAACGTGAATATTGATCCCAGGGAAACATCGCAGACCGTTTCGGCTCTTTTGATAACAGCCCCGGTTCTTTCAAAAGAAACCAGGATCATCACAGGCAAAGACCTGGTTTCAAAGCCGTATGTTGACATTACGGTTGACGCGCTGAAATGGGCCGGGATAAAGATCAGGGAAACTAAAGACGGGTACGCAATAAAACCCGGGCAAAAATTCAGGCCAAAGAGCCCGTTCAGGGTCCCGGGGGATTATTCCTCAGCCGCTTTTCTTCTTGCTGCCGCTTGCCTGGTAAGGTCCGACGTCACTGTCAGGAATCTTTATAATGACAGGCAGGGGGACAGAAAGATCGTTGAGATACTTGGAAAAATGGGGGCGAGAACAAAAAGAAAGGGCAGCGCGCTTTCAATAAAAGGCCCGTTCAAACTGAAAGGCATAAGCGTTGACTGCAAAGCCACGCCTGACCTTGTGCCTGTCCTTACTGTTCTGGGATGTTTCGCGGAAGGGAAAATGAATATAACGAACGTGAAGCACCTCGCGCTCAAGGAAAGCAACCGTTTATTTTCCGTGGCAGGCCAGCTGAATAAACTGGGCGCTTGCGTGAGGGTTGACGCGGAGAAAGGTTCTGTGGAAGTTAAAAGGCCTCTGCCGGAAAAGATCGGCAGTTATGTTTTTTGTGGCATCCAGGCAGACCACAGGGTCGCGATGGCGCTCTCGCTTATCGGCTTGCGCGCTGAAAAAATAGTCATCAGGGGAAGCGAAAGCATTTCCAAGTCCTACCCCGGATTTGTCCGCGATATGCGCGCGCTTAGCGCTCGAATAATTGAAAGATAGATTTTAGTTTCACGGGCAAAAAAGTTTAAAACTTGACAAATATAGTAAATTTGTATATAATATTGTTCACGGAGCGTGAACGGTTTGTTCACGGAGCGTGAACGACAGATTTGAGAGGCAGAATATGGAAGAGATCTTTTTGACGAAGGAAAGAATAAAAATTTTGAAAGCTATTATTTTCAAGGAGTCCGCGGTCAGCGTTAATGCTATAGCGAACCATCTTGAGATTAGTAAAGGGCTTGTTTCAAAATATCTTAATATTCTTACAAAGCGGGGCATAGCCAAAATAGTAAATGGAAAATTTACCATTACTAATTCTGCCTTTGTAAAAGGAATAAAGATTTTATTGAATTTAGACAGCATTAAAACGAGCATATTTAAAAAATACGCTTTCGTTAAATCGGCAGGTCTTTACGGCAGTTGCGCAAGAGGCGGGAACAACGAGGAATCGGATGTTGATTTGTGGGTTAGGGTATCCGGAGTAACCGAAGATAAGATGGCTTCTTTATCCTCAATGTTGAGTAAAAAAATTAAAAGCGTGAAGGTTCTGTTTCTGACAGACGAGAAAATTGAAAAGCTGAAGAAAGAAGACGCTCTGTTTTACTATTCCCTGGCTTTTGGTTCAATAATCATATACGGAGACAAACAAGATGTTCAATTATAAAGATTGCGTAAAAGAAGGATTGCTGAGAAAGATTCCGCCTTCGAATGAAAAAGCAAACAAGTCGATTGAAAAGGCAGAAAGGTGGTTAATGGAGGCGCGAAATACTCTTGCGGGTGGTTCCTGCGATTCATCCGTTCTTGCTTCCTATATGGCGATGTTTCACTCGGCAAGAGCAATTCTTTTCTTTGACGGGTGGAGAGAAAAAAGCCATGCCTGTATTGCAAGATACCTGGAAGAACTCTATGTGAAGACAGGAAGGCTTGAAAAGAAATGGGTGGAACTGCTCGATCATCACAGGGAAATAAGGCATAACGAACAGTATGATCTGAGTTTTTCCTCCACGCAAAAAGAAGCAGAAGAAGCGTTAAAATCCGCTTCAGATTTTTTAGAAATTATGAAGAAACTCCTTAATTCTATTTCAGGCAAAAAAAGCTCTTTATAAATCCGCGACAGCTGTCATTGCAAGTCGTTTATTGTCATTGCGTCCCGCCGATATTTGTGGCGGGGAAGCAATCTCGTTTAAAAGATTGACTTTTTCTTTATTTAATGATATAATATTCGGTGTAAAGGAGGGTTATATGCTTGCTAATTATACTATTGTAATAGTAAAAAGCGACAAATGGTATGCTGGTTATGTTAAGGAACTGCCTGGCGCGCACTCTCAGGGTAAAACCATAAGAGAGGTTAAGCAGAATCTTAAAGAAGCGATAAAAATGGTGCTGGGATCAAGCCGCAGACATTTCTTTGCGGGTTACGACAAGGTTTTAGAAGAAAGAATTGCAGTGGCGGTATGAAGCGCAAAGATTTAATTAAACATTTGTTAGAATGCGGCTGTATCCTTGAGCGCGAGGGAAAGAAGCACACCCTCTTTTTTAATCCCGGGGCGAATAAATCAGCGACTGTTCCTCGTCACAAGGAAATAAACACTTTCACTGCGAGAGGCATTTGCAGAGACCTTGATATTCGCATAATCGAGTTAAAGTAGCTAATAAGCAATCATGTTTTAAATTTCCGAGAAATGTATTATCTCGGGGGATTCTATGGGTACCAATATCGCCTTTGAGGAGAGCGGCATTATTGCCTGTCCTTCCCTGTCATTAACAAACCCGCTTTAACTGTTCCGCCGCCATACGCCGGCAGAACAATCCCGAAGCGGGTTTTTTATTTCCCTTGTGAAAAGGGGGACAGCGTCCGACGAAGCCTTGGCGAAGTAAGATTGAGGGGGATTTGTCTCTCTGCCTGGCTGACGAAGCTTCAGCGTAGTTATGGTCATTGCGACCCGCCAATATTCGTGGCGGGGAAGCAATCTATATTTATAGCCCAAAATTAAGGAAGGACTAAAATTAATAGAGCAGGAGTAACCATGGAAGACGAAATAATAGAAGACGAAACAGGAGAATGGTTTGTTGTAGACACAGGAAAGGTTGAGGACTTAAAACTGAAAATTAAATATTACACCGTGGCGGTTAAACTAAATCCCAAGTGTGGACCTGCTTTTTATGCCCGCGGGGAAGCCTTTTACAATTTAGGCAAATACCGGGCGGCAATTAATGACTATACCAGGGCGATGGCACTTGGCCCAGAGCATTTTACTATTTATTGCATTCGCGGGAAAGCTTATTTTGAATCGGAAAGGTATCAGAAAGCAATAGAGGACTGGAGTAAAGCAATAGAGCTAAATCCTAAATCCGCTCCGATTTATTACAACCGAGCGGTTATTTACGCAAATCAAGAATTGCCGGGACCTGCCTGCGACGATTTCTATCAGGCGGGCTTGTTGTTTTTAAAACAGAAAGAAAAGGATTATGCTCTAAGGTGTGTTGACGCTATAAAAGAAGTAAATTCTTCTTCTCCTTTAATCAAAAAACTAATGGATAAAACCCATAAAAGGAATAACCGCCGAGGACACTGAAACCTTTTCTTTACTATCTATGAAATTGCGCGACAAAATTAACAAACAGAAATAGGTGAAAGGCGCAGGCAAATACATAGGGCACGAGTTGATGCAAGATCGTAATGGCAAAAGTCCTCTGGAACTTGCCGGCGTAGATACTTTAGAAATTGATTGGATAAAGTTTAACCAGAAGAGATATTTATTCTTGGAGGACTTCTTATTGCACCTTTTGTCATTGCGGCCCGCCAATTTTTGTGAAAAGAGCCTTGCAGCTTTTTCTGTTCCGCAACATTCAAAATGTCACATTTGGGAACCTTAAAATGTCACATCGCTCATAGTTGGTACTCTCCGATTTTCTGCTCATCTTTTAACACAATAATCTTTTTGTTGGGGATAAGACACACGGTTACTTCCTGCTCTGGGAATCGCCCTACTTTCCAGATTCTGCCTTCGAGAGTACCCACCCCCCTCACCCTACCCCTCTCCCTCGAGGGGAGAGGATAAAGGAGAGGGTGATTATTACCTGATTTTTAAACCAGCCAGCCTA
>MNUP01000087.1 GCA_001871075.1 Candidatus Desantisbacteria bacterium CG1_02_49_89
CCTGCTGCCACAACTTCCCCCACAGCGACAAAGACACCGATCCCTACGAATGGCTGCGCAGGTTCGCGAAGGTCTCCCCGGTCATCCATCTGCAGCAGACAAACGCGAAGGAAAGCCACCACTGGCCCTTCACCAAGATACACAACCAGCTGGGCATAATAAACCCCGACAAGGTCATCGAAGCCATAGAGGCATCCGGGTCTAAGGAAAATTACCTTATGCTTGAAATATTCCACCCGCTTTCAGCCAGCGAAAAACAGATAATCAGCGACCTCTCGGAAAGCGTGCAATATTGGAGGAAGTATGTCTCAGATTAGCGCGCCCGCCAGGCGGAAGCACTTAAGGGAGAACCTTACGGGATTCGCGTTCCTGGCCCCGAACGGCATAGGCTTCCTGGTATTCGGCTTCCTGCCTATATTCGCCTCGCTTTTCCTGAGCTTCGCGTCCTGGGAACTCATCACGCCGATAAAATGGATAGGGTTCAGGAACTTCGTCGGCATCCTCGGTTTCCACAAAGACGGAGCCTCGGTCTTCCCCAACGACCCTTATTTCTGGAAATACCTTCTGAACACGTTTTATTTCATGATAGGCATACCCCTGGGAATGGCAACATCGCTCATACTGGCGCTGCTGATGAACCAGAAGATCAAAGGCATAAACATTTTCAGGACCATCTACTTCATGCCGGTTGTTTCCTCAATGATAGCCTGCGCGCTTTTATGGAGGTGGATCTACCACCCGGAGGTGGGCCTGCTCAACATGTTCCTTTACCTGTTCCACATAAAAGGGCCTGACTGGCTGGGCTCAATGGCATGGGCAAAACCGTCCCTCATTGTGATGGGCATATGGAAGGGAGCGGGTTACAACATGCTTCTTTACCTCGCGGCCCTGCAGGGAGTGCCTGAAGAGCTCTACGAAGCGGCGCGGGTGGACGGCGCCAACAAATGGCGGCAATTCTGGGGCATCACCTGGCCGCTGCTGGGGCCCATAAACTTCCTTATGATAATAATGGGCGTTATCGGCGGGTTCCAGTCGTTCGACGTGCAGTATGTTATGACGGGGGGAGGGCCCGCGAACTCCACGAAAACAATGGTGTTCTACATATACGAAAAGGCGTTCACGATGTTCCAGATGGGTTACGCCGCCGCGATCGCCTGGATACTCGCGGCGATGATATTTGTCTTCACGTTCCTGCAGTGGAAGTCCATGGGAAAGAAGGTGTTCTATGTCTAACAACACCTCCCTGTCTCTGGCGCAGTCAAAAAAGCGCAGGTTTATAAAGGAAACGGCGCAGAAGGCGGTTGTTTACGTCCTGCTCAGCGTTGTGGGCGTGTTCATGCTGGTCCCGTTCATGTGGATGGTCACAACGTCCCTGAAGGACGCCGGTTCGGTTTTTGTTTTCTCCTGGATACCAAGGCAGTTCGAGTGGCGCAATTACGTGGAAGCGTGGAAGGGCGGGCCCACCGGGGTCTCGTTCACCAGGTTTTTCATGAACAGTATATTTGTCAGCTCCCTGGTAACGTTCGGTCAGGTGTTCACCTGCGCGTTTGCCGCGTTCGCGTTCGCCCGCCTGAAGTTCTGGGGCAGGGACAAGTTATTCCTGGCATACCTGGGCACGATGATGATACCCGGCGCGGTTACGATGATACCGGTTTATATCCTTCTGTCGTCCAGATACCTGAACTGGGTGAACTCGTACAAGGCGCTCATAATACCCGGCATGTTCGGCGGCGCCTTCGGCACGTTCCTTTTAAGGCAGTTCTTCCTTACCATACCCAAGGACCTTGAGGACGCTGCGAGGATCGACGGCTGCTCGACATTCGGGATTTTCTGGCGCATAATCCTGCCTCTTTCAAAACCGGCGCTGGCGACCCTGACCACGTTCACGTTCATGGGGGTCTGGAACGATTTCATCTGGCCGCTCATAGTAATAAATACTATGGAAAAGAAAACCCTGCCCGTGGCGCTGGCGTCTTTCCAGGGGATGTACTCGACTGACTGGCACCTGCTGATGGCCGCGTCCACGATCGTGCTTATGCCGGTGCTGATCGTTTACCTGTTCAACCAGCGTTTCTTTGTCAGGGGCATTGTTTTAACCGGGCTCAAGCAATAGGAGATCCGTCGGGCGTCTTACGTCTTACGTCGTGCGTATCTAAACGTATGACGTACGACTTACGACGTACGACGATGTAAAATGGAAATACTAAAATACTGCGCTATTGGGCTGGCATTTGCCGCGGTTTATCTGCTGATCTCCGAGATCGGCAGATCTTCTTTTAAAATTACCGGTAAACCGGCTGGTCTTACGTCCGACGTACGACGTATGACGTCCGACGTTCTGTCCCGGCTGTTCCGCCGCGGGCAGACGCTTGAAGCGCAGCTTCCGGGCGCCCTTGATTTCCTCGCAAGCTCCCTGCGGTCCGGCTCAAGCGTCACACAGGCGATAAGCCTGCTCGCGGACGAATTCCCCCAGCCTGTATCCGGCGAGTTCGGCATGGTATTAAAAGAAACCAGGATGGGCCTGCCCTTGCAGGAATCCCTTGAAAATCTCAGGAAACGGGTCAGGAACGCGGACCTTGACCTTGCGGTGACGTCTATAATCATCTCGCGGGAAACAGGGGCCAGCCTTTCAGAGGTGCTGGGCAAGATCTCTTCGGTCATACGGGAACGCGGAAAAATAATAGGCAAGGCGAAAGCCCTTGTAAGCCAGGGCAAGATGCAGTCAATAGTGGTGGGGGTCCTGCCCGTCATTTTATGTTTCGTGATACTGGCGGTTGACCCCGGCTACATAATGCCGCTTTTTCGTAGACCCCTGGGATGGGCGATGATCGCCGCGGCTTGCGGCCTGGAATTCCTCGGGGTATTCTTTATAAGAAAGATCACACGGATTGAGGTTTAACCGCACGTCATTGCGAGGTCGCCTTGGGCGACCGCGGCAATCCCTTTAAAAAATAGATTGCTTCGTTTCACTCGCAATGACATACGATAGTCAAATTAGAAAAGGACAAATATGCTTTTATTGATAGCTTCAATGCTTCTGTTTCTGGCATTGTTCCTCGCAATCAGCGGGCTGTTGCGGACGGCGCGTGCGCCGAAGATAGAGAAAGGATCCTTCAGGCGCATGCTGGACAAAATAGGAACACTTAACAGCAGGCTGGAACTGCATAATTACAGGGACGGGACGCGCAGGAAACTGGATTACGCCGGATACCCGGATCTCAGCGTTGATTCGTTCCTTGCCGTAAAAGAACTTGCTGGGGTAATCCTGCTCGCTATCCTTATTTATGCCACAGGGAATATCAGCCCCGTTGCGGTGCTGGTCCCGGTCATCGGTTTTTTCCTGCCTGACCTGTGGCTGGGCGAAAAGGTGAGCCGCAGAAAAAATGGGATAATCAGAGAGCTTCCTTATTTCCTGGACATGGTTGCGCTGTGCGTTGAGGCAGGGCTTGATTTCGGCGCCGCGATCAACCGGATACTTGAGAAATCATCGCGCACCCCGCTTACCCGGGAGATCAGCATTATGCAGCAGGAAATAAAGGTCGGCAAGGGCAGGGAAGAAGCCCTGCGCAACCTGGCCGCGAGAACGGACATCCAGGAGGTCTCATCCTTCATTTCCAGCCTGATCCAGGCAGACAGGACCGGGGCAAGCCTTGGCCAGACCCTCAGGGTACAGTCGGAGCAGATAAGGACCGCGATATTCCAGAAGGCGGAAAAAACCGCGCATGAAGCGCCCGTTAAGATGCTTTTCCCGATGGTGCTTTTTATATTCCCGGTCATTTTCATTGTGCTTCTAGGCCCGGTTGTTTTGCAGATGATAGGGCGCTAAATTGTTATAACGATTTAACAACGATTCTATAACGATTTTAAGGAGTTAAACATGGCCCGCTTAACAGTAATGCGAGGCGACAAAGAAGGCTGGGTCGCAGAGCTGCCCCAGAAGGAGTTTACGATCGGCCGCGACCCCACGAACGACTTCATCATTTCCGACATCGCGGTATCCAGGAAACACGCGATCATAAGATTCAGGTCCGGCAAATACAGCATACAGGATTACAGCGTTAACGGGACGAAGATCGGGGACAAGCGTATAAAGAAAACAGTGCTGGAAGAAGGGGATAAGATCGAGATAGGCGGCACCTTGTTCAGGTTCGAAACAGAAGCACCTCTCAGGCACCTTCAAAAGGTCAAACAACCTGAACCCTCTTCGGCCGTGCGCGAAACGGCCGAAGGCACTACCGTGATAAAAACCCCTGCGCGCGCTTCACGCTCCGCGCAGCCGTTCTGGTATATCCTGCTTGCCGTTGCCGCGGTATCCGCGGCTTTTTACTTTTCCTTTAAGGCACCTATAAAAAGAATATCTGTTTTCAAAACAGAAACAGCGAAGATCCTGCCGTTCGCGCCGTCCGCGGAACACTCTTCAGACCCGCAGTATTATTTCAGCATGGCAAACCGCCTGTACAAAGAAAAAGGCGTGAACGACTCCAACCTGTTTTTCACCATCCAGTATCTTCGGAAAGGGCTGGAGCTTTACACAGGAGGGGACTCGGAAACCGTTTCTTTCGTCACGCGGAAAATGGCGGATATCGGCAAAGAACTTGAAACAAAGGTAAAAGACGAGATGTTCGGCGCCTACCAGGCGTTCCACCTGGACAACACACAAGACTGCCGCGCGCACCTGGAAAGCGTAATGCGCCTTGTGCCGGACCCTTCAGATCCGTATCACCGTTCAGCTCGCGCCAAGCTTTCCGCATTAAAATAGGGACAGCCCCTATTTATAATAACTCAAATAAATCAAGCGAATTATTGAGTCTAAATCCAAAAAGGATTGAAATATGCCAAGAATTGCAAGGGCGGTCTGTGTAGATCTTCCACATCATGTTACGCAAAGAGGAAATAACCAACAAAAGGTTTTTAAAAGAAAAAATGACCATGCATTCTATATTTCTTTAATGCGTAAATATAGCAAGATATTAAAACTGGAGATCTGGTCTTACTGTCTAATGCCAAATCATGTTCATTTCATAGTTGTTCCGCGAGAACCTGATTCTATGGCAAAAACCTTTGACGTGGTTCATATGCTATACTCTCAATATTTTAACAGTAAAATGAACCGCAAGGGACACCTCTGGCAATCTCGATTTTATTCCTGCCTTTTAGATAACGATCATTTATGCGCAGCTGCTCGCTATATTGAAAGGAATCCCGTAAGAGCGCGCATTGTTGACCGGCCGGAGGAATATCGCTGGTCCAGCGCTTATGCGCACATAAACAAAACTCCGGATAGACTTCTATCCGGTGATTGTTTTCTTACTCATGAAATAACAGATTGGAAGAAATTCCTGACACATCCGGATGATGAAAAAATCCTTGAAAAACTGCGGAGCCGCACCAGATCAGGACGTCCCGCAGGCAATGATGACTTTATAACAAATATAGAAAACAAACTGGGTAGAAGTTTTAATACAAGACCGAAAGGCAGACCCAGAAAACCTCAATAAAATCAAGAAAATAAAAAATGGGGGCTGTCCCTATTTATGAAGTATGGAATTATATCTGACATTCATGGAAATTTAGAAGCCCTTAACGCCTGCCTTGAGTTCCTCGAAGGGACGGTAAAGGCATATATATGCGCCGGGGACATCGTTGGCTACGGCCCCCGCCCCAACGAATGCGTTGAAGCGGTCAGTAAGATCTCCGAATTAGACGGGACTGTTGTAATATCCGGCAACCACGACCTTGCAGCCGTAGACTTGAAAGATGTTTCCTTTTTCAAAGAAGACGCGAAAAAAGCCATCCTGTGGACCGCGAAAGTCCTGACAGGCGAAAACAGGGATTTCATCTCAAAGCTCAAAACAAGGATCGACGCGCCGCATTTCACAGTGGCGCACGGCAGCCCCCGGGAGCCGGAAGATGAATACCTTATAGACGGCTACGCGATGAAAGAAAATCTTGCGTTCTTTAAAACAAAGGTCTGTTTTGTGGGCCACTCCCACATACCCCTGTTTTACGACAGGGGGCTTGTTATACTGGCTGACGGGGGCAAGGTGAAGGTCGTTGCCAGGAATAAAGCGATAGCAAGCCTTGGCTCTGTGGGCCAGCCAAGGGACAGGAACCCGTCCGCGTGCGCCGGTGTTTATGACGACAGGACAGGGGAGATCCTGGTGAAACGCTTCCCCTACAACATCCGCAAAACCCAGGAAGACATGGCGGCAGCCGGCCTGCCGCGGTCCTTGATCGAGCGATTAGCGCTGGGCATATAAATACAGTCATGGGCCACGAGTCATGGGTCATGGGTGAAAAAATGGAAAAAATAAAAAGCTACAGAAATTTAGAGATCTGGCAGAAAAGCGTTGACTTAGTTACTGAAATTAGTTACTGAAATTTATAATATTACGAAAACGTTCCCTTCGGAAGAGAAATTTGGCTTGATAAGCCAGATGACAAGAGCAGCGTCTTCTATTCCTTCCAATATTGCCGAAGGTTTCAGAAGAAGGTACAGCAATGAATTCAGGCAGTTTTTGCATATGTCGCTTGGTTCTATTGCGGAGCTCGAAACTCAGATCACAATCGCACAAAGACTTGGCTATATAGATAAAACAAGGGAAGAAACATTTTTAGGGGAATTGGATAAAATATCCAGGATGACTATGGGTCTTATAAAAAAGTTGTAGTTTTTACTCATGACTCATAACCCATGACTCATGACAAAACGAGGAGGCCATAGTGATTAAGGTTAAAATTGAGGGCGTGGTATTAGATTTGAAATCCAACCTGCCCATAATAGTCCTGAGGGATGACAAGCAGAGGGTCCTGCCGATATCAGTGGGCTTGTTCGAGGCGCAGGCGATAGCGTTCGCCATGGAAGGCATCAAGATCCCCCGGCCTCTCACTCACGACCTTGCCAAAAGCATAATAGAAAAACTCGGGGCAAAGGTAATGCGGGTGGAGCTCACGGAATTGAAAGGCAATACCTATTTCGCCTACATTATAATGAAGCCGAAGGATGGTGAGGAGATAAGGATCGATTCCAGGCCCAGCGACGCGATAGCCATCGCCCTGCGGTTCCAGGCGCAGATATTCGCCTCCGAGGAACTGCTCCTGCTGCGGGAAACCTACAAACCAATAGACGAATCCGAGGTGAAATCCTTCAGGGAGATTATCGACAAACTGCCTCCGGATGAATTTTGGAAAAAGCTCCGCGACAAAAAATAACCCTTTTAACCACGGTGCACACGGATACACACTGAGTATATTTTCAATTTAAACTAACCAACTAACAACTGATAACTGTCTTTGATAACCACGGATGCACACGGATTAACATAGTTTATTTTAAAATTAAAAAGGAATAAAGGTGAATAATAAAAGAATTGGGCTATTTAGTTCGGCAAGGAATCTACTATATGAAGAATTGACAGGAAAAATAATTAATGCCGCCTTTAAAGTTCAGAATGAATTGGGATGTGGATTACTTGAAAAAATATACGAAAACGCTCTTGCCTGGGAACTGGAGCTAAACAACGAAAAGGTCTCAACTCAAAAAGAATATAAGGTATTTTACAGAGAAAAGGAAGTTGGTATATATTATGCCGATCTAATAATAAGCGATAAAGTGATCATTGAGATAAAAACAGCAGAAATGATAGACAATATTCATCGTGCTCAGATCTTAAACTATTTAAAAATATCGGGTCTAAGAGTTGGCTTGATAATTAATTTTGCAAAACCAAAACTAGAATATGAAAGATTTATTATCTAACCGTGTGCATCTGTGGTTACTAAAGGTTATTATCCATAGAAGTTAGAAGTTTAAGCCAAAGATGTAATCCGAGTGTATCCGTGTGCATCTGTGGTTACAAAGGATTTCATGAAAAAAATAATATTGATATCCGTGGTTTTTTGTTTTTCCGTGGTTGCTTTCCGGGCGAGCGCGCAGGTGAGGAAGCCGGCGGTGGCGGGGCAGTTCTACCCGGCTGACAAAGCCCAACTGCAGGAGATGATAAACTTCTTCCTTGAGAGCGCTGAGCCTTCCGGCCTGCCCGCGAACGCGAACAGCCGCCTCATAGGCGTTATAGTCCCTCACGCCGGCTACTTGTATTCAGGGCAGGTGGCGGCGTATGCTTACAAATTATTGGGGACAGTCACCTTTATCAGTGTCCCCATAACGGTCATTATCGCGGGGCCAAGCCACAGGTTCGCTCTTGATAAAATAGCCATTTATCCCTCGGGAACGTGGGAAACACCCCTGGGCAAAGTAAAGGTTGACACTGTTGCTGCCGGGATGCTGATGAACAGGAGCGCGATGATGCAGGAACTTGAACAGGCACACGCCACGGAGCACTCGCTTGAGGTTCAGGTCCCGTTCCTGCAGACGGTCCTGAAGGATTTTATGATAGTGCCCCTGGTCCTGGGTTACCCCCCGAACATCACCGCTGACGCGCTCACGAACGCCATAATAGATTCAGGGCTGTACAAGCGCCTGGGCAAAGACCTTATTCTGATAGCTTCATCCGATATGTCGCACTACCATCCCTACGCTTCCGCCTGTATGATGGATGGAGCCTGCCTCACGGACATAGGATCGCTTGATATAAATACATATAAGGATAACGCGAGCAGGGGATCCACCGAAATGTGCGGGTCAGGGCCCGTTCTTGCGCTCCTTCAGATCGCGAAGAAACTCGGTGCGAAAGCAAAAGTGCTTAAATACGCGAACTCAGGAGATGTGCCCGCAGGGGACAAAGCAAGCGTTGTGGGCTACTGCGCCGTCGTTTTTTACACCGATACAAACGTAGTGGCAGAGCTTGCTCTGCCTAAAAATAGTAGCGGTGCGACGTTTCGTCGCACAGTTGAGGAAAAAGGGGGTGTTAAAATGCTTACCGATGCCCAGAAGAAAAGATTGCTTCAGATAGCAAGGCAGACCCTTGAACAGTATATAAGGAGCAAGAAGGTCCCTGAGATTACTGAAACTGACCCGGTACTGACGGAAAAGAGGGGAGGTTTTGTAACCCTGACAAAGAACGGCCAGTTGAGAGGGTGTATTGGGTATATCCAGCCGGTTCTCCCGCTTTACCAAACAGTATCAAAAATGGCGATAGAAGCTTCCACGGCAGACCCCAGGTTTCCTGAAGTCCAGGCAAATGAACTTAAAGATATTCATATTGAAATATCAGCACTTACACCTATAGAGTTATTAAAAGATGTTAATAAGATAGAAGTAGGGAAACACGGGCTTATTATCAAGAAGGGATTTAACCAGGGATTACTGCTTCCCCAGGTGGCAACTGACTATGGCTGGGATAAATGGCAGTTCCTTGACCAGACCTGCGTAAAAGCAGGCCTTCCTCCCGGGTCCTGGAAGGATAAGGACGCCCAGATCTTTGTTTTCTCGGCAGAGGTGTTCGGAGAATAGCAAAAACTGTTAGGTGAAGATGTTAGGAGAAAATGTTAGGTAAAAATGTTATTTAACGCTGTTATTTTATTAACAACCCTAACATCTTTGCCTAACATTAGTTCATAACATCATTAAAATAACAGTTATTTCACAATTTATTTCACAATTTACTTGACATTTAAGCCAATATATGCTATATTATATATAATCAAAGGTATAGCTACATTAAAGACATTTAAGACATTAGAAGATCATTTTTGACAATTGTTTGAATCGAGTCCTTCAAAGGCAAATCCCGGGAAACCGGGAATTGCGCAAAACTATAGGTTCTAAAACCGATAAGGTTATGAACGCCAGGTTACCAGGGGACATTTATCTGCATCTGGACCGTTAGAACCCATTTGTCTCAATGGCTGCGTTCATGCCTTTGAGGTGAATGGTTTTTTTTATCTTCTCATTGGACAAAAAAATAGGTCAATACACAAGATAAACCACGGAGACACAGAGGCACAGAGAAATATAGGGGTTGTAGAAGATGAAAAATACACCTTTAATTGAAGAGGAATTAACAAACAAGATCATAGCTGCTGCTATTGAAGTCCACAGTAACCTTGGTCCGGGATTACTGGAATCTGTATATGAAGAATGCCTTTGTAGAGAATTATCGTCGAGAAACATACCGTTTGAACGCCAGAAAGCAATTCCGATCAACTATAAGGGTGAACAGATAGATTATAATTACAAAATAGATATGATAATCGATAACAAGGTTATAGTGGAACTTAAATGCGTAGAGCATATTTTGCCTGTTCACGAAGCGCAGGTATTAACCTATTTAAAATTAGCAAATATTAAAGTAGGTTTAATATTAAATTTCTATGCAGCTGTTTTACATAATGGTATCAAAAGGTTAGTTTTATAATGGTATTGAGACAAATAGATTACTCTGTGTCTCCGTGCCTCTGTGGTTTATCCTTTTTAGCTTTGTATCGGTATTGAGACAAATAGATTACTCTGTGTCTCCGTGCCTCTGTGGTTTATCCTTTATGGGGGTCTATATGAACGGAAATGGGATATTGCAAAAATTATTCACGTCGCGGGCGAGAGTGAAGCTCCTGAGCACGCTGGTCCTGCACCCGGACAGGTCCTTCTTTATGCGCGAGATCGCCAGGGAGACCGGCGAAACCTTCTCAAACATACGCAAGGAGATAAAGAACTTGGAGGAACTGAAGATAATAACCGGGGAACAGAACCACAGGGCTAAGTACTATATAATAAATACAGAGCATTATTTGTACCCTGAGCTCAAAGGCCTGGTGGTCAAGACTGAAGAATCAGAAGCAGTAACAAGTAACAAGTAACAAGCTAAAGGATCCATAAAATTTCCACGAAATCACTCCGCCCGTCTTTCAGCGGGCGAGACTTCGCCCACCTTAAAGGATGGGCGAGGAAACCACGAAAGCACGAAAATAGATTTATTTTGTTCATGACTAATGACAGGAGACGAATGACGGTAGTTTAAATCCCGCTCGAAGATCCCTGTTAAAGGCTTTTTACAGGGATCTTGCGAAAGGGACTTAAAAAGCACTGATATGAAGATAATGGGATTGCAAAAAGTAAAATTGGGAAAGACAGCGAAGAAGTTCAGGCTGAAACTAATAATGGCTTTCGGGTCCCAGGTAAACGGAAAAACCCATCCCAAAAGCGACCTGGATATAGCCGTGTTATTCCCGAGCGGGGATTTTACATTTAAAAAATACGGCGAATTGCATAGCTCTCTCCTGGACGTTTTCCCCGGCTATGAAGTGGATATGGTCATATTAAACCGGGCTGACCCGCTGCTTCTTAAGAAAATAAACGAAAACCCGCTGCTGCTGTTTGGCAAAAAAAGGGATTTTGACGAATTCAGGATATACGCGTTTAACCGGTATGAAGATTATAGGCCGTATCTGGCTATGGAAGAAAAAATCGTGGATAACCTGGTAACGGAGATGCGAAATGAATATAGACAAGGTTCTGGTAAAAAGAAAGTTTAGCCTGATAATCAGCGATATGCTCAGGTTAAAACCCATGGCAAAACTTACGATCAAAGAATATAGGGCGGAATTTGAGAATGAGATCCTTGCCGAAAGATACCTTGAAAGAATAATAGGCAGGACGATAGACGTAAATTACCATTCGATAGCAGGCCTTGGCAATCCGCCGCCTAAGGATTACTATGAATCCTTCGTTGAAATGGGCGAGCTTGGCATTATATCAATTGCGCTGGCTGAAAAAATGGCAAAGGCGTCAGGCCTGCGCAACCGCCTTGCTCATGAATACAACGGCATTGATGAAAAGAAGGTCTTTGAGTCAATAAAAATCTGCCTGGAAGGATTTGCCCGAATATATGCATCAGGTAAACAGTTATTTAAAGAATCTTCCGCATTAGTTCCTTGGTTAATGAGCAGGGAATCATCTCTTACAGTTTCAGTGCCTGAATTTACGTTGATAAATAAGGGTTTAAAAAAATGGGGGCTGTCCCTATTTTAGAAAACATTTGGAGGCAATATGAACAATAAAATAAGAAAGGTGATAGATGAAATTGTCAGGAAACTGAAAACTAAATATAGGCCTGAAAGGGTAATACTTTTCGGTTCATTCGCAAACGGAAAACCGACAAAAGATTCGGATATTGATTTGTTGATAATAAAAGAAACAAGTAAGGAAAAAATTAATAGATTCGTAGAAGTAAAGAAAGCCATTTATAATCCTGAACGCGGCATTCCTGTTTCACCGATAGTCTTGACGGAAAAAGAACTAAACAACAGAATTGAAATAGGAGATGACTTCATAAAAGAAATAATCAAAGAAGGAGTGATGATTTATGAAAAATGAAATTGTGGAAGAGTGGTTTGAAAGAGGAAAGCATGACCTGGATGCTGCCAGGATTGTTATGGAAGAAAAAGGCTATCCGGATGTTATAATGATGCTTCTGCATCAGGCACTTGAAAAATACATCAAGGGACACCTTATCATGCAAGGTTGGAAATTAAAAAAGATCCATGATCTTGAAACGCTTTTTACAGAAGCTGGTAAGCATGATAAAATTTTTGCAAAACATCTGGATCTTGGGAGAATCCTTACTGCTTATTATTATGAAAACCGCTATCCTCCGGGGCCAATACCCGGAATTAATAAAAAGAAAATTAGGACTATATACAGCACGACATTAAAAATAATAAAACTTTTTATAAAAAAACACAGTTAAGATTGTTACAGGGATCTTGCAAAAGAGATTTAAAAGGCTCAGCCGCGGATTCACACGGATGAAGGATTAACCACGGAGACCCCCTGCAGCTGCTGCGCAGCTCAACGCAGGGGCCTGCGCGCCAGAACCAAGCGGATGGCGCTTCGGACGGAGGCACGGAGTATTCCTTGCATATGTAACTCAGGACTTCAGTCCTGAGAAAGTGAAAGAAAAAATGAAACAAATGAAATGCAGTATTGAAAAGTGCCGCGGGGAATATAAAAAACAGGATACTATTCATACGGTGCGCTACAAGGGGAAGGTGATCGTCATTGATCATGTCCCCGCTGAAGTGTGTTCTGTCTGCGGTGACGTGCTTTTAAGCCCGAAAACAACCCGCAAGATCGAAGCTCTATTGCAAAAATCACCTTGCCCGGTGAATACAGCGCCGCTTTATGAATTTGTCGCATAATTTTTGTAGTGATCTTACAAAAGAGATTCAAAAGGCACAAGAGTATAGCAGCTTAAATCCCGCAGGAATTGTTAATGAGCAAAAAATTGTATCCCATGGTTTCAGTGCCTGAATTTCCGTTGATAAATAAGGATTTAAAAAAATAGGGGCTGTCCCTATTTAAAAAAGGAAAGTGAAATGTTGAAACCTCGACTGTCATCTCAAGGCGGGTCAAGCCCCTCCTGCGCTAAAGCTTCGGCGGGCAAGCCTGGCCCCAAGAGTGTTAAGAGATATAAAAAAGGCAATTTTAAGCCTGACAAGGTATTTGAAAATTATGTCATGGGCTGGAAGGAAACTGTTCTGTTGAGGAAGAAAAATCTTAACAACCTCTACAGAGAAATGTTAGCCGGGCTGAAAGAAAGCATAAAGATCTTCAGGGCTTATCCTCTGGTGCGCCGGGTAGTCCTTTTCGGTTCTCTTCTTGACCCGGATTTTTTTGACGGACGTTCAGACATAGACCTGGCATACCTGGGCGAAATCACCGGAAAAGAGTATTTCTTCATATTGAACACGCTCGAAAACCTGTTTTCAAGAGAAGTCAATCTGGTTGATCTGAAAACCTGTGACAAAAAATTAAAAGAAAACGTGGAAAAGACAGGGAAAATTATTTACCGCAAAGGAGACTGAAATGTCCGTTGAATCGCAAAAATTACTCAGGGTAAAAAGCGTCATTACGAATGAGATCAAGAGCATTATGGCGATCGAAACGGACCTGAAAAAATGGAAGTCGCTGCATGGCAGATCGCCGGGGCCATTCGAAATAAGAGCAGCCGGCTCGCTGCTGCAGGATTTCTATAACTGCATAGAAAGAATTTTTGAAATGATAGGCAGAGACTTGAATGGCGGCATACCGGCAAGCGATGACTGGCATAAGGAAATTCTAAACAATATGGCTATGGGCATAGAAAAGGTAAGGCCTGCCGTTATATCTGAGAATTTAAAGAAGGACCTGAATAACTATCTTAAATTCAGGCATTTGTTCAGAAACATTTACGGAGCCAAATTAGAATGGAGCAAGATGGAATTTTTGGTTAGCGGACTGCCGGAAGCTTTCAAAAAGTTTGAAAAGGAAATAAAGGTATTCTGCAGATTTCTTGACAAGGCATCGGAAGAAATAAAATAAACAGGAAGTATTTGAACACGGAAACACAGAGTATTTCTTAAATATGTAACTCAGGGCTTCAGCCCTGAAAAAGCAGTTTAAATCTCAAGGAACACCGCTTTTTTCCTTTTAAATATATAAAGAATAAAAATAGTGCTGTGCCCGCCAGTCAGTGTGGCGCGGCCTGTCCCTATTTAAAGAGATTTAAAAGGCTTTTAGTTAACAAGAAGAATGAAAGTAGTTTGAATCTCGTGAATCCCTGTTAAAGGCTTTTCACAGGGATTTAAAGAGATTTAAAAAGCTAAGAATATATCCTGAATCCATGTAAAAAAATGTTATTCAAAAAAATTATGAAAAAAGAAAGCGTTAACCGCATATTGGGCAAGCTTGCGATTTTAATAATTACAGCTTTGATGGCATTCAATGCTGAAGCAATGGAAGGTGATACAATATGGATAAGACCTTTTGATATTGGAGGCAACGAATATGCTTTTGGAGCAGCTGTTGATAAAAACAAAAATGTAATAGTAACAGGGGGCAATGATGGTGGTGCCTGCATCACCGTTAAATATGATTCAAACGGAAATACTCAATGGGCACAGCTGTTCCAAGGCCGCGGAACAGGAATTGCTGTTGATCCAAATAATAATAATATCATAGTTGTTGGATACAATACTGAGAGCGGGAGTGAAGACTGGCTTGTAGTGAAATATAATCCGGACGGAGATAGTGAATGGGTAAGGATATTTGATTACGCAGGAGGCAGTGATCAGGCAACAAGCGTGCGCGTTGATTCGCTTGGCAACATATATGTTGCAGGATATATTGATAATATATCAAATGTCGATTATTTTCTAGTGTGGTGTCTCTAACAGATCTTTACATTTGGGCTGTCATTGCGAGGAGTGTTAACGACGAAGCAATCTCGACCTAAAAATCGAGATTGCCACGCTCCCTTTGGTCGCTCGCAATGACAACTCAAAGCAGAATCAAATGTCAAGGGATTTATGTGACACCACACT
>MNUP01000088.1:0-4157 GCA_001871075.1 Candidatus Desantisbacteria bacterium CG1_02_49_89
GAGTGCGGAAAATGTTCACGGGTTCTATCGGCAAGGTGGGCACGACGTATATCGTCAATCTCAGGATCATTAACGTGGAGAGCGGCAAGATAGAGAAAGCGGAAACCGAGGAATGCGCGAAATGCGAGCAGGAAGTGCTGCTTGTTTCAATAAGGAATATCGCATACAAGATCGTAGGAATAGGGATAAGAGAAACAGTCCAGCCGGTTTCTGCTCAGGGTGGCGGAGTTAAAGAAACTACCTGGGAGAAAGATGGTTCCCAAATGGTTCTTATCTCAGCAGGCGAATTCCTGATGGGTTCTCCGGAAGGCAAGGGGGCGGCTGATGAGCGTCCCCAGCACAAGGTTTTTCTGGATGACTATTATATCGATAAATATGAAGTGACGAACCAGCAGTTCGCTAAATTCTTGAACGCATGGAACAAGGATACCGACGAAAACGGGCAGAAGATGATATATGAGGATGACTGGGGCATTAAAAAGGCAGGCGCAGGTTTTCAACCTGCAAACGGTTATGATAAATATCCTATTTTCAATGTTACCTGGTATGGCGCAAACCAGTATGCCAAATGGGCGGGAAAACGCCTTCCCACAGAAGCAGAATGGGAAAAAGCCTGCAGGGCAGGCTCAACCATCACATATTACTATGGTGATGAAAAAAATGGACTGAAGGAATATGCCTGGTATATCGGCAATTCAGACCATAAAACCCATCCGGTAGGGCAGAAAAAGCCAAACAGCTGGGGAATATACGATATGCAGGGCAATGTCTGGGAGTGGTGTTCTGACCGGTATGATGCAAACTATTACAAAGGTTCCCCGTATAAAAACCCGCAGGGCCCGTCTACCGGGAGCTTTTGCGTTCTCCGCGGCGGCTCGTGGTGCTGCGGTGTCGCGGTCCCGCGTTCTGCTTTTCGGTCCAAGTGCGAGCCGGATTTCAAGTTCAACATACTCGTCCGCGATTTCTACGGTTTTCGGTGCGCCGCTTCAGCGCATTAGTGAACGTTATATCTAAATAGGGTATGACCAGATTATAAGATAAGTAAAAACTGCTTTGCGATTGGCGAGGGGGTATGCATCATGAAGAAAATGATCGTTTTATTCCTGGCGGGAGTTGTAATGGCATGGACAGCTCAGGCAGGTGCGTTTGATCTTGCGGTAGGAGTAAGGTATTTCAGCGGAAGTTATCTGGGATTAACGTATAGAGATGAAATGCGTCTGCTATCCTCGCAATCCGGCACAATCCAGGTAGAAGCCTTGATCGGACCGATCCAGTTCGCAATGGGGAATGCCATAGTTGGAACCGGTAATGCATGGCCTGTAACAATAGGATATATATTTAAGTTTCCTACACCTGTTATAAAACCCTATTTAGGCGTAGATCTCTCTTTTCTGCTGGATGTGGATGCCTCCACATATCCCGGATACAGTATTATATTTACAGTTCAGCCAAAGGGCGGGGTGGAGGTGTATTTGGGGTCTATAAGCGTATACTGCGGTGTGGGTTATAGCCTGGTAAGTTATAATGGTTTTGTTCCGGTTGGATTGAATTGGGAACTCGGCGCAAGATACTATCTATTGAAATGATGCAACAAAGGGGCAGGGGATCAGATATCAGATATTAGTGAAGGTAAAAAAACCATTTTAAGTTCTTTTGAATGAACAAACAACCGGCCGCTTTCATATGGCCGGTTTTTTGTTTTTTCTTGACCCCATGCTGTCCCGATAAAAGAATCGGGACAAGATGTCGGGATCTGCGTCAGGAAGCATAAAAGTGGGGTTTTTCCTTGACTTTTTTGGGATTTTCCTGTATACTATATAAGACTATAATAAATCTGAATAAATTTATTAACCCATATAACATATTTAATAGTGAAAGCCCGGTGTTAAGGCAAATAATCCTTATCTGAAATTATGAAAAATGTATATATCATAGCTGGACCAAATGGTTCGGGTAAGACAACTTTCGCAAAAAAGTTTTTACCTGATTATGCCAGGTGCCCGAATTTTGTGAATGCCGACCTTATCACCAAGGGCCTTTCTCCTTTTTCTGCGCGAATTTCAGCAATAAGGGCAGGCAGGATCGTTCTTGAACAACTGCGCTATTATGCAAACAGGAATATGGATTTTGCTTTTGAAACGACGCTGTCAGGTAAAACATACATCAATTTTATCAAGGAACTGAGGGGAAAAGGGTATAATTTCCATATTTTCTTTTTGTGGATTCCATCTGCGGAATTAGCTCTATCGCGCATTAAAGACAGGGTGTCTGACGGCGGGCACGATGTTCCGCCGAAAGATGTGCGCCGCCGTTTTGGGCGTAGCATTTATAACTTTTTTAAATTCTATAAGCCGTTTCTTCATTCCTGGATACTGTTTAATAATTCCGGATCTAAACCAAAGCTGATCGCGGAAGAAAAAGAGGGAAAATTCAGCATTGCCGACAAGGACTTATTTAATATAATTGAAAAGCAGGGAGTTGGGTCATGAAGAAAAGATACACTCTTCAGGAAAAAGCCTTCCTTGCGCTAAAGGAAGCGGTAAGGGAAGTAGTTAAGCGTCATCAAGAGACGAAACGTCCGCTTGCTGTCTGGCAGAATGGCAGGGTTGTCTTGGTGTCTGCTGATAAATTCTCACCCAACAACGGAAAATAAGAATTGAGATCGTAACTAAACGTCGAAGTATATTAACTAAATGTCGTTAGCGGGGCGCTGTAAGGACCCTCGCTGCTTTTAGCAGCTCAGAACCTTGTTGCTTGATAACTAAACGTCGAGGGCATGACGCAATATGCTCAGGTGCCCTTCGCTATAGATCATAAGCAAGACTGAACGTGTTAAATAAACATCGGGGGTGGGGCGCTGTAAGAACCTTCACCACCTTTCGGTGGTTCAGAACCTTGTTGCTTGATAACTAAACGTCGAGGGCATGACGCAATATGCTCAGGTGCCCTTCGCTCCAGGCGATGGGTTCTAGACGTAGGCATGCGCCTGTAGCTCAGGTGGATAGAGCAACGGTTTCCTAAACCGTTTGTCGGGAGTTCGAGTCCCCCCAGGCGCATTTTTTCGCAAAGCGAAAAAATGGAGCAATCGAGCAATAGAAAATAGAGAATAGAGTAAGGAATGCGAGATTGCGGTCTATTATCCATTGCTCTATTTTCAATATTAGTAACTATAACTCGAACTCAAGGGAGCGCAAGCTCCCTTACTGAGTGCGGAATTCGATATGCCAGCGACAAAACCCTGAGAGAATGTTGCCGAAAGGCAAAATGCCCCCAGGCGCATTTTTTCCCCGCAGGGAAAAAATAGAATCCGCCCAGCATAATTGGCGGATGGTCTATTATCTATTGCTCTATTCCCAGGTTTCATACTTATTATACTATATCAATGGAGGAAATGATGCGCGTGACAAAGGAAGAACTAAAGAAAGACAACCTGCTATTGGATATAGAGAATATCGCGGAATTCTTCAAGGGCATGTGGCAGAAACACAGGGACAGGATAATAGTCGGCCTGCTGATAGGCGGCGTGGCAGTGCTATTCCTCATAATTTTCATTTTCACTTCCATCAGAAGCAATAACGAGGCGTCCAGAAAGTTCAACGCGGCGTTGCTCACATACGCGAACACGAACATGAGCCCGGCAGACAGATACGGCAGCGCGAAAAAGGCGTTTGAAACTGTTCTGGAGGAGCACCCCCGCACCACAATAGCGTCAGACCTGCGCCAGTACCTTGCCAACTGCTATTTTTTCCTGGGGGAATACGACAATGCCATAGAGACCTTCGGGAAGAACGCGACCGGGCTGGGGAGCGGGTCCAGGGCGATATACGCAATGGAGGGCATCGGGAAATCCTACGAGGGAAAAGGCGACATCCAGACAGCCCTGCAGACATACCGGGATGCTGTAAAGAAATATCCCAGGCATTTTCTTGTCGCGCTGCTGCACATGGATATGGGCGGCTGTTATGAGAAGACGGGAAAACAAAACGAAGCAGCCGCGGAATACCAGAAGACCATTGACATGGATTCAGGCAGCCTGTTTGCAAAAGACGCGAGGACAAGGCTGAGCCTGATGGGAAGATAATCCCCAACAAGTTGGGGCACCCTGAGTCCCCAACAAGTTGGGGCACCCTGAGTCCCCAACAAGTTGGGGCACCCTG
>MNUP01000088.1:4165-14596 GCA_001871075.1 Candidatus Desantisbacteria bacterium CG1_02_49_89
AACAAGTTGGGGCACCCAACCCGAACAAGTTCGGGCATCCAGCTGGGGCACCCTGAGGAAAAAATGCTGAAAGTTGATATGCACGTCCACACAAAATATTCCGCTGACAGCGCGCTTGCGGTTGAAAGGCTCTTCAGTGCATGCGTTGACAAGGGAATAAACTGCGTCGTGGTAACAGATCACGATACCATTGAGGGCGCTCTTAAGGCAGGGGAAACAGCGCCGCCGGATTTTAAGGTTATAATAGGCCAGGAGATAAGGACGCTTGACGGGGAAATAACAGGGCTTTTCATGAAAGAGCCGGTTCCGCCCAACCTGACAGCCGAGGAAACGATCAGAAGGATCAAGGCGCAGGGAGGGCTTGTTTCCATTCCCCATCCATTCAGTTTTTTCCGCAGGGAGTCCATATACAAGAAGAAGCTTTACGAACTCTACGGGCAGGTGGATATAATAGAATGCTACAACGCCAGGAACTTCCTGTTTTTTGAGAATATGCGCGCGATAAAATTCGCAAAAGAAAGAAACCTTATTATGGGCGCCGGCAGCGATGCGCACCACCAGTGCGAAATAGGCAATATGTACGTTGAAATGGACGATTTCGCCAC
Source organism: Candidatus Desantisbacteria bacterium CG1_02_49_89 (assembly GCA_001871075.1). Classification (GTDB taxonomy): domain Bacteria; phylum Desantisbacteria; class UBA1551; order UBA1551; family UBA1551; genus UBA1551. The sequence continues at coordinate 4,771 of MNUP01000088.1, forward strand.
TAAGGAAGAATTCCTGGCGAACCTGAAGAAGGGCAGGATAGTTATGACGGACTACTCCAGGCGCGTAGGAAGTTTTATGATAGAAGCGTTCCTCTTCCTTGCCTGGGTGAAGATATATAACTTATTCAGGAAAAAATATACTTAGGCCGAACGTAAAGTGATAAACCTGGATGTCAGCTGGGTAAAAAACATAAATTGTTTTCAGGAACTGCCTTCCACCCAGGACCTCGCGCTCCAGCTTGCTAAAGAAGGCGCGGAGGAAGGGACCCTTGTCGTAAGCGAAGCGCAGAATTCGGGCAGGGGAAGAAGGGGCAATTCCTGGTTCTCCCCGAAAGGTGGGCTGTGGTTTTCGTTCGTCCTCAGGCCCGCTGCAGGTATCGAAGGATCTGTTGCCGCGTTTAATCTCGGAATAGGCCTTTCGGTCATACGGGCGGTAAAAAAGATCGCGGGGATCGGTGCGCTTATCAAGTGGCCCAACGATATTCTATGCGGCGGGAAGAAGCTAGGCGGGATAATCGCGGACGCGGGGACCGGAAAAGAAGGCCCGGCGTATGTTGTGGCAGGCATAGGGATAAATACGAATGTTCCTGCGGATGCTTTTCCTCCGCAGATCCGGGACACCGCGGTTTCTTTGCAGGGCCTTGGGCGCAGTGTGGATAACCTTGAGCTCATGGGCAGGATACTTGAAGAGACCGGAAGGATGTATAGGGTTTTTACCAGGGACGGTTTCAGTCCGATCCTTGCGGAAGTAAAAAAGAGCTGTTATACTATCGGGAAGAAGATCAGGGTGTTCGGCGCTGGTAATTATGGGACGGTGACAGGAAGGGCTGTGGACATCAGCAGGAAAGGCGGGCTTGTCCTGAAGACAGATGCGGGGGAGGTCATAGAGATCTTTTCGGGGAACGTGGAAATGATTTAATACTAAAGCGTGTCAACGTGTCCCGCCCAGCAAGATTGGCGGGCAGGCGCCGTGTCAGCGTATCAGAGTTTAATAATTAACTGTGACAGTGCATGGCGGGAGATGAAAAAAAATAAGAGTAAAATATTACTTGCGGTGGATATGGGCAATACGGCTGTCACTGCGGGTATTTTCAGGGGCAGGACGCTTGTCGAAGACAGAATATCGGCGGATATAAAAAATTTCAGGAAGGAACTGGCGCGCCTTCTGAAGACCGTAAACGGCGCAAAAGCAGGCGCGGTATACGTTTCTTCAGTTGTGCCCTGCAGGGATATTCTACTTGCCGGGATCCTTCGAAAAGCAACGGGATTAAACCCGCATTTTATAAAACTGAAAGACGCCGGGATCCCGGTGCTCTGCGACAGGCCTTTTGAGGTTGGGACAGACCGCATACTGAATGCTGTTGCGGCTCACCGGTTGTCCACAAGAGAGGCCATAGTCGTTGATTGCGGCACAGCCACAACATTTGACGCGGTTTCAAGGAAGGGAGAATACCTCGGAGGCGCGATAACAGCCGGTATAGGTATATCATCAGAAGCGCTTTGGACCAGATGCGCGAAACTACGTCGTAGATTCTCACTTAAAACGCCGGGCAGGATCCTGGGCAGGAATACCGTTGACGCGATGCGTTCCGGCATTATAAACGGTCATACTTCAATGATAGAAGGTATGGTCGCAAGGCTTAAAAAGGAATTGAGGTCCGATCCTGTTGTCATAGGAACGGGCGGATATATATCGCTGGTGGCAAGATCAACAAAGATCTTCGACATTATCGACCCGGACCTGACACTGAAGGGCATCTGGCTTGTCTGGCAGAAGAAGCAAGTTAAAAGTTGAAGGTTGAAAGTTTAAAGTACAAGATTTCCACGAAATCACGAAAGTATCACGAAAACACGAAAATTTCTTATCTTGCTAATGACTGTTTTAAAAACACCGTAATCTCTTTTAGAAATCACCGTAATCAAAAAATGGAGGTATAATGAGGGCGGCTGTATATCTGGGAAAAGAATCGATCGAAGTAAAGGACGTTGATAAGCCGAAGGTTGGAGACGGCGAGGTACTGGTCAAGGTGGAATCATGCGCTATATGCGGCACGGACATACGCACATATTTCCATGGTCACCACGCTATCAAGCCCCCGCACATACTGGGTCACGAAGTTGCGGGGACGATAGCGGAAACCGGAGCCGGGGTTGAGGGTTACAAGACCGGCCAGAAGGTCCACATGGTCACTGAAGTAGGGTGCGGAAGGTGCGGTTTCTGCAGGCAGGGAAGGCACAACCTCTGCCCTGACCTGAGGGCAATGGCATACTATTACCAGGGCGGTTTTGCGGAATACATACTTATCCCAAAGGAAGGCGTGATGCAGGGCAACCTTCTTGATATACCGGCTGGCCTTTCTTATGATGAGGCAACTCTTGCCGAGCCGCTTTCCTGCTGTATTAACGCGCAGGAATACCTGGGTATAACTTTCGGGGATATGGTCCTCGTTATCGGCGCAGGGCCTATCGGTTGTTTCCACGTTGAACTTGCAAGGCTTTCAGGCGCGACAAAGATCGTGCTTGCCGACATTTCCGAGGAAAGGCTCGCACTGGCAAAGAAATTCGGGGTCACAGCTCTGGTGAACAGCGCCAAGGAAGACCTGGTCGGAAGGATAAAGGAAATGACCGCGGGCTGCGGCGCGAATGTCATAATCACTGCCTGCCCGGACCCCAAAGCCCAGGAACAGGCCCTGCAGATGATAGCCCCAAGGGGAAGGATATGTTTCTTCGGAGGCCTGCCAGGCGGAAAGACTATTACCATAGAGAGTAACATCATACATTATAAGGAGTTATCCGTATTCGGGGCGTTCGCTTCATCCGCGCCCCAGTACAGGCAGGCGCTTGAGCTGCTGGCAGGCAGGAGCATAAAAGGCGCAGACATGATAACACACAAGTTCCCCCTTGAGAAGATCAGGGAGGCGCTGGAAACCGCCAGGAGCGGGAAGGGGCTTAAAGTAATAATAAATCCTTAAATGCAGTGTCCAGTTGCCAGTGTCCAGTGTCCAGTTTTTCATGTATTGTAAAATTCATTAAATTTACCGATGATAAAGAGGCAGCAAAATGTCTATGTGCAAGAGTGTCAAAGTTTTAAATTCATTGAAGATCCTGCTGCTGACAGCAGTTATCGCACTTTCAGCGTTCCCTGACAATGCGATGGGGAAGATCGGACTGAGCGTTGAACCGGACAGGATAGAAATCACGGGCCGCACGGGAAAAGCCTCAAAACTTATAAGGTTAACCAACACCGGCGATGAAGTGCTCAGCGTCACTCTAACCGTAAAGGAAATAGCTCAGAACCTGAACGGGGCGTTCATTTTTTCCGACGTGCGTTTTCCCAGGTCCGCAGCCGCGTTCATCAGGCTGAACACGAATGTAGTGGAACTGTGGCCGGACCAGATCCATGAGGTTAATATCGATGTGGACGTGCCCGGTAACACGCCCGATGGCGGCCTATACGCCGCGGTCCTTGTAAACTACAAAACGATCTCAAAAGGCGAGGAAAGCGAGACCGTGATCCCGGTGATGATGGTTCTCCCGGGCAGACAGATAGTCAAGGGCGAGATATCGGAAGTATTTCTGAAGCAGTCGGCAAAGGGAGAGCCGATAGAGGTCACTACCATATTCAAGAATTCGGGAAACGTCCACTTCGCGGTTGCCGGGAAGATCAGGGTTAAGGACCAGCATGAAAAGGAGATAGCCGCTGTCCCGGTCGAATCCGGCATCATACTTCCCGGTTACTCGGTTCAGTTGAAGGCCATCCTCAACCCCGACATGTTTTACGTGGGTTCTTACACGGCAGAAAGCGTTCTGCAGTCAGGTGCATTTTCAAATTCCAGAAGGAAGGTTTTTCAGATACTGCAGCCGCTTGAGATGGCGCAGCCCAGGATAAGCCTTGCGGAGCTTAGGGTGGCCAACGTTGAAAAATTCAAGCCGATAACATTCCAGTTCAACGTTGTAAATGAAGGCAACATGGGCCTTTTCGCCGAAAAGGGCGACATTTCAATAACAGATAAGGCAACGGGAATTGTTGCTGCGTCCACGTCTTTCAAGGGCGGAGCAGTGCCGGTAAAAACCAGCAAGAAATACGGCGGTTCATTCCCCGGAGGGCTCCCCACCGGAGAATATTCGATAATAGCAAAAGTGGACTGCGGCATGGGAGACCCGGCTGTCACGGAGACAACCTTTAAGGTCTATGAATTTACTCCCGTGGTTAAGGGCGAGATAACAGGTTTCAGCGTGGATATAGATGCAACAGGAATTGTTCCTTCCTTTGAAAGCAAGCTGACTTTTAAAAATTCCGGTAACATGCCGATATATCTTGAGGGAATGATAGAGGTGAAAGATTCCACGGATGCCGTAGTTGACAAAATAAGGATAGCCAGGACAGAGTTCGGGGCAGGCATTGCGAAGGTCCTTGTTTCCAAATGGGAGTCCAACCTGCCCAGGGGCATTTACAGCGCAGGCCTGAGCGTGGCCTTTGACGAGAAGAACACCGCGAATGCGAACACGACAATAGTGGTGAATCCCTGATTCGTAACATCGTTCATCGTGCATCGTTCATCGCAAAGAGGATATGATGAAAAAGATATTGATAATTTTCTTGTTAATATCGGCAGTTGTGGGGCTGCAGCATAATATCCTGGCACAGTCGGATTTCGATGCCTGGATAAAAGGCAACGACCTGCTTGATAAGAACAAGCCCAAGGAAGCCCTGGTATACCTTAAAAGAGCCGTTGATATCAAGCCCAATAGCGCGGATAACCAGTATTCGCTGGGGCTTTGTTATTTTACGCTGGAGGACTATGGGAAATCGCTTGAGCATTTTGAAAAAGCCGCAAGGATAGACCCGCGCGGGACGGACTACTACCTTGGCCAGTGCAGCTTGAAACTTGACAGGATAAGCGAGGCAAAGACCTACTTCAAACAGGGCCTTTCCAGGGAGGAGAAGCCTGAGCGGGTGAAGGAGATGGAGCAGCTCATCTCCAAAATAGACTCTTACAGGTCAGTGGTATCGCAGGCAATGGTCCACCTGGATGAGAAGAAATATGACCTGGCCAAGAAGGAATTCAGGCACGCCCTGACCTACCTTAAGACCAAGGAGGCCGAAGACGGCCTGGCCAGTGCGGCCAAACTTGGGGCTGAGAAGAGCAAATGGCTGGTTATAATACTGATCATTTCGGCCGTAGGTGCTGCCGGGACCGCGGTATTTTTCGTGATATTGATGCAGAAAAAGAAGAGGGAGTTCATTGAAAAGGTCCTTCCGAAAAAAATAAAGGCGGCGGTGCAGGCAAAGAATTTTACCGAGGCGGCGGCGTCCCTTAAAAAATTGCTGGATTCCGGGGGCAAAATAACGGTCTTAAGCCCTCTTGAAGCGCTTACGCTGTACAGGGGATTGAAAGAATTTGACAGACTTTTTGAAATGGAGTTCCCCACTAACTATTTCCAGCAGTTTGTCAGGGAGCTGATAAAACTCGGAGAGCTTGCGGACGCGCGCAGGATGTATGAAAAACACAAGGCCGCAGGCGGCAAAGCGCAGGATTTCTCGGCAGGCGATTTTATGAAGATGTTCGCCGGACTGAAAGCCCTTGACGACATGATGCAGGAGGGCGTGCCCAGCGCGTGGCTTATGGGGTACGCGGAAAAGTTTGCGGAGGAAGGCGACTATGAGAATGCCTTTAAGATGCTCAAGAATGGCACTGTTATTAAGGACCAGGATTTCTACAAGGGCGATCCTTCCTCCAAGGACGCGCCGGTGTATAAGATAGTCGGTATTTATGAGCTCGCGGGCATGACCCCGGAAATACTGAAAATACTTTATGAGAACCCGGAAGGTTTCGCTTCATATTATTCCCAGATCGCGGAATTTATGCTCGAGAAACAAAAGTTCAGTGAAGCAGGCGACGTGCTGGATAAGAAAATAGCCTATCAGATCTCCTCCAAAAAAGACATACAGGATGTGGATTACAAATTGATGTTCTCAATCTACGAAAAACTCGGCAGGCTTGACGAGATGCAGCCCACGAAAGTCCCTGAAAAATACAGGATGAAAATAATAGAGGCTAAGCAGCAGAAGGGCAAGTTCATGGAAGCACTTGACATGATGATGGAAAAACCCCGTTCCGAATGGAAGGAAAAGGAATTCGGGATCTGCCTGAAACTCTATGAAGGCCTTGACATGCACGACAACGTCTTCGATCTTTACAAGCAATTCCGCGAAAGGGTGAAGCTCCTGGAATCAAAAGATGTTTACTACGAATTCGCCACGTTCTTCGAGAAGGAAGGGAAGATCAGGGAAGCGGTGGCGATATATGAGGCGTTTGTAAATGAAAAGATACTATACAGGGACGTGGACGCGCGCCTCGCGAACCTCAGGAAATCACCTGCTGAAAGGATAACCGCTGTTTCGAAAGAACAGGTATCGGCGGTTACCGCAAAATCAATAGAGCAGGCAGCGCATGTTTCAGCCCCGGCAGGCGGAGTGGTTGAGATTACCGGAAAGATCGGCGAGATCGGGAAGGGCAGGTTCAGGGTGGGCAAGGAGATCGCGCGCAGTTTTACCGCCATGGTCTACGAGGGCCAGGGCACGCAGACGAACAGGAAATACGCCATAAAGAAAATGAGGTTTGAGATTGCCGATGACAAGAAGGGATTCGAGAAATTTCTGGCAGAGGCAAAAATCGTGTCGAAGTTCGACCACCCCAACATAGTGAGTCTTGTGGATGTCCTTATGGAAGGGCAGTCCTGCTTCCTTGTCTACGAATATGTGGACGGCTACACGCTTGACAAGATGATGAAGGGAAGGATGAAACTCGGGGAAACGTGGAGGATACTGGAATATGTCAGCAGCGCGGTATTTTACGCACACATTCACAACGTGGTCCACGGCGACCTTAAGCCTTCCAATATACTGATACCGAAGGGGACCAAGGCGGACACAGATCCGGACGAGACCAAGGTAATGGATTTCGGGGTGTCTTATATTGCCAAGGACATACTGATGCTTGCCACGGGAGAGATGCCGGATAAGCCTGTTTACATGGCTCCGGAACAGCACCTGGGGTTCAACGACAGGCGCTCAGACATATTTTCTCTGGGAGTCATCCTGTACGAAATGCTTACCGGCAAAGTCCCGTTTGAAGGCCCGGATTACCTGCCGCAGAAGGAGAAGATGGCGTTCAAACCCGTAATTGACCTTGCGCCAGGCCTTCCTGACAGGATGGACAATGTTATGCAGAAGTGCCTGCAGGCAGATCCGTCGAAAAGATACGCAACGATCGAAGATTTCATGGAAGAGATGAGGAAGGTGTAGCAAATGAAGATAATAAAAGTCAAAAGTCAAAAGGCTCCGCCCGTCTTTTCAGCGGGCGAGACCTCGCCCAATCGTATGGATTGGGCGGGAAATTGCAAATTGTCCCAAAGGGATCCCTTCGGGACAAAACTTAAAATCCTTGTTTTAATTTGCGTTGTTTTGTGCGTATGCGCGCAGGCGCCTGCGGTCGCGCAACTGAACACATTCAGGCACAGCGGTTGGGTGGAATCACTGGATTTCTCCCCGGATTCTAAATATATTATTTCTGCGAGTAACGACAGGACCGCGAAGGTCTGGCGCGTGAGCGACGGCCAGCGCGTCGGTAACATAACCGGCCACATCGGACCTGTTTATTCGGCGGTTTATTCTCCGAATGGTTCTTTGATGGCAACCGGCGGATACGACAAAACGATCAAAATATGGAGCGCGGACAGCGGTCAGTGCCTGAAAAACATAAAGGCGCACACCGCCTGGGTCCAGGCATTGAAATTTTCCCGTGACGGCAAGATGCTTGTTTCCGGAAGCGGGGACAAGACGGTGAAGGTGCGCAGGGCAAGCGACGGGGAAAATATAAAGTCATTCCATGGGCACCAGGCAAGCGTGTATTCGGTTGATTTTTCACCCGACGGCAAACTGGTTATTTCTTCGGGGGCGGACAGAACTATAAAGGTATGGAAGATAAGCGATGGCTCCTGCGCAGCGACTCTTCAAGGCCACACGGGTAACGTTTATTCGGCGCAGTTTTCCCCGGACGGCAAGACTATAGTTTCCGGAAGCGGGGACAAGACGATCAGGATCTGGCGCGCAAGCGACGGCTTGTGCCTGAAGACCCTGCCGGGGCATACAGGCAGCGTTTACTGCGTCAGCTGTTCGCCCGACGGTAAATATATAATTTCAGCAAGCGCGGATAAAACTGCCAGGATCTGGCGCACGGACACCGGTGAATGCGTAAAGACGGTACAGGGGCAGGCGGGGAAGGTTTACGCGGCGTGTTTCTCGCCTGATGGAAAATACCTTGCAACAGGCGGAGAGGACGAAATAGTAAGGGTGTGGAACACACCCTGGGCAGAAGAGGAGCGTGAAGCGCTTTTCCAGAAATATTATAATTCAGGTCTGAGATACCTTTCGTCCGCAGGCAGCAACCGGGATAACTATTTAAAGGCTATAGAGGAATTCAGAAGGGCACTGAACTACAAGGACAGCAGTGAGGTGAGGCAGAAGATTTCCAGGGCGCAGGAAGAATACAAGCGCAGCTTCAGAAGATAAATCGTGTCAGAGTGTCAACGTGTCAACGTGTCAACGCAAATGCATAAGGATTTTTTATTTAAAGTTGTTGAACTGCTTAATTTTCAAGTAAGCTTACAATAATTCCATGTTGTTGCGTTGACACGCTGATACGTTGATACGCTTTTGGAGGGTATTCGTGCAGGCGGTCGTTTTTGAAGCACCCGGTAAAATAAACATTAAAGACATACCTGAGCCGCAGGCCGGAAAGGAAGATATTCTTGTAAAGGTAAAGGCCGCGGGGCTTTGCGGCACGGACCTGCACGTTTACAAAGGTGATTTCATAGCCTCTTATCCCATAGTCCCGGGGCACGAGTTCAGCGGGGAGATAATCAGCGCCGGCGCTGACGTGGAAGGATTCAAGCCGGGGGACAGGGTGTGCGTGGACCCCTGTGTTTACTGCGGGAAATGCGATTTTTGTAAATCGGACCGGGAAAATTTCTGCAGGGATTTCCGGGCGTACGGCCTGCATTTCAACGGCGGTTTTGAAGAGCTTGTCTCGGTCAGCTACAGGAACGCCTACCAGATAGGGAGCCTTTCATTTGAGGAAGGCGCGATGATCGAGCCTCTTTCCTGCGCCATACACGGGATAAAGAGGATAGGCCTGCGGGCAGGCGATGAAGTCCTGATATTCGGCTGCGGCCCCATAGGCCTGATGCTGATGCAGGTGTGCAAAAAAAGCGGTGCGTCCAGGGTCATAATGGCGGATGTCTCGCGGAAGAAGCTCGAAACGGCCGAAAGGCTTGGAGCCGGCGCAGCGCTTTTGAATAACGGCGGTTTTGAAGCCGGTTTAAAGAAACTTTTTCCTTTCGGGGCGGACGTTGTAATAGATGCCACAGGTATTCCGCAGGTTGTGCAGAATATGTCCGCGCACGTGAAAGACGCGGGCAAGCTCCTTTTCTTCGGGGTCTGCCCGCCTGATTCCAGGATAAGCATAAATCCTTACGAGGTTTACAAGAGGGAGCTTACGATCTACGGAACCTTCAGCCTACTCCACGATTTCCCGTCTGCCATCAAACTCCTACAATCCGGTTCGATCGACGTCAGGTCTCTTGCCTCCCACCAGTTCAGCCTCAGCGAGTTTATGCAGGGTTTCAACCTCATGCTGGAACACGGCGATTTCCTTAAGATCCTTATCAAACCATAAAACAGATTGAGATTCAAATAAAAATATACCACAGAGTGCACAGAGATTTGCGGGTATATTAAATTCAAATACAATGAAAGCTCCGT
>MNUP01000036.1 GCA_001871075.1 Candidatus Desantisbacteria bacterium CG1_02_49_89
GCTTCGCCCGGAAAGATCGTGTTGATAAGCCATCTTAATCCCTTAACGTTTTCAATACCCGGTTGAATACCCCACGCCTGCCAGTTCGCATCGCTGTCCATGGCATATGCCCAGGAATCAGAACCTGACGCGGTTTCCATTGAAATGAATTCCAGGGCTGAGAAATACAGGGTATCGAAAACAACCGTGTCGGTGATCACAACTCCGGACGCGCTCTCTGTGCCAGTGTTCAGGATCGTGATCCTGCACTCAATGATATCCCCGGGATTCACCGCTACCAGTCTGCCTGAAATATTCGTGCCGAGATTTTTCATTTCTTTTGTTACTTCAAGTACCGGCATGATCACATAAAATTCAAAACTCGCTAACAGATCAAGCTCCGGCTGGTAAACCGTGATCAGCGGTATCCCTCCCTGTTTATCCCTGTAATAGAACGCCAGCTGCCCGGAGGTGAATGTGACAGTAGCCACATCGTTCCACGGAGTGTCGCTTATTGAGAACCTGCCGGTGGGGAAACTGGAGGTCAGAGAAACCACCTCATTGAAATTCACGGCTGTTTCACTGCTAAGCCCCTGCGCGATCACTTTTATCTTCGGGGATATGCCGGCGTTTGAAACCCAGAAAATGTCAGTGGCAAACACGAGCTGCGCCGCAGTCACTGTTTCCTGCTGCGAGCCTGTTTCAAGGTCAGCCGAAGGTATCGACACCTTTATCACCGGGTTGTTCATAGCGTTGTCCCTGTAAAAGAAACCCGCGCTGCCGCCTGAAAGCTGGACTGAATTCACAGGCACCCAGGGAGTATAGTTTGCGGAGAACGAACCTGAATCAGAAGTCGTTGAAAGATCTATTGCTGTATCAGGATACGTGGGGTCAGCCCCGCCCAAAGCCCCGCCTGCTGAAACGGTTATCTGCAACGAGATCGTTCCCACCTTCATCTTGACACCCGGGGTCAGAAACACCAGGTTTATGGCTGAGAAGCAGGGGCTTATCCTGGATTCATACAGTGCCTTAAGCTCTTCCTTATTAAGAGCGCGGGTGTAAACACCTGCCTCATCAATATAACCCGTGAAATAGGTTGAGTAGTCGTCAGGCGGGACCTGCCTTCCCCCTATGATAAGCGGTTCGTTGTTGGCTGAGATCGGGGCAGTGCCGGGCCTTGACGCTGCTTCAACATTGTTCACGTATATCTTCTTGTTCTTCCCGTCGAAAGTGGCAGCGACAAAAGACCACTGGTTGAGGGGCACGCTGCCCCCCATCGCGTAGTTCACCCACCCGTCCTGCGAGCTTATCAGGAACCTTACAACTCCGCCTGAATTAATGTCCATTTTGTAGGTGTTTTCCTTTGCCATGACGGTGCGCTCGTTAGGCCCGTACGCGGTGGGATAAACCCACGCGTAAAGCGAAAGCTCCCCTGCCGCGTCCAGGCTGGGAGCGTCCGCAACTATCACATACTGGTTATTTGAGCCGTTGAACTGCAGGCAGGAATTTGTTTTTCCTGCCGCCTGCCATACAGGCAGGCTCGCGGAAAACTGCGCGTTGTTCCCGTTGCCTGAAATGTCCCGCGCGATCGCGCCAAGGTTTTCATCCATGCACCAGATGCCGGCTGCCCCTGATCTCTGTATGCCTCTTAAAACAGGCATGCCTCCGCAGAATACGGCAACCGTATCAAGGCCGGCGTATCCGGAACTTATAAGCCAGGTGCATTGCCCGTTCTCGTCAGTCGTTTGTGCGGACCCGGGAAGAATCACATCAGAGTTCGCCCTTGCAGAAGCAAGGGTGACTTCCGCTCCCTGGACAGGATAGCCGAACGTGTCGTTTATCGTTATGGTCACTGTGCACGCGTTATTCCCATCCGCCCGTATCCTAGAAGAACCCAGCGCGTATAAGGAATTCGCCAGGACTATTGATGGCGCGTAGATAGTGCCGGCGATTGTGTCAGCTGAAAGCTGAAAGTGTTACATTGCCAACAGAAGAATCTTTGTAATAGAAGGATCCGGCGCCGGCTGAAAGTGTGATATACGTTTCGTTCGTTGCACTCCACTGCAGCCTATCCGCGGAGAAACGGCCGTCCGCAGAACTGGAAGACAGGCCGCAGGTCCCGCCGAAATTCTCGTCCTTCATCCCGTAGGAATTGCGCGCTTCTATGTTTATGCCAGCGGATATCGCATTCGCCGGTATGCTGAATGAGGAAGGAAAAACGATCTCAACCTTTGTCGCTGCGGGCAGGAACATAACCGGGCAATTGCCAAGGAAGCTCGCAATCACCTCTGAATCCGTAAGCGCTGCCTGATAAACCTTCACCTCATCTATCAGCCCCTGGAAAGCAGATCCCGGGCCGAACCAGGAAGCGTCGTTGCCGAAGGAAAGCGACTCGGAATTTGTTATGTTGCCAAGCCCCTCGTTTGACGAACCCTGGGAAACTCCGTCAAGGAAGAACCTTATCTGCCCGGCGGACACGTCCCTTATTCCGGCAAGGTGATGCCACGCGCCGTTGTTAATGGTATTGCCTGAAGTTATGCCCACAACCCCTGAACTGCTGTTGTAAACCTGGAACATCGCTTTTCCGATAGTTCCGGTATCAAACCCGCCCATCACAAATCCCCAGAATATACGGGGTGCTCCGGTGGTGTCTTTTCGCGCTATGACCTTGTCACCTTCAAGCGGCACAGGCGCCTGCGAAGTTTTTACCCACGCTTCAACCGTAAGGCTTCCTGTGTCCGGGTTAAGGCTGTCCGCGTTCGGCACAGCCACGATGTCGTTTGTCCCGTCATATTGTAAACAGTTATTAAACCTGCCGAAAGCCCAGGAAGGCCCGTTCAGGAGCTTGCCGTTGTTGGATCTTCCTGACTGGTCCTTTGCCGTAAGGCCTGAGCCGTCCTCGAATTTCCACAGGCCTGAAATACCCTTTCTCACTCCTCTGCTTATAGTCCTGCCCTGAGCCTGGGCTGTCAGGATAGTTACGCCGTCATAAACGGATCTCAGGGTCCATGTCGCCTGCCCATTAGAATCAGTTAGTTGGTTTGTTGGTTGGATAGTATCAGAATTACCTCTTGAGGAACTAATCGTGACCAAGACCCCGTCTATCGGGGAGCCGAACGTGTCATTGACATTCACAGTGACAGTGCAGGCTGCAAGTCCGTCCGCGCTTATCCTGAACGCGCTGTAAGCAATGAAACAGTTCGTTTCAAGCACAGACGGTTCCAGAATTGATTCGCTTTGCGAATCAGCTGAAAGCCCAATGCGGGATGCTGAAAGTATAGGAGCGCCGGCAACAGAATCTTTGTAATAGAACATCCCTGAGCCCGCGCTCAGCCATATAGAAGTGTTATTCGCTGTGTTCCACTGCAGCCCGTCAGTAGAGAACCTGCCTGTTAGGGAACTTGAAGCCAGGGCAACAGTTTCGTTGAAAACCGGGTATTTATTCCCTGTGGTATCCCTGATCTCCAGGATTATTTCAGGGGACGGGTTGTTACGCGCTACGCTGAAAGGCGCGGACGTTATCTTAACCCTTTCAGGGACGCCGGTGAAAATGACATTCGCGATCGACCTGTAAGAAGCCCTTATTTCCTCAGGGCTCAGCGCCCTGGTGTAGATCCTCAGCTCATCGATCAAACCCCTGAACAGCGAGGTATCAATCTGTTTTCCGATTAACACGGGATTCATGCTTGTCAGCAGAGTCCCGGAATGCGAAAACTCCGCGTCCTGTTCACCGTTCACGTAGATGAAGAATTTCTGCCCGTCATACGTGAACGCCACGTGATACCACTGGCCTGCTGAAAGCGCCTGGTTCCCGTCGTCAACTCCGCTCACCCCGCCGTAAACCTGGGAAACGCAGAGCCTGTGGTTGGACTGCCTTACGAAGAACCGCATCACGTTGAAATCCGTTTTGCTGATTATTTCGTTGTGCCAGTCAGCTGTGTCAGCAAAAGCGTCCATATAGATCCACGCCTCAACTGTTATGTTCCCCGTTATTCGCAGATCCGGGCTGTCCGGGACGGTTGCATAATCGTTAGCCCCGTCAAATTTCAGGCCTGTGCCGAACTTTCCCTGCGAATGGACCGCGCCGCTCAAAGAGCCGTTATGCATATTGCCGGAGATATCCGTGAAAGCCGTTCCAAGCTCGTCAAAACCCCATATCGCGGCAGCGTCTGATCTCTGCACAGCCCTTGTAATGGTACCTTCGGCTGAACAGGAAGCTGTAATTGTTTCCTGCCCCGGATAATTTGATTTCAGCGTGAAGGTTGCCTGGCCGTTAGAATCGGTTGGTTGGTTTGTTGGTTGGATAGTTGTAGAGTTACTTCTTGAAGCAGAAAGCGTGACTGTTTCTCCAGGGATCGGGATACCGCTGTCGCTGAGCACGCATACAACCACCGTGCATGCGGAAGCTCCGTCTCCCGGAACAAGATAAGAGTTAATAAGCATAAAAGAAGCGGTGTTACTCGGGGATGGCGGCGGTATTATGTTCTCAGTTTGTGTATCTGCTATGAGCGATATGCGATAAGCTGTTATTACAGGCATGCCTGTGTCCGCGTCCATATAATAGAAAACCCCTGTGCCTGAGCTGAATAAAATAAAGGTGTTGTTTGACGTGCTCCAGTTTATGCCGTCCGGAGAGAACCTGCCGTTTGCGGCTGAGCTTAACAGGTCGCAGGTCTCGCTGAAATCCTCGACCCTTTCGCCTGCAGGGTCCTGCGCCTCAAGCATTGCTGGCGTGGACGCGGTCCCTGCAACAGCGGTAAACGGGGAAGAAATGAATTTCAGGCCTGCGGCGCCCGGAACAAAGGTAACAACGCATTTTCCGAGGAAGCTTGCAATGACCTCTGTCTCTGCCAAAGCGGACTTATACAGCCTGACCTCGTCGATCAGGCCCTGGAAAGAAGAAGCCGGGCCGAAAAAGGACGCGTCGTTGCCGAAACAAAGTGGTTCAGCGCCTGTCAGGTCACCGAAAGCCTCATCCCCGGTGTTTTGGAAGATCCCGTCAACGTACAATTTTATCTTTCCGGCGGCTATATCCCTTATGCCTGTTAAAAGGTGCCATTGCCCGTCGTTTATGGTCCCGGTTGAAAGCACCTGGTTATTGCCTATGCCGCTTTTATAAACCTGGAAATTCGCCCTGCCCAGCGTCGAAGTATCGTACCCTATCATGCCAAGGCCCCAGAAAACGCGCGGGTCCCCTGTCGTGTCCTTGCGCGCGATGATCTTGTCCCCCTCAAGCGGAGCCGGCGCCTGGGTGGTTTTCACCCACGCTTCAACAGTAATGCTGCCTGTACCAGGGTTAATGCTTTCAGCATCCGGAACAGCCGCGTAATCGTTTGTTTCATAATCAAGGCAGGAATTCAGCCTGCCCGGCGCCCAGGCCGGATCGTTGACAAGCGAAGCGTTATTTGACCTGCCCGACATATCCATTGCCCGCAAGCCGGCGCCTTCTTCAAACTTCCAGAACCCCGAGATATCTTTTCTCACGCCCTGCTCTATGAGTTTCCCGCCTTCGGCAATCACTGAAAGCGTGTCATCTCCGGTATAGATCGAGCCGAAGGTCCAGGTCGCCTGCCCGTTTACGTCAGTCGTCTGCGCGGGCCCTGGGCTTATAACATCAGAATCCGCCCTTGCGGAAGCAAGGGTAACTTCTATCCCCCCTACGGGATAGCCGAAGGTATCGTTGGTAACAACTATCACGCTGCATTTATTGGTAGCGCTTGCGCCTATCCTGTAAGAACCATACATTATGAAAGAGTTGGTTTCAACGACTGCGGGCTCAAGTATTGATTCGCTCTGCGAATCAGCTGATAGCTGATAGCTCATAGCTGAAAGTTCAGGATTGCCCGCTAAAGAATCTTTGTAAAAGAACGTGGCTGTGCCTGAGGAAAGAGTGATCGAGCTGTCGCTTGAAGCGCTCCACTGCAGCCGGTCTATCGAGAACCTGCCGTTCTCTGAATCTGAAGACAGGCTGACAGTATTATTATAATCCGTATCAATGTTCCCAACCTCATCCCCTGCCTGCACTATCACGTCAGGCGAAGGATTGTTTTTTGTGACCGAGAAGGCATCACTTATGATCCTTAGCCTGCTCGCAGTGAAACGTATGTTTGAACCTCCGGTAAGGCGCACGTCATCAAACCAGGCTGTTGAACCTGCCTGCGTGGGCTGGTAAACAGAACACCCGATACGGAACTTCACGCACCCGCCTTCAACTGAAGGGCTTAAAGAGTATTCCTGCCATGCCTGGTTGCTGGTTGTCACAAAACTTGTCCATTCCTGGGACATTATATTGCCGTTCAGGTCCAGGTGGTGGATGAAGAACGCTGCCTGCGCCCCGGTTGCAAGGGTGCCTGTTTTCAGCCAACCGCTCAAAAAGTAGACTGCGCCCGGCTCAACTTCCACGACCTGCTCCCAGTTCGTCCAGGTCTCGGTAAGCTGGGCGTTTTCGACCTTCGCGCTCATCCTGCCTGAACGGAAAACAGCGTTGTCCCATTTGTAGTTTGAATCCGGCACAGACCTGGTCCACGCGTCAGGCCATACAGAACCGTCTTCAAAAGAATTATTCAGAAGAAGGCTTCCTGACACAGTGCATCCGTCCGCCGTGGCGGAAAGCAGGTCAGGCCCGCAGTAGATCGAAGATACCGCAAAAGTGCATTGCCCATTAAGATCAGTCGTCTGCGCGAACCCGGGACTTATGACATCAGAGTTCGCCCTTGCTGAAGCAAGGGTGACTGATATCCCCGCTACCGGATAACCGAACGTATCTTTTATGGATACGACTGCAGTTATAGAATCAGAGCCGGTTGCCCTGGCCCGCTTCGCGTCAAACGCAAGGCTTGAAGTGAAGGCATTAGGGCCGGGGACGAGGATCTCATTAACCTGGGTGTCTTCAAAGAACCCTTCACCTGAAGCTGTAAGCAGGAAAAAGCCCGCGTTCGCGTCAATATAATAAACAACCGCCGCGCCTTCATAGAAATACACGGACGTGGTATCCGCCCAGGAAGTTGAAGAAACCGAGAATCTGCCTCCAGGCGAGGAGGAACCGAGGACTATGGTATCAAAACACGAAGCTATCCTGCTGCCGTTCCTGTCCTGCGCTTCAAGCAGGATGGCAGGCGACGGGTTGTTCTGCGTCATTGAGAATTCAGGGGATGTAAAAACTATTTTTTTAACAGCTATAAACTCGATCCTGCATTCCTTATTATAAAGCGCTGTAATTTCATCGGCAGACAACGCCCTTCCGTAGATCCTGACTTCATCCACTATGCCGTCTAAAGCCCCGCCTTCAACGTCCGGCGGGTAATTATTGCTTGCGCGCAACATTATACTGCCGTCATCCCCAAGCGGGTTGATAGGAGAAGATGCCTGCACTTCACTTCCATTTAAGTACGTTTTGAAATCGCCATTCTGAACATAGACGCTGACAAGGTGATTCCAGGAATCCAGGGGAAGCGGAGTGATGCCAGCGTCAGCGAACAGTAGGTAATTAACTCTTCCCTCCACTTCTGCCGCAGCTGTCCCGTCAGACCACAGCGTGAACATCCATGGACCGGGAAATTTACCTAGTATCTGCGCGCAGTTCGAAGGGTAGTTGAACACCTTGACCCAGGCTTCAACCGTGATGGTCGTGTTCAGTATCGTTGAAGAATCGCACTGCATGTAAGAGCTGACCCCGTCATACCTTATAGCTGAGCCTGAAAGCCCGTCTGTGACCCACAAGCCCCCTGAATTGGTCCCGGTATAACCCCTTCCGGAATAATCCTCAAGACTGCTGTCAAAATGCCATATGCCTTCTGCGCTGTCAAGGTTTACGCCCATTGTGATGACCTGGCCTTCGCACAGCGCCGTGATCGTATCAATGCCCGCGTTTTCCGAAACAATGCTTCCCGCGCACAGGCCTTCCGCGTCAGTGAGCGAAACCGGCTGGAAAATAGTATCAGCAGGCTCTCCCCTTCCGGTCATGATAGTCACCTGCATTCCCGCGACCGGGAACCCGAAAGTATCATTCACGGTTATCATGACCGTGCACGCCGAAGCTCCGTCAGCGCTCATCCTTGCCTGGTTTATCGTGATGTATGAACCAGGCCCGCTTGGCACTGAAAACTGGATAGTTTCCGCCTGAGTTGCGGGCGTAAGCCCGTCCCGCGAAACAGTGATCGAGACACCTTCGGATATACAGGAACTGCCGTCCTTGTAATAAAAGACCGCCCTTCCCTGCGCAAGCGTAATAGCATCGGTATCCTGCCAAATTATCCTGTCCGCGCTGAACCTGCCGGCAGGCGAACCGGTTGACAGATTAACAGTCTCATTGAACGACGTGTCTATGATATTCCCCGCGTCCTGCGCCTCCACGACAACTGACTGAGAAGGATGGGTTTCGGTTGAAGTGAACGGGTTTGTGACGATCACAAGCTGGGTGGCCTGGCCCCATACTACAGTGACCAGTGGCCAGCAAGAGAAAAATAAAAAGATTTATTAGAAAATATTTCGTTTTTTTATTATTATGTCTTTCCATGGCTGAACCTCCGCGAATTTTTTAGAATTCAAGTTGACAGTTGCCAGTTGTGAGTTTTCGGTTTAACTGCTTCTTTTGTTTCGGGTTTCGGGTTTTACTGCTTTATCCTTGTCTTCACTCTGATACGTTGATACGTTGACACTTTGACACGCTTTTAAAGATTTCTTCCCGTTTCAGAGCACTATTGAAGATCTTCACTTCCCTTATGATCCCGTTGAAGCATGAATGCGGCTCCCGCCAGGACGCGTCGTTGCCGAACGAAAGTGCCTCATCCCCTGCGATCTCTCCCAGGTCCTCCTTTTCTTCTCCCTCAAGCTTCCCGTCAACGTATATCCTGATGCGCTTTGCCCCTGTGTCCCTCACGCCCGCCAGAAAATGCCATTTATTATCGTTGACAAGTGTCCTTGAGAACGCGTAGGCAACGCCTTTCCCCTCGTGCCATATCTGGAAGAACGCCTTCCCTATCAGTCCCGCGTCATAACCGCCCATGCTCAAGCCCCAGAATATGCGCGACTGGCTCTTTTTATCCTTGCGCACGATAACCTTGTCCCCCTCGCCGATCCCGGGTTTCTGGGATGTCTTGACCCAGGCGCACACGGTCCAGTCGCCTGTCCTTGGGTTAAGGGTTTCGCTGTGCGGGATCTCAACCATCGCGTTCCTGCTGAATTTCAGGCCTGCCGCTCTTTTCCTGCCCACCCAGACAGCGCCGTCGATTTTCGCGTCCCTGCCTTTTCCGCTCCTGTCAGACACTTCCTTTCCCTCGGGCCTGTCAAACCTCCACCACCCGACCATCGTTGATTCGCGCACGATGAGTTCTGAATCAAGGACCACCTTTTCTCCGGAACCATTGCCGTTGCCGTTGCGCCCGTTGCCGTTATGGCCATTACCGTTATGGCCGTTGCCGTTGCAGTTGCCGTTCTTGAGCATTTTTACAAGCATTTCCACTGCCCTTGAAGCGACCTGGGAAGCGGGAATACTCACTATGGTAAGCGGCGGGTCATAATTCTGAGAGAGCGATGTGTTGTTGAACCCCACAACCGCGATATCCTGCGGGATCTTGAATTTCTTCTCCTTCGCGAAATTCATCGCGCCTATTGCCATAAGGTCGTTGCACGCCACAACTCCGTCAGGCACAAGCCCGTTCTTAATAAGCCCGTCCATTATGGAATAACCGCTCTGAATGCTGTAATCGCCGTTTATAACAAGGTCAGGGTTGGGCTCAATATTATTTTCCTTTAGCGCTGCCCTGTACCCGGCAAGCCTTTCCCTGTCGTTCCCGATATCGGAAGGGCCCGCGATAAAACATATCCTCTTTTTTCCCATGATTATCAGGTGCTCTGTCGCCTTCTGTCCCGCCCTTATGTCATCCACGTCCACGCTGCTGTTGAATATCTTGGATGAGTTTTTGCCTATCAGCACGGCTGGGAACTGCATGATCTCCTGGCTGAGGGAAAACCCGTTGGACAAAAGCGGCGCCTCGATGATAAGCCCGTCCACGTGGGAATTACCGATAACCTCCTTGAAAACGTTCTCGCCTCCGTCCATGTCAAAAGCAAAAAAGAGAAGCGAATAATTGTGCTTTCTCGCTTCTCTTTCAAGGTTTACCAGCATCTCGTAGTAATAAGGGTCGGCCAGGATGGATCTTCCGCGCGGGACGCAGTAGCCGATGGCGTCGCTCTTGTTGAGTTTCAGGCCTCTTCCGTAAGGGTTGGGGTGGTAGTTGAGTTTCTGCACCGCCTTCAGGACCCTCAGCCTGGTCCTGGCGCTGACCTCCCCTTTGTGTTTTTCGTTCATGACGAACGAAACCGCTGACGGCGATATCCCCGCCAGCTTCGCTACTTCTTTTATTGTTGACATGCCAACCTCCAAAAAAGTTTATAGAGTTTATAAAGTTTATACAGTTTACAGAGTAGAATAAAGAACTTGGATTTAGGAAAAAGGGGAACAGCAAGCAACGCGATTTATGGGATTAGTGGTTTGAAAAGAAACTTTGAGCATTAGAGGGATAAGTGGATTAGAGAAGTTATTTTATAAGCAGTAACACCGTAATCGTCTTTTAGAAATCACTGTAATCATAATTTAACTAAACAGGACTAAATCGATTTAGTTTTCAATACGATTATACCATAATTCAGGTAAATGTCAAGAAAAAAAACATTAATGTTCCGCAACATTCAAAATGTCACATTTGGGAACCTTAAAATGTCACATCGCTCATAGTTGGTACTCTCCGATTTTCTGCTCATCTTTTAACACAATAATCTTTTTGTTGGGGATAAGACACACGGTTACTTCCTGCTCCGGAAATCGTCCTACTTTCCAGATTCTGCCTTCGAGAGTACCCACCCCCCTCACCCTACCCCTCTCCCTCGAGGGGAGAGGATAAAGGAGAGGGTGATTATTACCTGATTTTTAAACCAGCCAGCCTAAATCAATTTCCCCCAGATAGGTATACTTCTGATTGTTCCCCAGGTATACTTTTGATTATTTCCGCACAGAAAAAAA
>MNUP01000083.1 GCA_001871075.1 Candidatus Desantisbacteria bacterium CG1_02_49_89
AATTGACTGCAGTGGCCAGTTGCCAGTTGTCAGCGAGATAAAAAAGGAAGAGAAACCCAAAGCCGAAGCAGTGAAGCCGAAAGCGGAGGCAGCAGGGGAACTGGGGGAAGTGTTCAGGGACGATTTTAGCAAGGGCGCGAAGAACTGGGATGTTCTCGGAGGGGAATGGGAGGTAAAGGACGGCAAGTATTTCGGGGCTGAACTGGACGGGGGCAACGCCATTACTTATGCGGCCAGCGCGGCGGACATCGAGGCGGGCGCTTTTGAGGTGAAGGTTACCGTGACAGAGCGGGCTTTCGCTGAGCAGTGGGCGTTCTTCGGGATAATAATAGGCACCGACGCTTCCAATTTCTGGCTGCTCGGTTTCACGGAAGGGCCTGCGCAGGAGCATTACGTGGATTTCCTTGAGAGCCTGGAAGGCACGTGGCAGGCGCAGAGCGAGGCAGCCACAAAGCTTAAGGCAAAGAACGAAAAGGACATGTACTTCAAATGGGAATACAATAAAGAATATAAGTTCAGGCTTGAGATGGGCGCGGACGGCATAACCGGCAAGATCGTAGATCTCAAGAAAGACAGCGTGCTGGCGCAGAGGACATGGGTGTTCGGGGAGATGACCGCGGTCAGGATGGGCAAGCCCGGCCTGATATCAAGGGGCATGAAGGGTTATTATAAGGACGCGGTGGTGCTGGGCAAAGGCGTAAAAAAAAATCTGAAGGATCTGCGATGAAAACAGAGGAAGAAATGGCAAAACCCAAACCAGCTTTGAAAATAGAGGACGGAAAAGAAGGCAGGATCGCGGTCCTGAAGGACGGGCTTCCCGGAATGGACCAGCAAGCGGTTGAACAGGCCGCGGCAGCCCTGCGCGCGAAGGGATTCGGCGTCACATTCCTTTCAGCTGAGGATGCCTGCGGGGAAGACCTGAGCCGCGATAATTTTTTCCTTTACGTAATACCCAATTCAAGGTATTACCCGGCTAAGGGGATAGAGGTGCTGAGGAAATATATCCGCGGCAAAGGGAGCCTGGTCACGCTGGGCGGGCCGGCGTTCAAAAATATGCTGTGGAAGCAGAAGGTGGCGGGAAAGGACCAGTGGCTGGACAGGGAATCCTTCATAGAGCTGCTTTCAACTACCAAGCAGGAGAACATTTTCCTCAATTTCGAAGAAGACGATTTTTCCGGCTGGCAGCCTGCTACGAACGAGCCGGGCTCGGGTTCAATGGAGGCTGCGGCAGGCGGGGTTAAAGGCAAATGCCTGAAATTCGACATCTCAAACCTGAGCGGGTGGAGCACGTATTATTCACCTTCCATCGACGGGATGTTCCCTGAGGGGCACGGCCTGCTGTGCTTCTGGGCAAAGGGGGACGACAAAACCCCGATGATGATAATAGAGATGAACGAGCAGGACGGGTCCAGGTGGATAGGGACCGTGAAGCTCACGGCCGGGTGGAAATACTACGTGATGTCGCCTGAGGAATTCCCCTACTGGCAGGATTCGCCCACGAAGGACAAGAGGGGGAAGCCCGGGGATTATTTCAATCCAGAGAACGCGGTAAAGATCAATTTCGGGATAGCGTTCAGCCACACGCCGATGGGAGGGGGGGCGCACACTTTCTGGATGGACGAAGTCGGCACCGCGAAGAATCCTTTCGGCAAGTTCGAGCAGGGGATGATGAGCGCTCCGCTTGTTATCGAGGCGATCTCGCCTTCATACAAGGTTTACAGGACAATGGAGCCGGTTTCTTCGGTTGCCGCGGACCAGGGCCAGGTAATAATAGACAAAAATACTTCTTTCGCCGCGCCTTCGGATTTTGTGTGCCCGGTGCACAGGCCTGTCGGGTCCGGCTACAAGAACAAACGCAGGCTGCGCTGGATCCCGCTTGCGAAATGCTTTGATAAGAACAAGGAAGAAAGGGGCGCCGTGATCTCAATTCTCGTGAACAACGCCCCGCCCTTCAAGGGCTCGATGTTCGCCGCCTTCGGAATGAACGACCAGGGGCTTTACAAAGATGAGGCAGTGAAATCCGCGCTCGCGGAGGTCTGCCGCAGGATCAGGGACGGAATTTTCCTTTTTGAGGCAGGTTCCCAGTACTTCTCCTATTACCCCGGAGAGGACGTTACGCTTGGGGCTGATGTCGTTAATTTCGGCGAAAAGGACGCGGACGTAACGGTAAGAATACAAATTATCCCCTCACCCCCATCTCAATCTTCCCCCGTCCCGCCCAGTAAAATTGGCGGGCAAGCCAAGGGGGAAGAGGATAAAACTAATGTAGCGGCAGGGCTTGCCCTGCAGCCTGTTTTTAAAAATGAATATAAAATTTCCTTGAAGGCGGGCCAGACCGGGTCCGCTGAATTCGCCTGGAGCCTTAAAGATCCGAAAGCGGACCTCTACGTTGTCAGGACCGAGCTTCTCAGGGACGGGAAGGTCATTGACGTTATAACCCACGAAATGGGCGTTCTGTCTGACAAGAAGCCCGCTCCGGATGATTTCGTTACGGTTAAGGACGGCAATTTCTGGCTGAACGGGAAAAAATGGTATCCGGTGGCAATCAATTTCTGGCCCCTATATATTTCGGGCACTGAGCCGGGTGAATACCACCTTGGCTGGATCGACCCCGCGTACTACGAGCCGGCTGAGCTTGAGAAGGACCTTGAAAGGGCGAATGCACTGGGAATGACCATGCTCAGCGTCCAGATGGGCGGTAAGGGGAATGCGAGGAACCTTATGGATTTCCTGCGCCGCTGCGAAAAGCACGGCATAAAGGTGAACGGGTTCCTGAACGGCGCGTCTCCAATTGACTTCAACGAGAAAACGGTAAGGGAATTCATGGAGGCCGGCAAATTAAAGGATAACCCCGCTGTTTTTGCCTATGACATAATCTGGGAGCCGGGCAATTCCATGTTCAATGCCGATGGCAGGAAGAGATGGGCAAAAGACTGGCAGGCATGGATAAACGAAAGGTACGGAAGCCTTGATAACGCTGAGGCGGACTGGGGCTTCACCATACAGAAGGACGGCGCCAAAGCCCTGCCTCCAACAGACCAGCAGATGTCGCAGGACGGGGAATGGCGCGTGATGACAGCGGCTTATAGAAGGTTTATGGACGACCTTATGAGCAGGAAGTGGAACGACGCGCACAGGAGGATAAAGAAGTACGATCCCAACCATCTTATAAGTTTCAGGCAGGGCAACACCCTTCCGCACGATTTCGCTCTCACTGCCTGCTGCAAGCATATCGATTTCATATGCCCGGAAGGATATTCCATATCGAATTCAGATGACGGGTATAACGCTGCAGGCTTCATAACCCGTTACGTCAACTTTACAACCCGGGGCAAGCCGATCTACTGGGCTGAGTTCGGGCAGAGCGTCTGGGATGGCTCAAGGATGGAGCCAAGCCTGTCCGCGATGAAGTCACAGGCTGAATACCATGACAGGTTCTACAGGATGGTGCTGGAAGCCTACGCGGTCGGCACAGCTCCCTGGTGGTGGCCGGGCGGTTACAGGGTGGACGAGAAAAGCGATTACGGCATTATAAACCCTGACGGCACATTCAGGCCTTCGGCGCAGCTTTTAAAGAAGTATTCGCCGCTCATGCAGCAGGACAAGGCTTTACGCGTGCCTGACCACTGGATCACGTTTGACAGGGACACCCACGCAGGCGGCTACTGGTACATGGCTTTCCACGACGGCAAGGACGAGTACAAGAAAGCGGTTTCATCTCAGAAGGTCCTGGGCATAAGATCCCCGGGTACAGGCATGAATTCCGCAAATGTCCTGCTGAAAGCAGTGGGAAACACCGCGTATAACGGCAAAAACCCGCCGAAATACCTTAACGCCGAGTTCAACTGGGTAAAGATAAAGGACGTAACAGGGGAATGGCAGGATATTTATTCAAGCAAGACCATAGAGGTTGAAAAGGGAAAGCCGGTCCTGGCACAGGCAAGCATGGGGAACCTGGGTGAGGCTGAATGGTTCGCGCCCGCTCTTCATCCCGGCGCCGGAGGCGTGTGCCTCGGGTCCAGGGAAGGGGACGTGAAATTCAGCCAGCCTGTACCGAAGGATACGCTGTACCTCGCTGATGCCGTTATCGCGGAATTCAAGATTTGCGACGGAATAACAAGGGACGCGAAGGTCGTTTTTGAGATGAACGCGAAGGACCGCTGCTGGTTCGGCGAGAAACTAACAATAACCTTGATACCTAAATAAACCACAGGTTACCACCCTCCTACGCCATTTGTGGGTTCTCCTGCAAGCACGACCAGCTGCGGCGGGCAGGCAGGTTAACACTGTTTAAGACTAAAATTGATTTTAACAGGGATTCAAAGAGAATTTACTGAGAATCGCATAATACCTTGACAGTTGTCTTTGCGAGCGATAGCGAAGCAATCTCGTTTTTAACGACGGGATTGCCACAGGCTTCGCCTTCGCAATGACATCAAAAAACGTCAACCAATTAAGCGAATATCAATAAGCTGCCTTTTAGATCTCTTAAGTTCCCTGTAAGGTATTTATTTTAAACTGTGTTCACCTGTGGTTAAAAAAGTTTTATTCCGGAGGATCTATGTTCTTTTTTCTGACGAAGTTCATAACCAATATAATAAAGGAATTGCACTCGAAAGCAAGCCCGGCGCAGATGGGATGCGGGGCGGCCCTGGGCGCGATAGTGGGCCTGACGCCGTTCTGGTGCCTGCACAACCTTGTTATACTCCTTATTATAATGCTTGTGAACGTAAGCTCCGGCGCCGCTGCGTTCGCCGCCGTCATTTTCTCCCTGATAGCGTTTCTGTTCGACCCGCTCGCCAACGCCATCGGTTACTGGCTGCTGGCGGACGTTAAAGCGCTTGAGCCTTTCTGGACAAGAATCTACAACATGCCTGTTATACCCCTTACAAAGTTCAATAACACTCTCGTGCTTGGAAGCCTTGTCCTGTCTTTGATCCTTTTTTACCCGGTTTACCTGCTCGCGATCTACGGCGTTAAGCAGTACAGGGCTCACCTGAGAGAGAAGATAGAGAAGATAAAGTTCTTCAGGATACTGAATGCAACGAAGTTCGCGCAGTGGTACCTTCAAGTTAGTGGGCTGGCAAAATAGTTAAGACATTGCAAAAGTCAAATTGCAAATTGTAAAATGTAAATTTAAATTCCTTAAATCTACAATCTGCAATATTTTAATCACCGTAATCTCTTTAATAATCACCGTAATCATTTTTTAAGCGGAGCGAAAATGAGGTGGAAGAATTTTATTCCTTTCGTAATAATAGTCGTCGCGGGGACAATCATATACCTTTTCTTCCTTGACACGATCCTTAAGTTCAGCATTCAGAACCTTGGCAGTAGTATTGCAGGTGCAAAGGTCGAGGTGCGGAAGGTCCATTTTGACATTTTGAAGCTTTCCATAGACGCCAGGGACCTGCGGGTGGGGAACAAGAAGGACGAATGGCGCAATCTTTTCGAGGCCGGAAAAATAAAGTTCGCCATGAACCCAGGGTTGCTTTTTGAAAGGAAGTTCATAATAGACGAGATGACTGCCGAAGGTGTAAAGTGGAACACCAGGCGCAAAACTTCCTGCAGGATTCCGGAGAAAAAGAAAAAGAAGGAAGACGGGGAGGAAGATACCGAGACGGATGAGGTCAGGACAGAGAAACCCTCCTTTTTCCAGACGATGCTGAGCAAGGTGGATATAAAGCAGATCTTTGACGTGAACAAGATAAGCTCGGTGGCGGGAATAACGTCCATGAAGGCGGACGTGGAAACGAAAACCGCTTTCTGGCAGAAGGAACTTGCCGCCAGCGATTACAAAGCGCAGGCAGAAGCCATAGGAAAAACCGTCTCGGAAATAAAGGTAGGCGCGGGCATGAGCGTTGAGGACGCCCGCGTTGCTCTTGCGAAGCTCAACGAGGCGAAGGTACAGCTTGACAGCCTGACAGCGGATTACAACACGGTGAAGGCAAGGTTTGATTCCGATTATAAAACGGTTTCCGGTTATCCGGCCAGGATAAACGACCTGAAACTGCTGGACATAAAGAAAATGATCGGCGAGGCAAAGGGCGGGATCGAACCGCAGGGCATAGCAAGGTCCGTGTTCGGGCCTGTGTGGATAGACAGGACAAATTCTGCCCTTTTCTGGGTCAAGAAGGGCAGGAAAATGATGCCGAAGAAATACAAGCTCAAAGCGCCGAAAAGAAGCAAGGGAATATGGATCGCGTTCCCCGGAAAAAGGAACATGCCGGTTTTCCTCATAAAGAAACTGCTGCTGTCCGGAGAAGCGCCTAACGGGGTCGTGTTCAGCGGCATTATTACGGGCATAACTTCAAGCCCCCCGGTCCTCGGCGAGCCGATCGTGGCGGATATAAAGGCATGGTTCCCCAATATAAACTCCGAAAAAACGTTCGCGAATATCAGGGCGGTGCTCGACCATACGACCTCGGACGCGAAGGATGATTTTACCGTCCTTGCCAGGAACTTCCCCATAAAGGAATTCAGGATCGGGCAGAGCGATGTCCTGCCCACGACCATGCATATCGGCGGCGCGGATATAAACATGGCCTTCGGCCTGCACGAGAAAGAACTTGATTCGAGCATTAATGTAGATTTTAATAATGTCGGTTTCACGTCTGACGCCCCGCCGCAGACCGACCTGGCGAAGATAGCCGCTGACGCTCTCAGCAATGTAGGCAGGATAAGCGCGAAGGGCAGGATGTACGGCCCGATGAGCGCGCTTAAGTTCGAAATGAGCTCAAGCATGGACAGCATTCTTTCGCAGAAGTTCAACGAGGCGGTAGGAAAGCGGCTGAAAGAGGAAGAAGCAAGGATACGCGCCGAGATAGACAGGGCGGTTGACGCGGGTAAACAGGATCTGCAGGCGAAAACGGACGATTTCAAAAAGCAGGCCCAGTCGCAGATAGATGCGTATAAGGCGTCCCTGGATGCCCAGGCGCAGCTCGTGCAGGCGAAGACAGACGAGGTGAAAAAGCAGGGTGAGGCGTATGTGGACCAGGAAAAGAAGAAGGCTGAGCAGGAACTGCAGAAAAAAGGCGAAGAGCTTAAGAACCAGGCAGCTGACAAGCTGAAAGGCCTTTTCGGCGGCAAATAACTCGTTCATCGTGCTTCGTGCATCGTTCATCGCTGAAATAATATCCAGTAACAGTGTCCAGTATCCAGTAAAGACAAAATTCGCGGAAATTCGTGCTAATTCGTGGTTAAAATGTATTTAGGGGGAAAAATGCGTAAAATAATATTTTTAGTTCTAATAACGTTTTTAACTTTCAACTTTCAACCTTTAACTTTTAACTGCGCGCCAGCGCAAGCGCAGGACAAGCCTCTCTGGTCCGACGACTTCACCAAAGGCGCCAGGGACTGGGAGGTCATAGCCGGCGACTGGGAAATAAAGGGCGGGAAATGCCTTATAGCCGAACCGGCGCAGGCGTGGATCGTTTCCAGCAAGGCGCCTGACCTGGAGCAGCAGGTCCTGGAAGTGAAGATGACCGTGCAGGAAAGACTGAGCGAAGACGGCTGGTCTGTCGCCGGAATAATGATGTGGATAGACGCGGACAATTATTTCATGCTGGGGTTCACTGAGGCGCCTGATAAAAAACAGCACTACATAGATTTTCTTGAGAACCTCGGCGGGAAATGGCAGGCTCAGCAGGAAGAGGGCACAAGGCTTAAGGCACTGAAGGAAAAGAACATGGCGCTGAACTGGAAATACAACACGGAATACAAGCTGCGTTTCGAGCTGGACAAGAAGGGGGTCACGGGAACGGTCCTGAACCCAGAAACGGACAAGGTTATTTCCCAGAGACGCTACGAGTTCGGTGACGCGGAGGCGATACGCAGCGGCAGGTTCGGCATGCTTGTATGGGGCCAGACTGTTTCATACAGGGAACCTGCTGTCTGGAAAACGCTTCCGGCTGTTGCGCCGGCTGCTGCTGCTCCTGCGGCTGTGCCGGCAACTCCGGCAGAGGTGAAGAAAGAAGTGAAAAAATCCGAAGGGACCCCTTTGGGGGAGGAGCCTGCTGCGGCTGCTGAACAGAAGAAGGAGGATGTTGTGAAAAAGAAATTTTCGGAAAAGATCGCGATCTTCGTTGAGCCTGACCTCGGGGCGGATAGATCCGCCGCGGAATCCTTAAAGAGCGCCCTGGACCAGGCAGGCCTGAAATCCAGGCTTATCAGCGGGGACGAGCTCTGCGACGGGGATTTTTTCAACCGCGGTAATTTTGACGTCGTAATTTTTCCCGCGGCAAAGACCTACCCCGCGGCCGGAGCGGCAAACATAGAGAAATTCCTCGCGAAAGGCGGCAACCTTATAGCCGCGGGGGGGATCCCTTTTTCGAACCCCGCATGGAAAAAGGACAACAGGTGGATGGACAAAGAAACATTCATGCGCAGGCTCGCGGAAATAAAAACAGAGAACATGGTCTTTGACTTTGAGGACGGAGACGTTTCAGGCTGGCAGAGAGGAGCCAACGATATGAATTCTCCCTCTGCGTTTGAGGTCCAGGACGGCGGTTTCAAGGGTTCCATGAACAGCCTGCTCATTGATATCGAGAACCTGTCCGGCTGGGATACCTGGAGGAAGGATTTCTCGGTCCCTCAGGGGCACAACCTGTTCTGTTTCTGGGCGAAAGGCGACGACAGGACCGGGATGGTCTCGATCGAATGCGTTGAGGACGATTCTTCCAGGTGGATAGCAAGCGTCAGGATCTCGGACAAATGGGAAAAATACGCCATCTACCCGGAGGAGTTCAAATACTGGAAGGACAACCAGAGCAAGGGAAGGGGCGGCCCGAAGGACACGGTAAAGTTCGAGAACGTGAATGCTATTTCCGTGGGGCTTTCTTTCACGCACACGGCCGCGGTGGGGCCTGGACGGCACAGGCTCTGGATGGATGAGATAGGGACCACCCAGAACACGCTTGGGAAACTTGACCAGCACAAGGAAATGGTTATCGACGGTCTGTGCCCCGCTTATAAGATGTTCCCGATGACGAATTACGCGTCAGCGAAGGTGGATGCTGGCCAGCTTTTTGTGAAGGACGCGGCAATACCCCGGGTCAAAGACCCGTTCTCATCAAGCCCCAGGCCCAAAGGGACCGGGTTCGGCAAGAAAAGAAGGATGCGTTTTATACCGTTGGTCAACGCCTATGACAAGAACGGCAAAAGATGCGGTTACCTTGCGTGGATGTTCGTCAACAATTTTTCCCCGCTGAAGGGCAGCGCGCTTGCCTGCCTCGGCATCACCCAGCAGGAGCTTTTAAAGGACAAAGCGTTCGCCGGGATGATCATTGACCTTGCGAAGAAGATGACGGACGGCGTTTATCTTTACGAGGGAGGGTCCCAGCTGCCTGTTTATTACCAGGGAGAAAGCGTGAAACTCGGGGCGCAGGTCGTGAATTTCGGCCAGAGTGAAAGCCAGGAACTTATTGCGCGGATAAAGGTCAAGCCCAGGGGTAAAGAAGAGATCGCTTTCCAGAAAGAACTGCCTGTCGTGATCGCGGACAAATCCATATCCGTGGATTGCGCCTGGGAGCCGGGCAAGTTCGCGGACAGGCTCTACGACGTCACGACCGAACTCGTCAGGAAAGGCCAGGTAATAGACATGGCGCGGCAGGAACTGCAGGTATGGGAGCCAAAGCCGCTTGAAAAAAGGAATTACATGACCGTGAAGGACGGGGATTTTTACCTTAACGGAAAGAAATGGTACGCGCACGGCGTTAACTATATGTGCTCGACCGAAATAGCCATAGAGGACGGGGAGTATTTCGAGCAGTACTTGAGCGCACGGTCCTACGATCCCGATATAGCGGAAGAGGACCTGGACAGGATGAAAGAAATGGGAATGAATATGGTCAGTATTTTTATATACCATCCCGCGCACAAGGCGCGCAACACCCAGGACCTTATGATGAGAAGCGAGAAACACGGAATAATGGTGAACCTTTCACTGCGGCCCAATGCCGATCCCCTGATGTTCAAGTGGAAGGAAGTAAAGGGGATGATAGAGGATATGCGCGCGGCTGAGTTCGACGTTCTTTTCGCCTATGACCTTGCCTGGGAGCGCACCTGGGGCACGTACGAATCCAGCTACGGGAACGCGAAAGGCAGGAAAGGATATGACAAAGAATGGGAGAAATGGATCATAGAAAGGTACGGCAGCATAGAGAACGCTGAAAAAGATTGGGAATTCCCGATCCCCAAAAAAGGCAAGGCAATCACCGGTCCGTCCGACCATCAGGTGCGGGAGGAAGGCGAGTGGCTGAAAATGGTCAGCGCTTACCGCAGGTTCGTGGACGACTTCGTGAGCAAGAAGTGCACTATCGCGACGCGTCTCATAAAAAGCATTGATCCGTACCATTTTGTGAGTTTCAGGATGGCGCATTCAGGCGATCCCACTGTCGCGCCCGAGGCATACGGCTACGATTTCAGGGCGTTCAGGTCCTTTGAGCTTGTGGAGCCTGAAGGGTACGGCAGGATAGGTGACTGGAACCGGGTGCGGGACGGAGCGTTCACCACCACTTACGCGAGATACACCGCTCCGGGAAGAGCGGTGATGTGGGCTGAGTTCGGGAACACGTCATGGTCAGGCACGAATTTCGGCCTTGCCCCTAACGTTGAAGCAGGCAAGGGGAAGCTTTACGACGATTTCTACAAAATGATAGTTATTTCCTATGCGAACGGAAGTTCATGCTGGTGGTTCCCGGGCGGGTTCAGGTTCGGGGAGAACAGCGATTTCGGGATAATAGGCCCTGACGGCTCCTGGCGCCCCACAACAGAGATGATAAGCAAATACGCGCCGCAGATCACAACCCCGCGCCCGATGCCTGAAGTGGCAAAGTGGTTCGTGGTGGACAGGGACCTGACAGTGCGGGGGATAGCCGGAGTTTACGAAAAGATAAAGGACGAATACTGGAGACTGCTTGACGCGGGCAAGTTGCCCGGGCTGAAAGACGAGGCAACAGGCACGAATTCGCTGAACACTCCCTTGAAAGCTGTGGGGAACGTGGAGTATAACGGCACAAACCCGCCCAAGTACCTGAATGCCGAGTTTAACTATGTCAGGATAAAGGTTGGAGTAGAGCCTTCCCTGCCCGCCAACGTATTAGTGGAGGGAGGCTCGTGGATTGAAGTTGAGGATGGCGCTCAAATAGAAGTTGCGGCCGGTGCTCCGGTGCAGTGCGTTGCATCCGCGGGAAATCTGCAGTCCGCGGCATGGATCGCGCCTGCGAATGCGAAGGGCGCGAAAGGCGCGGTTTACCTCTCAACCCCGAAAGAATCCGAGATACAGGCAAAGGCCGGGATAGCGAAAGACGCACCCTATTTTGCGGACGCGGATGTTCCTGAGTTCTTGCTGAGCAAGGGCATAAGCAAGGAAACGAAGGTGGTCCTGCAGATGACCGCGCTTGACCGTGCCTGGTTCGGCGAAAAGATCGAATTCACCCTGGTACCTAAATAACGTTCATCGTGCATCGCCCTGGCGGGTCGCGCATCGTCAAAAATAACCACAGAGGCACAGAGGCACGGAGAAAAATTTCCACGAAAGCACTCCGCCCGTCTTCCAGCGGGCGAGACTTCGCCCACCTGAAAGGATGGGTGAGGAAACCACGAAGGCACGAATGATTCAACTTCTTCCTCTCCCTTGACGGGAGAGGAAAGAGGTGAGGGTGGATTAAGCGTAACTCAGGGCTTTTCGAAGACCCGCCAATCTTTAAGGAGGGAGCCCTGATTAATTGAAAATACGAGGAGCATCCCATTCGCATAAAAAAAGTAATTTTAATCTTGGCGACTATTTTGTTCTGCGTGGTTTCAGCGCTTGCTGATGTAACCCTGCGCACGCCATTTAAAAACCACGCGGTTTTCCAGCGGGGTATAAAGATCCCGGTTTGGGGCACGGCTGACCCTGGCGAGAAGGTCTTGGTTGAACTTGGGAAACAAAAAGCAAACGCTGTTGCAGATGCCGCGGGAAAATGGATGGCAAGGCTGGATCCGATGGAAGCGGGCGGGCCGTTTGAAATGACGGTCAAAGGCAGCAACGAGATAACCGTTACGGACATTCTTATCGGCGACGTCTGGATCTGTTCCGGGCAGTCCAACATGGAATTTCAGGTGAACAGCGGGCTAAACGCCCGGCAGGAGGTAGCGGAGGCGGATTATCCGGAGATAAGGTTCCTGGCAGTGACAAAGAAGGTCGCGGACGAACCGCAGGAAAGCACGTGGGGTTCCTGGACTTTGTGCAGCCCGAAATCTGCCGGAGGATTCTCGGCAGTCGGGTATTTCTTCGGAAGGGAATTATACAGGGAGTTGAAAGTCCCTATAGGCCTGATAAACAGTTCCTGGGGTGGAACGCCGATCGAAGCGTGGATGAGCCGGGAGGTCCTTGAATCAGAGCCTTCATTTAAGGTATTTATCACGCGCTGGGAAAGGGCAAAGGAAAGTTACGACAGGCAGAGGCAGAGATATGAAGAACAGCTCGCTGAATGGGATATTCTTTCAGAGAGCGCGGCGCTTGCGGGAGAGCCTGCTCCTAAAAGGCCCAAACCGCCCGTAGCGCTTAACGAATTCCTGATGAAACCGGCCTGCCTTTTCAACGGGATGATCTACCCGCTCATACCGTTCGGCATCAAAGGCGCCATATGGTACCAGGGAGAATCCAACGCGGGCGAAGCGCGCAAGTACCAGAAACTTTTTCCGGCCATGATCCGGGACTGGCGCAGCCGCTGGAACCAGGGGGATTTCGGTTTCATGTTCGTGCAGCTCGCGAATTTTATGGCGGTCCAGAAAAGGCCGTCGGAAGGCGGTTGGGCTGAACTGCGCGAGGCGCAGCTCATGACGCTCTCAGTGCCGAAAACCGGAATGGCGGTGATAACCGATATCGGGGACGAAAAAGACATTCATCCCAAAAATAAGCAGGATGTCGGGAAAAGGCTCGCACTCGCGGCGCTGGGGACCGTCTACGACAAAAAGATCGTTTATTACGGCCCTATATACGATTCCATGAAAGTCGAGGGGAGCAAGATCCGCCTGAGTTTCAAGCATGCCGGGACCGGCCTGGCTGTAAAAGAGGGTGAGGAGCTGAAAGGATTCGCGATCTGCGGGGAAAACAAGAGTTTCAAGTGGGCGAACGTGCAGATTGACGGGAACACGGTCCTTGCCTGGAACGACGAAATAGAGATACCGGTTGCAATAAGGTACGGCTGGGCGAACAACCCTATCGGCAACCTATATAATAAGGAAGGCCTTCCCGCAACACCCTTTAGAACTGACGCGCCAAATTGAATAAAAGGCGCTCAATAGTCCAATAGTTCATTAGCTCATTCGTATTCGTAAAACATCATATGGATTTTAAGACCGTATTAAAAATATTGCTTAAGAACTTCCGTAAAGAAAATATCCGCTATGCGTTGATAGGCGGTTTTGCTCTTGGCGCGCTTGATACTCCGCGCTCGACCGTTGATATTGATTTCCTTGTTCATCTTGACGACATGCCGAAGGTTGACGAGATCATGAAAGGCAGCGGTTACGAATGCAGGTTTAAGAGCGGGAATGTTTCGCAATACGTTTCACCGCTTGAAATGTTCGGGGAAGTGGATTTCCTGCACGCTTTCAGAAAAACCGCGGTAGCCATGCTTGAAAGAGCGGTTGAAAAAGATATTTTTAAGAAATTAAAAATCAGAGTTCTTCAGCCCGAGGACATAATAGGCCTGAAAATACAGGCGGCCGCCAATGACGAGAACAGAGTTGAACGGGAATATTCGGACATAGGAACGCTGATGAAGAATTACGGGAAGAAATTAAACTGGGATCTTTTAGAAGAATATTTTAGCATATTTAAAGAGAAAAAAAGATTCTCGGATCTAAAAAAGAGGTATCATAATGCTGAGCGCTGAAATCAAGA
This sequence comes from Candidatus Desantisbacteria bacterium CG1_02_49_89, assembly GCA_001871075.1. Taxonomy (GTDB): domain Bacteria; phylum Desantisbacteria; class UBA1551; order UBA1551; family UBA1551; genus UBA1551. Next base: position 13,892 of record MNUP01000083.1, read on the forward strand.
AAGAAATGCGGGAGCTTGCAAGATCATCCAGACTCCGGGAAGATATGAGATATGTAGCAGAGGGCAGGCACAATCCGTTTTTCGTAGATGGTAAAACGGACATGAACCGCCTGATCGAATTCCTGACAGAGTCAAACGCGTTTATAAACCATAAGCGCCGGCCTTTCCGCCGCATTAAAGATAAGATCATGAAATTATAATTTTGTTTTACTAAAGACCACCCGTATTTACCGCAAACGTTTGTTTTTCGGATTTAGCAGTTCCTTGTAAACTTGTAAACTTATAAACTCTGCAAACTGTTTATTTTTACGAAATCGGGGCGTAGCCCGCCCAGCAAGATTGGCGGGTAAACTCCTCAAAAGTGGAATTGTCATAATTCGGGAAATCGGGGCGTAGCCCGCCCAGCAAGATTGGCGGGTAAACTCCTCCTGTTTAGCGCACACGCTTACGGCGGGTAAACTGTAAAAGTGGAATAATCGTTAATCAGTGAATCGGGGCGTAGCGCAGCCTGGTAGCGCACACGCTTGGGGTGCGTGGGGTCATGGGTTCAAATCCCGTCGCCCCGATTGATTTTCTGCTTTGCAGAAAATCTGGAGTCCCGATGTTACATCGGGACGGTCTATTGCTCAATTTTCTATTTTCGGAAAGATTTGTCGCCACTTCGGCGACCCGCCGATGAGGCGGGAAGCCAACTTTCGCGCATCCATACGGATGAAAAGCCCGAAGGGCGTCAGCGAAAGTGGCCGGCTTCGGATGGTGAGTGGTCCGACGAATAAGTCGGACCGAGTTACGAACGCCACCGAGATGGTGAGGTGGCCGGGCGAGCAGAGCGACGAGGGAGAAGAAATCCTCCGTCGCCTCGATTGATTTTCTGCTTTGCAGAAAATCTGGAGTCCCGATGTTACATCGGGACGGTCTATTGCTCAATTTTCTATTTTCGGAAAGATTTGTCGCCACTTCGGCGACCCGCCGATGAGGCGGGAAGCCAACTTTCGCGCATCCATTATTAAAAATAGAAAAAACAAGCATCTAGGAAAAAATGATAATTTTAGGAATTATTTTTATTATAATTGGTTTAATACTTATTCAATGGCATGGTAGAAATTATCTAAATCGTGGAAAAAGACCCTTTTCAATTGTTAATTCCTCGATTTTTAATTGGTTTTTTTAATAATTGAGAATGTTATAATTATTAGCGGTTTTATACTTATTTTTAGATCTTCTATTTTAGCTGGATTCATTATTTTAGGTATATATTTGTTTATTTTTATTTGGATGCAAATAGGCGGTAGTACAAAATCAACGAGAAAGACAATGCTGAGTGCATATATTAATATAAAAAAAGCGAATCCTCTTAAAGAAGAGTTAAATGAAAATAAAAAAGAAGAACATGAAAAAGAAATTTTATTTTTAACATTAGTATCAAGATTTCGTATTGCACGATGGTACAACAATGATATTTCTATCACTAACCATATTTTAAAAGGAATGGTCAATGAATGCCCTAATATAGATGACCTGAGTAATTTTGTTATACTTTTTGAATTTAATGAAAACCCTGGAATGGATATTATGGATATTCAGGAAGTATTTGAAAAAACACAATATGAATTTTATAAGATAAAGAAAGCCGGTATTAATATAGAGGATTATATAAAAAAGCTTGAATAATAAGCAAAAAAGTAAAAACAAATGAAAATTGGTAAGTTCAATATTGCAAATCTTAATAAATTCTTAAAGAGGTGATTATGATGAAAAACCCAATTTTTATTTCAGAATTAATTCTAAAAAGGTTCAGAAGCATTCTTTCTGCTAAAATCCCTTTTGAAAATCTAACTTTTTTAGTCGGTAGAAATGGAGCTGGGAAAAGTAACATTGTAGATATATTTCAATTCCTTTCTGACTTAATGACTGTCCCTTTAAAAGCAGCTCTTGATACACGCGGAGGATTAGATGCAGTTCGTCATAGAAGTTCTCAAAGAGGTTATCCTGCTAGTATGGGTTTAAGATTAAATTTTACTATACCTATGTCAAATAATATTAAAAAAAAAGGAATGTATGCTTTTGAAATAAAAGCACTTCCTAAACACCAATTTGAGGTAGTTAGAGAACAATGTAGATTAGAAGGAAATCAAGAATTTGAATGGTTTGATCGCCACGTTACTTCTTTTTCATCGAGTTTGGGACTTAAACCTTCACTTGATCCCCAATCCCTTGTTTTACCTATTATTGGTGGCACTTTTGAATTTATGCCAGTTCTAAAATCAATAGCTTCTATGCAGGTTTATTCTATTGTGCCTTCTCAAATACGTGAGCTTCAATCTCCAGATAGCGGGCTAAGGTTGCAATCAGACGGAAGTAATATAACTAGTGTATTGCAGGAGCTACAAAGATCACACGAAGATGTATTTAAAAACTTGGGTGAATTATTAAAAGCAGTAGTTCCTGGAATAAATAGCGTTCGTACTAAAAAGCATGCAAAAAAGTTATCTTTAGAATTTACACAATCATGGAGTAATGGAAAAAATGGGCAAAAAAGCAAAGAGATAAAATTTGAATCTTTTTCAATGTCAGACGGAACTCTTAGGGCAATCGGTGTTTTGACTGCTCTTTTACAACAACCGATTCCGTCACTTATAGTAATAGAAGAACCAGAAGCAACTATTCATCCAGGTGCTCTCGGAGCACTTATGGATGGCGTTCGAACTTCATCAAGAAATACACAGATTATTTTAACAACTCATTGCCCAGAAATACTTGATTTTAAATGGCTTAATCCAGATCAAATTAGAGTTGTTGATTGGCAAAAGGGAGCTACGCAAGTCTATAAACCATCTCAAGCTGCTATCGAATCGGTAAGGAATAATTTAATGGGATTAGGTGATCTTATGAGGAGCGGTATTTTAGAAAGTGGCAATGAGCTTTTTGAACCGCATATAGCTCAACTTAATTTATTTGAGGATTAAAAATGGAGCCATTAATAATTCAACCCATAGTTGAAGGACATGGTGAAGTAGATTCCGTAGGGATTCTTTTAAGAAGAATGCTTGCTGAAATTCAAATATATAATGTTTTTATAAAGAGACCAATGCGTTGGCCCAAAAGCAAACTTATAAATGTTGAGGAATTAAAAAAACGAGTTCAGCTAGCAAATATAAATTTGGGTGCAGCAAACAAAAAAGCTATTATTATAATATTCGATGCTGATGATGATTGTCCACGTGATTTGGTAAACAGACTTTTGGGACCAGTAAAAGTTGTTGCGGGAAACACACCTTGTACAATTATAATAGCAAAACATGAATATGAATCTTGGTTTTTAGGTTGCATAGAAAGCTTGCGAGGAAAAAGATCAATTAATACCGATGCAACCTTTAATGAGGATCCTGAAAATATTAGTGGGGCAAAAGGTCGTTTAGAGGAGATGATGAATCGTTCTTATCAGGAGACAACCGATCAAGCAGCACTTACTGCGCAAATGAATTTTGAGAACTGTTATCAAAATTGTCGGTCTTTTCGTAAATTGGCGAAAGATATTTTCGTAATAGTTCGTGATTTAGGATACGTTTATTTTACAGAAACTAATTGGGGAAATTTAATTGCTAACGAGATAAGAAATAATGTATAATAGACTTAAAGAAGCTTTTAATTGTTTGAATAAAGAATATAGAAATAATCACTTTAGTCCAATTATCGAAGATGATTTTCTGGCAAGAATTTATTATCATATCTTAAAACATAATAAGGAACTTAACTCTAAAATATTTTTAAAAACTCGAATTTTTCAAAATATACCGCAATTAAGAAAAAATAAATATGATTTAGTTGTTGGCGAAAGAATAGAAAATAGAAATGAAGTATATGTGGAACCAGATCTTGTTGCTGAATTTAAAATATTCCCCGTTGGTTTTAGCTCATCAATACTTAGCAAAAGGCGAAATCAATCAGCCGAAGATATCTCGAAATTAAATGATATTTTTACATATTCTCACAACAAAACATGTCTAGTTTTTTGTTTTTTTGATGTTATAGGATGGCTAAAAGGTTCTAATCAAATAGATAATAATACACGTCTAGAAAAGTTAATAGAATTTCGCGATTCAATTAACTCATCAATTAAAATATTGGGAATATCTGCTATCAACAAAGATGATAAAAGAACCCAAATTATAGAATTTTAATAAAAATATAAAAGTAATTTCATTCAAAAAATTAATATCTATAATAACATTATTAGCGACAAACATGTACGAGAATGGAGTTTAATAATGTACGAAGAGCGCATTTACCGCCGCGATTATATAACCGAGGACCTTAAAGGTTTTGAGGTGATGGTCAAGGAAAGCGACCTTTACATATGCGCCGCATCCGACCTTTCTTCCGAGGCGATCGAATCCACGCTCAAGTACCGCTCCCAGATAGAGGAATATATAAAAAAGCACCCGCAGTTCCTCAGCAGTCTGACACCGCTGCCAATCGATGTTCTCGCGGCTCCCATAGTGAACGAGATGCTGCGGGCGGGCGAAACCGCAGGCACCGGACCGATGGCGGCTGTTGCCGGAGCGATAGCGGAATACGTTGGCAGGGACCTTCTGAAATATTCGCCTGAAGTCATAGTGGAGAACGGCGGCGATATTTTTTTAAAAAGCCTGAAGAACCGCAGGCTCGGGATACATGCGGGAAACTCTCCCTTAAGCGAGAGGATAACGGTGGAGATCGAGGCAAAGCAGACGCCGGTCGGCGTATGCACTTCTTCCGGCACTGTCGGCCCGTCGCTCAGTTTCGGCAGGACAGATGCGGCACTTGTTGTCGCGTCTTCCGCGGCATTAGCGGACGCCTGCGCCACGGCGATAGGCAACATCGTCAAGGAACCCGGGGATATTAAAAGGGCTCTTGAGTTCGGAAAGAAAGCAAAGGGCGTCAGGGGAGTGCTTATAATAATGAAAGACAAGCTTGGTGCATGGGGAGCCATTAAAATCGTATAAAAAAACGTTCATCGTTCTTCGTTCATCGTTAAAACTCCTTTGTTCCATATTTTTCAAAGAGGAGTAGCAGGGGCATTACAAAGCACGACGCACGATGAACGATGCACGACCGGAGGTCATAATGAAACTGTGCATAAACGGCGCCACAACAATGCCGTATCAGCTTCAGGAAGATATTGTTTTCGCGCATAAAGCCAAGTTTACGGGAATAGAGATCTGGTATGACAAGCTGAAAAAATTCCTTGCCGACGGCAACACCCTCGTAAAACTGCAGGAGCTTCTCTGGAGCGCGGAGCTGGAGCCGGTTTCTCTCTGCCCGGTCCCGCTGATAGCGTTCTCAGATAACGAACAGGCGATACAGGAAGCGGTAAAGGCGGCGCAGATCGCGGCGCAGATCGACTGTTCAACCATTCTCGTGTACCCGGCGGACGCCCAGCCGGAAGGCGTTACCAAAGAGGATGCGAAGAAAAAAGCCGCGGCAGCCCTGAAGGCCTACGCTGAGGCGATCCAGTCCTGCAAGGTAAAGATCGCGTTTGAACCCATAGGGATGCACCCGTATGTTCCAAAGCCGCAGGACGCGCTCGAAATAATAAGCGCAGCCGGCAGCGATAACCTCGGGATAATGTTGGATACGTTCCACCTTTACAAGTCAGGCGTGACGCTTGAAGAGATAAAGAGCGTTCCGGTTGAAAAGCTGCTTCTAGTGCACGTGGGTGACTGCGAGGACGCGCCCAGGGAAAAGCTCGGGGCTGAACAGCAGGTTTACCCGGGCCTGGGGGTTGTTCCGCTCGTGGACATTTTCAGGATCCTGAGGGATAAAGGCTACAAAGGATTCCTTTCAGTGGAGATATTCAGGCAGGACTACTGGAAGGAGAACCCTGAAAAGATCGCGGCTGACGCCAAGAAATATCTGGACGCTTTGCTTGCCAAACTGTAACATCGTGCATCGTAACATAGTAACATCGTCAGGACAGTTAAGCCTGTTATGCCTGTTTAGCCAGTTTGGCCTGTTTGAATAATCACTGTAATCATCTTTTAAAATCACCGTAATCAAGAAAGGAAACAATGATGAAGAAACTACGGCTGGGGTTCGTGGGCGCAGGTTACATGGGGCAGCTCGCCCACATTGAGAACTACTATAAAATGCCCAATGTGGAAATGGCAGCGCTTGCCGAGGGAAGGGCCAGGCTTGCCGAGAACGTGGCGCGCAGGTACGGCATCGCCAAGGTTTACCCGACGCACAGGGAGATCTGCGCGGACAAGGACATAGATGCGGTTGTGTCCATTATGTATTACTCGCTCAATTACGGGGTGGTGAAGGACCTGCTGAACGCGGGCAAGAACGTCATAACGGAAAAACCCATCTGCCTAACCTCGGAGGGCGGTAAAGAGATCACGGGCATCGCGGGCCGAAAGAAACTCATATACCAGGTCGGATACATGAAAAGGTTTGATCCCGGCGTTATCGCGGCAAGGGAAGCAGTGCAGGAGATGAAATCAACCGGCAAATTCGGAAGGCTTATGTACCTGCGCATATGGTGCGCCTACGGGGACTGGACCCAGCTCAGCCTACCGCCCTTAAGCACGGACGAAGCGCCGCCTGCGTATCCTATAGATATGGAAAAGTTTCCGGAATGGATGTCTAAGCCCCAGATAGAAAAGATCAACTGGTGGCTTAATTTCTACAGCCACCAGACAAACCTGGTGCGCTATTACCTTGGCGAGGATTACTCTTTTGACTACGCCAACCACGGGGATAACGGGACATACCTGCTTGGGAAATCCGAGAGCGGCGTGAACGTATTCATGGAAGCGTACCCGTATGCCCACAACCACTGGGATGAGGGATGCAAGATATATTTTGAAAAGGCAACGGTAGAGGTGAGGAATCCCGCGCCGCTCGCGAAACAGCAGGCTGCCTCAGTAAGGATATTCAGGAATGAGGGAGCGCATTCAGCTATCACGGAGCCCGTGATACAGCAGCTTAACGCGTTCGACGCCCAGGCAAGGTCGTTCGTGGACTGCGTGCTGAACGGCACGCCCGTTCTTTCGCCGGCTTCAGAAGCGCTGAAAGAAGTGGAGCTCGCGGAGGAACTCGCGAAGAAATTTTTTAAATAACGTGCATCGTGCATCGTACGTCGCAATCCCCCCCCGTTTCCCCCTTTAGAAAAGGGGGATTGAGGGGGATTTCTAAACCTCCCCCTTTGAAAAAGGGGGATTGAGGGGGATTTTAAAACAAGATGTTTACAGGCATTGTTAAGGAATTGGGCATAATAAAAGGCATAGCCCGGAAAGGGCTTTCGATAGAGATCACGGTCCAGTCATGCCTTGCGAAAGGCCTGAAGCCCGGTGACAGCGTTTCAATAAACGGGGTATGCCTCACGGCCACGGAAACCAAAGATGGCGAATTCAGGGTTGACGCGGTCGCTGAAACCCTCGGAAAAACAACGTTTGGGAACCTGGGGGTCAGGGAAAAGGTTAACCTTGAGCCGGCTCTTGCCTCAGGCCAGCCGATGGGCGGCCATATCGTGAACGGCCATGTGGACGGCGTTGGGATAATCAGGAGCAGGATCCAGAAAGGTAATTCGGTTATTTTTGAGTTTTCCCTTCCTTCAGAGGTCCGCGGGCTGTCAAAATATATCGTGGACAAAGGCCCTGTAGCGGTTGACGGCATAAGCCTTACTGTTGTCGAGGCTAAAACCTACGCGTTTACGGTTTCCGTCATCCCTTTTACCATAGAAAACACGACCCTTGGTTTCAAGAAAGTCGGTGAAAAGGTTAATATCGAGGTTGATATTATTGCCAAATATGCAGAAAAAGCGGGTAGCCGCAACCTTTAGGTTGCGTGGCGCGGACTAAAGTCCGCGGCTACCATTATTGTAGAATACAATGAAATCATATAAAAAATGCATCGCCTGTTTTTATAAGCAGGCGAAAAGAACCACAAATCTTGTTACAGATGATCCTGAAAAACTTAAAGAGATAAACAGGAAGATAGCGTCCTATCTTAAAGGCGTTTCTTTGAAACGCGCGCCTGCGGACCTTTCCACCTGGACCGTGAAATTCGTTTACGGCGTTACCGGCTGCGCTGACCCGTACAAGAAATTAAAGGATAAATACAACCGCATCGCGAAAAAGGCCATCCCGTGGCTGAAAAAAATGGTCGTGAACGCTCCTGACCCGATCCTGATGGGCCTGAAGGTCGCGGTGGCGGGCAACATAATAGACCTCGGCATCCTGACAGAGTTTGACCTGGACGGCACGATCAAAAAGGCAATAGGCGGCGGGTTCCCGCTTAAAAGCTATAAAGAGTTCCGTAAGGTCCTGGACAGGTCGAAAAAGATACTCTACATCCTTGATAACTCCGGCGAAATTGTGTTTGACAGGCCATTGATCGAAGAGCTGATAAAAAACCACGCGGTTACGGCCGCGGTCAAAAGCGGGCCCATACTTAATGATGCCACGATGGAAGATGCGGCTTTTGCAGGCCTGACAAAGATAACAAGGGTGATAAAGACCGGTAACAGCTGCCTGGGCGTGAACTGGCGCCTTTCTTCGAAGGAATTCAAAAAGGCGTTCAGGGAAGCCGGCCTGATAATTTCAAAAGGCCAGGCGAATTACGAAACACTTGACGGTATGAAAACCAAAGCCCCGGTTTTCTTCCTTATGCAGTCCAAATGCCCGGTGGTGGCGAAATACATGGGTGTAAAGCTCGGCGTGGTCCTGTTCCTTAGAAAATGAATGGTCGTACGTCGTAAGTCGTACGTCGTGCGTAAAATCACTTAAAGCATCTAACGTAAGACGTATGACGTTCGACCTACGACGGATAAAAATGGAGCGCAGCGCAATGGAAATAGGATTTTATGTTAACAACTGGATATTCGGGGACGCTGAACTTGAAGAAGTAGCCGGGCGTGTCGCAAAACTCGGTTACGACGGGATCGAGCTGGTCGGGGAGCCCGGGATATATCCTGTCAAGGAAGTGAGCGGGCTTATGAAGGACAGCGGCCTTAAGGTCTGTTCCATCTGCGGGATGTTCCCCGGGTCCGGAAAGGATGACCTGCGCGCGCTCTGCCATTATGACGCGAAAGAAAGGCAGAAAGGCATCGATTATATTAAGGCATGCGTGGACCTCGCGAACGGAGTGGATGCTAAGAGCGTGCTTGTTGTCCCCGGTCTTGTAGGCCAGCCGGCTTATTTCAGATCTAAGGAAGAAGACTGGAAGTTCGCGGTTGGCTCACTTGCAAAGGCGGCGGAATACGCCAAAACCAATAAAATGGTCCTCACCATTGAGCCCATAAACCGCTATGAGGTCGGGCTTGTGAACAGCATTGAGGACGCTTTGAAGATGGCGAAAGAAATTAACAGTCCTTTTATGAAAATAATGGGAGATACTTTCCATATGCAGATAGAGGAAGGGGACGGCATACCCAACGCTATAAGGCGGGCCGGGGGAGAAATGCTGAAGCACATGCACGCGGCTGACAACACCAGGGAGGCGCCCGGCATGGGAACCATGAACTGGCGCGAGATCCTGCGCGCGCTCCGCGATATTGACTATAAAGGGGCGGTTTCGCTTGAGCCGCTTCCGAAAGGCGCTTCGCCTTACGACGCGCGGGACGGCAAGATCCCCAAAAAGAGCCTGGACGAAGGCCTGAAATACGGACTTGAGCACCTGCGCCGCGAGCAAACGAGAGTTAAAGGTTAAAAGATTTCCACGAAATCACGAAAGTATCACGAAAGCACGAAATTAACCACAGAGAACACAGAGAAATCTTTTCTAGTTTCAAACTTGACTCTTGATACTGAAAATAATCACCGTAATCATCTTTTTAAAATCACTGTAATCCCAGAAAAAAATGGACTATAAAATAGTTGTGCTGGACATCGGCAAGACAAACAAGAAGATAGTGGTGTTCTCTAAGGACCTTAAGATCCTTTCAAGGGAATCCACCCGGCTCGGGGACAAGCTTGTCAAAGGCGTTCTCTGCGACAGGATCTACGACCTTAACAGGTGGGTCCTCGGCAGGCTGAAAGCGATAAGCGGGAAACACAGGGTTAAAGTGATTTCCGCGACCACTTACGGCGCGACCATCGCCTGCATCGGAAAAGACGGAGACCTTGCGTTCCCGGTTGTTTCTTATATGCACGAGCCGGGCGAAAAAACCCGCAAGAAATTCTATTCGGCACTCGGTTCAGCGCAGGACCTTTACGTCAGGACAGCCACCCCGCTCTTTGAAAAATTGCTCAGCGTAGGCATGCAGTTGTTTTGGTTGAAGGAAAAAAGGAGGCCCGATTTTAATCGGGTAAAAAATATCCTGTTCCTCCCGCAGTATGAAGGATACGTTCTTACCGGAAAAAAAGCCGTTGAACTCACAAGCGTTGGCTGCCACACGTACCTTTATGACTTCTGCCGAAGGTCCTGGAGCGAAACGGCAAAAAAACTCGGAGCAACGGGAAAGTTTCCAGCGCGGTTTTCAAAGTCCTGGGATGATCTCGGCAGGATAAGCCCTCAAATAAGCAGGGCTACGGGGCTTGCTCCGGATTGCGCTGTTTCCGTGGGCATACACGATTCAAACGCGTCCCTGCTTCCGTACCTCCTTGCCAAAAAGGGCAGGTTCATACTGGTAAGCACAGGCACCTGGGGTATACATATGTTCAGCGGCAGTTCCTTTTATTTATCCCCGGAGGATATGAAGAAGGATACGCTCTATTACCTGGATGTTTTCGGCAGGCCGGTCAGGGCGGCAAGGACCGCCATGGGCATGGAGCACGATCATTACAGCGGGTTGATCGAAAAGAAATTCGGTTTTGACCCGCGCAGCATTAAGCCGGATGCCGGCCTGATAAAAGAAATAATATCGGAAAATAAGTGCTTTATTATCCCGACAGTCATAAAGGGCACAGGCCAGTTCCAGGATTCAAAGCCCGGCATAACCGATCGCAGGTTCTTTTACAGGGACGCGAGAACCGCTTACACGGTTTTGAATATATCGCTCGCGCTCCAGTCCTATTTCGCCATCAAGCAGGCTTTCGGCAGGGAGGAAAGTAAGAGCATTCCGGTTTACGTGGAGGGAGGGTTCCGCAATAACGGGATCTACCTGAACGCGCTTTCCGCTCTTTTTACCGGGCAGCCCGTTGTCGCGACTGAGATACAGGAGGCAACTGCGCTGGGCGCCGCGATCTGCGGAAAGTGCGCCGCAGAGGGCATAAGCCCTCGGGACATAGACCCGCGCCTGATAAAGATCAGCGAAAAGCCTGTTTCAAAACTCGGTACCGATCCAGAAGTAATCCGTCAATATATTATCAGCTTCGAAAGACACTGTTTAATATAACGCAAAAGTTTTCGTAGGGCAAGGCTTTAGCCTTGCGTTATTGTCTTGTAAGCATGTAATGTAGTGGCAGAGCTTGCTCTGTATAAGGAGTAAAAAAATGAGAAAATTAATTTTGATCCCATTTTTAATACTATTTACAGCAACTACTTTTGCCCAGGATACAAAAACCACAACAGCTGCGGTGATGGACTGGGAAGCAAAGCAGGGAGTGTCTGCCGGATTAGCCTCCATGCTTTCCGACTATCTTAGAGTCCAGCTTGTCAATACACAAAAATATACCATTGTCACCCGTGAAAACATGGAGCAGGTGCTGAAAGAGCAAAATTTCCAGATGTCAGGATGCACCAGCAACGAATGCGTTGTGCAGGCTGGCCAGCTTTTAGGTGTGCGCAAGATGTTTGCAGGCTCAGTAGGGAAGATGGGCAACATTTATCTTGTAACTATTAAAATAATAGACGTTCAGTCAGGATCGATTGAAAAGGCAGATTCAGAAAACGCTGCCAGCGAAGAGTTGCTATTACAGGCAGCATCCAGCATCTCCAAAAGAATAACAGGAGTTTTAGTTCCAAGTCAAGCTGCAAAAACAGAGACAAAAACAGAGAATCTCGTAGTAGGCAAAAATCTTGTAGAAAACGGCGGATTTGAGGACGACCTTCAGTATGGATGGCAGATTGGTGAAGGAGCAGAGGTAGTTACAAAACCTGTACGTTCCGGTTCATATGCGCTTCTTCTGGACGGTGGTGATAAAATTCAAGCAACTGAATACCAAATGATTAATGTAAAGGGAGGAGAGAACTATTTAATTGAAGGTTTTGTGAAGTATGTATCAGGAGGAGAGGGCACAAATTCGATATACCAGGTGGCGATCTCCTGGCGCGGCGCTGATGAAAAAAACATTTCTGTCAGTAATGACTGGAAGGGAGCAGATAGACCTGTGAATTTTAAATCCCATGGCGGTGTATTCAAGGCGCCTTTGAAAGCACGCAGGGCTTATGTTGTACTGGCTGTTAGTAAAGGAGTAAAATGTATTTTTGACGACATTTCCTTCGCTCAAATATTGGAGTAGATATAGTTTTAAAGATGAAAGAGAGGAAGTCGAAAAGTAGATAGCAGGTAGATCAGGAGTTGATGGGGCGGATCAACCCAAGCTTTATCCTCAAGTGGCTTTTTTAATTTTATTTAAGTTTTAAAAGTTCTTATTTAAGTTCAAATATATAATAAGATCATATAAAAATAGGGAGGCAAAATGTCCACAGAAAGTGGGAAGAAAGCATGGTTAACTCGGTCAATCAATCAGTATAAAAAAATTCGATTGAAAGCGGTTGAAGAAGAGGTAAGAATCTTGGAAAGAATTTTCAAGAAACTTCTTGAAATTAAAAGAATCTAGTGTGGTGTCGCATAAATCCCTTGACATTTGATTCTGCTTTGAGTTGTCATTGCGAGCGACCAAAGGGAGCGTGGCAATCTCGATTTTTAGGTCAAGATTGCTTCGTCGTTAACACTCCTCGCAATGACAGCCCAAATGTAAAGATCTGTTAGAGACACTACACTAGCTCACTTCAAATATTGGATAGCGTTTAAAAAAAATGTGCTAATAGGTTCTTTGACTGAATCTTTTC
>MNUP01000043.1 GCA_001871075.1 Candidatus Desantisbacteria bacterium CG1_02_49_89
ATTATGCATATTTATATATTATATATATCATATACAATAAACAGGTCAGACATCTAGCATCCAGCATCTAGTGTGGTGTCACATAAATCCCTTGACATTTGATTCTGCTTTGAGTTGTCATTGCGAGCGACCAAAGGGAGCGTGGCAATCTCGATTTTTAGGTCGAGATTGCTTCGTCGTTAACACTCCTCGCAAAGCCCAAATGTAAAGATCTGTTAGAGACACCACACTAGCATCCAGCATCAATATTTCCGTCTTTATGGCGGGCATGCGATCCTGCCCGCCGGCTCTTTGGATTGACATTTTGTTTGGGAGGACGATTGGGACTTATTTGTGGAATCGTGGGCCTGCCCAATGTGGGCAAGTCCACGCTGTTCAATGCTCTCACAAGAGCGAAAGCCGCAATTGCCAACTACCCCTTCACGACTATCGAGCCGAACGTCGGGGTGGTAGAGGTCCCGGATGAGAGACTCCAGGTTCTCGCCAGAATAATCAAGCCCAAAAAGTTAACACCTACCACTATCAAGTTCCTTGACATTGCAGGACTCGTCAGGAACGCCCACAAAGGTGAGGGGCTTGGAAACCAGTTCCTATCTCATATCCGCGATGTGGACCTGATCGTTGAGGTTGTTCGTTCGTTTGAGGATTCGGGCGTTATTCACGTAAGCGGCGCAGTGGACCCGGCAAGGGACATAGACGTTATTAACCTTGAGCTTGCTTTTGCCGACCTCGATTATCTTTCCAAGCAGATCAACAACAAGAGAAAGAATGTTTCAGCTGACAAGAAAGATCTGCCAATACTGGAAAAGATAAGGGACGGGATAGACAGCGGCAAGCCCGTGATGCGCGCCGACCTCAGCGCGGGTGAGCTTGAACTTATGCTGCCCCACCCCATCCTCACGCTGAAACCGATACTGTACCTGCTGAATACGATCGAAGAGAAAATGCCCGATGAGCTCATCAGGTTCGCGCCGCTCCTCATAAACGCGAAGCTGGAGCTTGAGCTCGCTGACCTGCCGGAAGCCGAGAGGAAGGAATTCCAGCCCGAGGGCTGCGGCCTTGGCCGGTTGATAAGGGCCTGTTACGGAATGTTGGGGCTTATGACGTTCTTTACCGTAAAGGGAGACGAAACCCGCGCCTGGACAATAGCTAAAGGGACAAAGGCGCCGCAGGCGGCAGGCAAGGTGCATTCAGACATGGAGCGGGGGTTCATCTGCGCGGAGACGATCGCGGTCAGAGAGCTGGAAAAACTGAATTCGATAACCGAAGCAAGGGAAAAAGGAATGCTGCGCACAGAGGGGCGCGAATACGAGGTGCAGGACGGGGACGTGATCCAGTTCCGCTTTAATGTCTAATTTAACCGTCGAGCGTCGTAAGTCGAGAGTCGTTCGTTAACTTATTAATTCATCAAACGTAAGACGTACGACGTATGACGTACGACAAATAAACACCGAAATCAAAAAGAAATAAGGAGGAAGATATAATGGTAAAACAGTACGAGTGTATCACGGTGATCGATCCGGCAGTGACGGACGCCCAGAAAGCCGAACTCATCCAGAAGGTCAAGGGCATTATGTCAAATACGAAAGGGGATGTTGAGAAGGTGGAGGACTGGGGCAGGCGCGAGCTCGCTTACAAGATCAAAGGAAAGAGCCAGGGACTGTATATCTGGTTTATCCTTAGGGGAGAAGCCGGGTTTATACCGGAGCTTGAAGCAGCTTTCAAGCTCGATGAAAGGGTTCTTCGGCACCTTATACTCATCCGGCAGAAACCGGATGTTATCAAGGCAAAGCCCGGGAAGCCGGGGACAGAAGAGAAACCGGAAGAGAGCAGCAAGCCGGCAGAAGAACCGCCGGCAGGACAAACCGAGCCAGGCGTGCAGGAACCCCAATAGAAACTGATTACACAGATTATTAGATGCTGATTACACCGATTACAAGATTTTAAAATTCAATATTTTTAAACGTTTTCAAAAAGGTAGTGTGACCACCTATTTTAATCTGTGTAATCATCTTTTTGAAATCGGTGTAATCATATACTAAACAAAAAAGGAGGATGTAAATAGTGCGAGACAGCAAAGGACAGGAGAGAAGACCGGGTGGTCCAAGGAAAAGGATGAGGTTTGCGCCCAAGAAATGCAAGTTCTGCATGGACAAGATCCCGTATATCGATTACAAGGACATAGCTCTGCTGAGAAGGTTCATAACACCTTCAGGCAAAATATTGGGCAGCCGTATTACCGGGAACTGTTCAAGGCACCAATCATACCTTACCCGCGCGATCAAAAGGGCAAGGTATCTTGCGCTGATCCCGTTCATCGCCATCTAAATACGATTACGGTGATTCTGTAAAGATGATTACAGTGATTTTTTAATAACGATTACGGTGTAGAAGCAGTAACACTGTAATCAGCAGTTAATAATCACCGTAATCATTAGTTGATAATCACTGTAATCCAGAGGGAAATAAACATGAAAGTGATACTGAGAAAAGATGTTGAGAAGCTGGGGAAAGCAAGAGACCTTTTGGATGTATCCGAAGGACATGCCCGCAACTACCTCCTTCCGAAGAACCTTGCTTACATTGCCACTCCGGGGAACATAAAGAAACTGGAGGACGAGAAGCACAGGGAGGAAACCGCGAAGGAAAGGGAGCTGCAGGCGGTGCACGACCTTAAAACGAAAATGGAGGGTGTATCCTGCACCGTTGTAAGGAAAAGCGAGCAGGAGAACCGCCTTTACGGCTCGGTCCTTGCCCCTGACATCGCGGAAGCGCTTGTCGCAAAGGGCTTCGAGGTTGATAAGAAACAGGTCGAGCTTATAGAGCCTATAAGGGAATTCGGGATATACACTGTGCCGGTGCGTCTGGGGCCGGATATTGTGGCCCAGGTAAAGGTGTGGGTCGTTAAGGAATAAAAACTTGATTACGGTGATTTCAAATAAGATTACGGTGATTATTCGAAGATTAACAGATTCTGATTAAGAATTATTTTAAATAATCACTGTAATCTCGGTTATAATCACTGTAATCATAGCGGAACGAAGTGGAGCGAAAAAATGGCTGAAAAGATACCGCCGCAGAACCTGGAGGCTGAGATTTCAGTGCTGGGCGCGATGATGCTTGAGAAGGAAGCGATACCCAAGGTTGTGGAGTTCCTCATGGGGGACGATTTCTATAAGAACGCGCACAAGGAAATATTCAAGTCTATGATCTCGCTGTTTGACAGGGGCGAGCCGGTTGACCTCGTGACGCTTGCCAACGAACTCAAAAAGGGCGGGGACCTTGAAAGGATAGGGGGCGCCACGTACCTGACGTCCCTGCTTGACAGCGTGCCCACTGCCGCGAACGTGGAATACTATGCCAAGATCGTGAAGGACAAGTCCCTGCTGCGCGCCGTCATCGACGTCTCTTCCCAGATAGTGCAGATGGGTTTCGCGGACGGGGATGCGAAGCAGACAATTGACAAGGCGCAGTCAATGCTTTTCAATGTGGCAACCGAAAAAGGTTCCAGGGGCTTTGTGCCGATGAGTAAGCTGGTTAAGGACAGTTTTGAATACATCGAAAGCCTTTCGAACAAGAAAGTATACGTTACCGGAGTCGCGACAGGATTCGTTGAATTCGATAAAATGACCAACGGGCTGCAGCCCTCAGACCTGATAATCATAGCAGGCCGTCCCGGAATGGGAAAATCCGCTTTCTGCCTTAATCTTGCCGCGCACGCCTCCATAGAGCAAAAATTGCCCGTCGCCGTGTTCAGCCTTGAAATGAGCAGCGACCAGGTCGTGCAGAGGATGCTTTTTTCCGAGGCAAGGGTGGCGGGGAAAAAACTTAAGGACGGATATGGAAGCTCGGAGGACTGGCCCAAGCTGACAAAAGCAGCCGGGCGGCTTTCTGAAGCGTCCATCTACATTGACGACAGCCCTGGCCTCAACGTGCTTGATGTGCGTTCCAGAGCAAGGCGCCTCCAGGCGGAATACGGCATAAAACTCCTGATAATAGATTACCTTCAGCTTATGACGAGCTACGAAAAAATGGAATCACGCCAGCAGGAGGTTGCCACGATCTCCCGTTCTTTAAAAGGACTTGCCAAGGAGTTGAGGATACCCGTGATCGCAGTGTCCCAGCTGAACCGCGCGCCCGAAGCAAGGAAGGAAGGCGCCAAGCCCAGGCTTGCGGACCTGCGGGAGTCCGGCGCTATCGAGCAGGACGCGGACGTGGTTGCATTCGTATACAGGGAGGAATACTACGATCGGGACAAAGAGGACCTGAAAGGGAAGGCTCTGCTTATCCTTGAGAAGCAAAGGAACGGGCCGACCGGCGAGGTTGATCTTATCTGGATAAGCGATTACACGAAGTTTGAAAACCCCGCCACCAGAGTTTAGGGTTAAAAGTTAAAGGTTGAAAGTTAAAAGATTACCACGAAAGCCACACCTACGCCAAGGCTTCGGCGGGCAGGCACGAAAGTGCCACGAAAACACGAAATTCTCTTATTTTGCTGATGATAAATGACGATTGACTAATGACTGCTTTAAAAACACCGGAATCATATTTAAAAAATCACCGTAATCGGGACGTAATGAAGAAAGTTGACCTGCACGTCCATACTAATAAGAGCGACGGAACCTTTTCTCCGGAAGAGGCTGTGGACTACGCCTGCACCCTGGGGCTTTCCGCGATCGCCATAACCGACCACGACACGGTGCTGGGGATCCAGCCCGCGATGGTGCGCGGCGATAAATACGGCATAGAGATCATACCCGGCATAGAGATAAGCGCCGAATGGGTGGAGAACGGGGTGGAACTCGAAGTCCACATGCTGGGGTATTTTATAGATCACCGCAATTCAGGTTTCCAGAAAAGGCTGTACGAACTCTCAAACCTGCGGATGAAGCGCGCGGAGATAATACTCGGAAAGCTCAGGGGACACAACATAAAGATCGATATGGATGAACTGAAGGAATTCCTGCAGCCGTCTGAATCAGGCACCCCCTGGGTCGGAAGGCTGCACATAGCGCAGGCAATGGTAAAGAAAGGCTGCGTGAAATCAATAAACAGGGCGTTTGACCAGTACATAGGGAACGGCAAATGCTGCTACGTGCCGAAACACCAGCTCACCCCGGAAGGCGCGGTCCAGATGATAAAGGAAATGAAGGGCCTTGCGGTCATAGCCCACCCCGGCCTGCTGAACCAGGAATTTTCCGCTTCGCTTATAAGGCGCCTTGTAAAGAACGGCCTTGACGGCATAGAGATATATTACCCGGAACACAGCCCGACCACTATAAGGAACATGGAAATGCTCGCTGCGGAAAACAGCATCCTCGCAACCGGCGGCACTGACTGCCACGGTTTCGCGAAAGGGAACATACTGATGGGAACCCTTGATGTTCCCTACGAACTGCTTGAGAAAATGAAAGAAAGACACTCTCGCGCACAGGGAGGATGAATGCCTTTCAAAAAAACCCTATTGATCACCTGTTCTTTTGCTATAGCCTGTTTTTCGGCGCAGGGGGAGGCCGGAGTGAAAGAAGTGTCTGATGGCAGCATGAAAGTCACGGCAGTTGAGGAGAAAGGGGAGATCTCCGGTTTTGATCTTTCGGCCGGCGGGAAGATTATCGCGCCCGTGCGCCTTTCGTCAAACGGTTTTATAACGGCTTTAAAAG
This sequence comes from Candidatus Desantisbacteria bacterium CG1_02_49_89, assembly GCA_001871075.1. Lineage (GTDB taxonomy): Bacteria > Desantisbacteria > UBA1551 > UBA1551 > UBA1551 > UBA1551. The sequence continues at coordinate 5,661 of MNUP01000043.1, forward strand.
CCGAAGCAAAGGAAGAGGGAAAAACGAAGACCCTTACGCTGTCCGGGCTGAAGGGAAAGCCAGGGACAGGCGTGAAGTTCGATGCTTCTGATTTCGTTTCGATCGCGATAACCACGGGCGAGCTGTACCCGGTTGTCAGGTTCAAGATAACCCTTGCCGAATTCAGCGAAGACGCGTGGAAGGCAGGCGCAGGGAACTGCCCGTTCCATTTCATAACCTGTTCTATGCCTGACGCGGACGCCTGGCAGATGAGGGGATGGACAATGGCAACCCCGAAAGCAGACCAGTTCCCGCTTTTAATAGATCCCCACGGAGGGAATGACTGCGAAATCGCTTCAAAATTCAACAGAAACTGGAGTTACATCTGCCCGCTGGGCGGCCACCCCGTGCCCGCGATCGGTATCTGGGCTCCTGAGAGAAAACACTACGTCGCGTTCCTTTTTCAGGGAGCAAGGTTCCTTGATCACACCGAGAAATATATAGCGACAGCGTACTGCTGGAAAGAAGGCAGCGATAACCAGTTCATAACGCTCGCGTATCCTTACGGCGGAGCGCTCTACCAGAGCCTGGTGCTCCCCAAAAAAGGTGATTCGTTCGGGTCGTGGTTCCACCTGGTATGGTCCATTGACATGCCTGCCGCGAAAGAGCCGCACGAACTGATGCACGAATTTATTTTTGCGAAATATTCCGCGTTACTCCCGCAGGTTCCCCGCATTAACGATATGTCATACCTGACCGGCCAGAGCCAGAAAGCGCTGAAGGTTTTCCCCCAGGCGTCCGGAACAGGCCTGGTCTATAAAAGCGGCGGGGACGCGTTTTCAGAACCGGGCGGGATGTATATCAGCGGGTTTGACATGCACAGGGAGCTGCCGGTTGAAGCCGCTTTCAGGAGAAAGCAGAAAGCGGAAATAGAAAGGTGCAAGAAAGACCTTGAGTATCTCTATCCCCTTGCCAAAAAGATCAAGGCCGGCGGGGATGAATGTATAGTCTGGGAAGAGCCGCTTGAAGGAAAGTGGAAACCGGGGTGGGACCCTGACAACAGGAGCATACACAACAGCGATATGTGGGCTCCGGGTATATCTCTGGTCGACCTTTACCGCAACGAGAAAGACCCCAAATACCTTCCCTGGATAGACGGCATCTACAACTGGACCAAGCATTTCCTGTTCACCCGCAACGAGTTCCACGATGTCCCGTCTTCCCCGTTCGCCATCGGCTGCAATATGATGTGCACCTTCCTTATGGATTACTATTTTACCTTCAAACACGACCCTGAAAGGGCGCAGAAAGCAAAGGACGCGGTTGATATGGCAAGGGCGTACCTTTACAGGTACCTGCCGATATGGCCTTCTGACAACGACGAGGCTGATAACCTGGACAGCGCTTTCCTCTTAGAGCCCAATTCAGGCAGGGACTGGGCCGCGCTTGCCTGCGCCAACGAGGTGCAATGGGTCCTGAACGAGATCACCGAAATTTACGTGCATACCGGGGACAAGAAGCTGAATTACTACATGAAAGGCAATCTTGAGCGCTGGTACCTGCTATACAGGGACGAATTACCATAAAAGCATAAGCGAATACCCGGAAACGGCATTCACAGAAGGCCTGGGGTTCTTCGACGGGGCAGGCCCGGGAAGAGGCGGGAGGTACAACTTCGGAGTAGGCGGCATACTGCCCTTCCATTTTCCGATAGGTAATTCAATGCTGCGCGTCACAGCCGGGGAAAAGGGCGCGTTCGCATGCAACAAAAAAGGAGCGCACACCTATATAACGGAATACCGCTACTCGCAAGACGGCAATTTCGCGTTCAGGGTAAAAAGCAAACTGAAAGAGCCTTTCGACGTTTCGATCACCTTCCCTTTTTATAACATAACTGACAAAACCGTGAAGATCGCCCGCGGCGATACCAGGATGGAGCTTGTAAGGTCCGAGGGTTACAAGACCCCGCCCACAAGCCCGTCATCGCTTTACGTGATGGGGGTCCTTGACGAAGACATGGTGATCGTGGGAGACGTGGATATGAAGTCCCCGGTCATAACGCTTGAGCACGGGTTTGAATACAGGAAACCCTCCGCGCTTGAGCTGAAAGACAACGGGTTTGAAATGCTTTTTCTGCCCGCGAACGCCGAGGTTGCCATTGACTGGGAGGACGTGAATTCCTTTGCCGGGCTGCTTCCAGGTAAGCACTGCGCGTTCAAAATCCCGTATTACATAATACCTCCGGAAATAAGCCAGGGGCCGATCGCTGTTAAGGATAAGTGCAGTTTCACTGAGCCGGTTTCAGGCGCTTCCAGGATCTTTATCCTGTATTCTGAGGAAGGACCCGCCCCCGGGATTTCCGCGGTGCTTGATGATGGGAAAAACATCGCGTTTTCAGAAGACTCGGCTCTCGCGTGGAAGTTCTGGCCTCCGTGTTTCCAGAAGAAGTTCTGGATGGGAAGTGCCGCGGTACCAGCGGGAAGGAAAATTACAGGCATCATTCTGAAGGACGCGCTTGTTTTCGCTGTGACCTGCTGGAAAGGTGACGACGCGGGCCTGAAACCGGTGATGGAATGTTTTGCCGCTGCGGCGCTTGAAGGCAAAAAAATAAAAGCCGCGGAAAAAGAAACAGGGGAATTCAAGAAAAAACTTGAGGGAGTTCCGGCCGGAAAGATGGCGATGCTGCCCCCAAGCTATGGAAGCATCGCGGCAACCCTTGCGGGCAAGATCGGCATAATGGACAAGATGAAAAAGTTGAACGACAGCCAGCTTGTGACCCCGGAATTCTTCAACGCCCAGAAGTTCCCGGTCGCCTTTTATTTCGGTGGCGAGGAATACGTGAAAACGGTCAGGGAGGACGGGGACGGCATTGAAGCTCTGAAAAGGTACCTGGCAGGCGGCGGGTTGCTGGTGCTTATGGGCGCGGGCCCTTACCCGATGTTCTACGGGTATGAAAAAGGCGCCAGCGCGGGTTCAGACCCGTTCCTGCCGAAGATCGGAGTTCCGATGAGCTGCCCGTTCGAAAGGCCGCCCGAACCGATCGAAATGACTTTCAACAAGAACCAGAAGATAATCAAGGGGCTTCCTGAGACGCTTCCTTTCCCGGAGACCGGGGACCAAAGGCTGCGGCCGATCCAGGCAGAGCAGGTAACAAGCGAGGCGCAGGTCACTTCAATACTTACCGCCGAGAACTACGGGGACGCCATCTGCTACATTGAATTCACCGACGGGGAGCTGAAGGGCGGGAAGATCCTTTATGTCTGGGCGACCCTGATGGGCCAGGATTACGGCCAGACCATAATGAGCGACGTGTACAAGTTCATCGCGGCGCAGCTTATCAAATAAAGTATCAAGTAGCGGCAGAGCTTGCTCTGCTGTCAATCGATAACTGAAGAAATCAAAGAACTGGCAGAAAGGTACGTTGCTGAAGGGATTATTCCAGAAAGATTCAAAAATGATGCACGCCATATTGCTGTGGCAGTGGTGCACAACATGAACGTGATTGTAAGTTGGAATTTGGAGCATATAATCAGATTGAAAACCAAGCTGGGAATAGAAGGGATAAATCGTCCCCTTGGCTATCAATCCATAGAGATAATGACTCCCGAGGAGGTATTGTAAAATGGCTAAAATATCTAAAGTCCTTGATGAAATTCACAGGATAAGAGAAGAGATTTATGAAGAAGAAAAAGGCTTAACTACAGAGGAAGTTTTAAAAAAGATTCATTCGGAATCAGAAAGGATTATGAAGAAATACAATCTTAAACTGAGGCGCGTAGAAAACAAAGAGACTGTAAGAGTATAAAAATTGTCAATGAGCGACGTGTACCAGTTCATCGCGACCCAGCTGATCAAATAATAGACCACAGAGACTATGTAACATTTATTGCGTATTCGTAGGGTAAACCTTCAGGTTTGCAAGATATTAATGTATTTGATGTATATTAAAATGAAATTCTTGATTTATTTATGCAAGGCTTTAGCCTTGCGTGTTTGGGAGTAGGGGCTTTAGCCCCAGCCAAGAGTCAAGAATTATTCGGGGTGGCTGATAAGTTTAAAGGAAGAGGACGGCCCAAGAAGTCTCTGGTGCCAGAAAAATAGGAAAAATACAACCGTCCCACTTTTATACAGAAAAATACAAAGGAAAAAATAACTGGTGCTGGGCAAAGGACATTGAAGTAGACAACACAGGAAACATATACATCGCAACTATGGAAGGGGTTGTGAAATATAGACAGAAATAAAGGGGAATAAAGATGAAAAGGCTTATCATAATTACAACATCGCTGGTTTTTGTATTGTGCGCCGGGGCTAGAATCTGGGCACAATCCGACTATACTTCAAAATTAATTGGGGAACTCAAAGATAAAAATGCGTACGTGCGAATACGTGCTGCAAGAGAGTTGGGGAGAGCAAGAGATCCTTTATCTATAGAATTCCTGATTGACGCACTAAAGGACGAACACCCGCGTGTCCGAATATTCGCGGCAAGGACTTTGGGGAAAATAGGAGATTCCATGGCTGTGAAACCCTTAATCCTGAAAAACGGATAAAAAGCCTTCTTTTTAACTCTCGTCGTCAGGACTATCATGTAACTCATTTGCAAATTGAATAAAATTTAACACAACAATACTGTTTATTATGGTATTGCCCGATGAAATGCAAACTGAAAATCTTTTAGTATTTGCAAAATTAATGAAAAAAGATGTTCCTCTGAATTAAGTAAGACCATCTGCACCGAAGGAAAATTAAATTTTTACAGTCTTTTTGGCATAATCCA
>MNUP01000059.1 GCA_001871075.1 Candidatus Desantisbacteria bacterium CG1_02_49_89
GTACCTGCGTTAAGTTCCGCAGGAACTGCAGGTATTGGAGTAGCAGGGGTCAAGAGAAAAATGCGGTTCCCTGACAGGGCACCTACGGCACTAAACTTATTGACAAATAAGTAATTTAATCCTCGGAACAAATACAAAGGAAAAAGCATGTACGAATTCGACGCGCCAGCTGTTTACGCTCACGAGTCCGTGATCGCGGATGCACGGTGCAGGGTGCGCATGGAAAAGGTTATTTCGGCGCTCACGCATCCCAGGGAACCGAAGGTATTCACAGACGAAAACATCCTCAGCCTGATCGGGCAGGATAAATTTTTTTCCGGGTGCAACAGGGCGATGGGAACGCTTGAACAGATCCCCGATCCTGTTATCGTGTTCAACAAGTTCAAATTCAGCGATATTGCCCGGGAACAACTGAAACCCCTGAAAGAAAAACTTCTAAAAATAACTGACGCGCAAAGGGCGCTTGCCCTGACAGGGGACGGCGCGTTTGACTGGGCATGCTATAATCTTCCGGAAGACCCCGACCGCAACGATAAGGTCTGCCGCCCCTGCTGGAGGATACACTTCCAGGCAGGATGCCTGCACAAGTGCCATTACTGCGGGTTCGGCGGAGTGCTTATAACAATGACGAACGCCGAGGATTATATTCTTCAGCTGGGCAGGCTCATGCAGGCCCATCCGTGGCAGGAAACATTCCTGCTGGAAGACGACGCTGACGTGCTGTGCCTGGAGCCTGAATTAGACTGCACAGGCCCTATCATCGAGTTTTTCGGCACCCTTAAGGACCGCTACCTTATCCTGCACACGAAAAGCTGGAACACGGACTGGATGTACGGGCTGAAGCACAACGGCAAAACCATTATTGTATGGAGCATCGCCGGCCCTGCCCAGAGCAGGGACATAGAGCCGAAAACAGGCTTAACAGAACAGAGGATCGAGGCGGCAAGGAAGTGCCAGGACGCGGGCTACACTGTCCGTTACAAGTTCAAGCCGATAATCCCGGTTGAAGGATGGAGGGAAGAAGCTTCCGGGACGATCGAGCAGGTGTTCAAAAAAACAAAGCCTGATGTCATAAGCCTGTGCTGTTTTATGTGGATGGGCATAGACGACCTTAAAAAGAAGCTCGCGAAACACAGGATGGACCCCGTTTTTATAAAAGCCGCTGAGGATGCCAGGGAGGAAACAAAGAACACGACGAGCAAGCCATTCCCGGAATGGGTACGCGCAGAGATCTACGAGTATTATCTTAATGAGATCAGGAAATATAACCGCGAGATACCTGTCTCGCTTTCCACAGAGACCTGGTCCATGTGGAGCAGGATAGGCAAAAAATTCGGGTTTACCGCCACTAACTACGTTTGCGGGTGCGGGCCCAACTCGATACCGAACCGCAAGATCCTTTTGGCCCATCCTTACACGCAGGCGAAGCGGAACGGATCCTGGATAAAATAAAGGAGTGTTCGCGATGTTCAGAAAACTAAGGCCTGAAAAAGTATACGTGACCGAGGACGTTTATTCCGATCCCGGAGCAGCGGCGTGCGTTGACCGGATAATGAGCGCGGTGGAGGGCGCGGAGGCGCAGCGCGTGTCTTATTCCGAGCTGAACGAGATCGCGCCGGCGCGCTGGAAAAATATCCCGGAGTGGGGAGCGCAAAAGGACCCGCGCGACCCTGACCTTGTCCTGACCACAGCTAAATACCCCGCCGAGAGCGAAAAAAAGGAATTCACGACCCGCTACCCGAACCTTGGGATCCGCGACATGTACGGCTTCAGCCCCACAAGGTGGCGGGCAGACGGCGAAGCTGACTGGAGGCGCAGCGCGAGGGGATGCGTGTGCCAGTCCGCCTGGCAGCTGCACGCCATTGATGGCTGCCCGTTCCGCTGCGCTTACTGCGGGCTGGGCGGCGTCAACAAGATCCTGGTCAACATGGAAGAATACGTAAAGCACCTTGACGGGGTCTGCGAGCTGGGCCCGGACCAGCGCCTTTACAAATGGGACAACATGACCGACGTTTCATGCTTTGAGCCGGAATGGGGCGCGTCCAAACTGCTTGTCGAATACTTCGCGCGCAAACCCGGCAAGTACCTGGAGATCTACGCGGGCAAGAGCGACAACATCGATAACCTGCTCTCCCTGGACCACAGGGGCAAGACCATTATACAGTGGAGCGTGAGCGCACGCACCCAGAGCACGGTATTAGAGAAAGAAACGGCTCCGTGGGACAGGCGCGTTGAAGCCGCGGCAAGGTGCGGGGAAGCGGGATATATCGTCAGGTTCAGGTTCTCCCCGATCATTCCTGTGAAGAACTGGGAAGACGAGAACGCGGATTTGATAGACCTTATCTTCGAAAAAACGAAGCCGGACGTGATCTCGCTGTGCCCTTTCGGCTGGATGAGCTATGAGGAAATGAAGTCCTGCATGGACATAGGCCTGCTTGACGCCCGGTTCGCGGCTGTAATGGAATCCGCTGTCCCCTTCCTTGGCGCGCGCGGCTTCACTTCAGGCGGCGGCCGCCCCATCCCCCATGACGCCAGGGCGTATATGCTGAAAGTCCTTATTGATGAGATCCGCAGGCACAGTAAAACGATCCCGGTCTCGCTGTGCCTTGAAACCCCGGAGATGTGGGCGCTGTTCGGCCGGGAGCTGGGAATGCCCGTAAACCCCGAAAAGAAAAGCTCCTATTACTGCAACTGCGGGCCGATGTGCACCCCGGAGAATCCGTTAAACAAGGGCGTGGAGCCGGGGCAGTCGTGGTACGGGCCTGACGGAACAAAGGTGCGGCTGCGCTGACCAAAAACAAGATTTCCACGAAAGCACTCCGCCCGTCTTTCAGCGGGCGAGACTTCGCCCACCTGGAAGGATGGGCGAGGAAAGTACGAAAATACAATTTGACACAGATTGCCACTGATATCCACGGATTACTACATTTAGCTTTCAGCATCCAGCATTCAGCAGATTTTACACATGACTCATGACCCATGACTGCCTTTAAAGGGAGAAACCATGCTGACTTCGAAGAAGGTGAAGGAATACGCGAAAAAATGCGGGGCTGACATAGCAGGCATTGCGTCGATGGACAGGTTCGAGGGCGCGCCCAAGCAGATGGACCCCCGCTATATTTTCCCAGACGCCAAGGCGATGATCGTGATGGGTTTCAGAATACCCAGGGGATGTTTCAGGGGAATAGAAGAAGGGACATATTTCGCGAACTACTGCTCGTTCGGCTACTATCACATAAACCTTGTGCGCGCAATGGACACGCTCAGGGACGTAACAATTTTCTTAGAGGACGAAGGATACGAAGCAGTGCCTTACGACAATACGAGCGTAAGGCTGGGCTGCGACGCGGGAAGAGCGGTGTCCCCGGAAAAACCCAGGCCGGACGTGTTCGTGCACTTCCGCATAGCGGCTTTTGCGGCAGGCCTGGGAGAGATCGGGTACAGCAAGGTATTCCTCACGCCGGAATTCGGGCCGAGGCAGAGGTTCGCGCTGATACTTACCGACGCGCCGCTTGAGCCAGACCCGCTTTTTAAGGGCGGCCTTTGCGACAGGTGCATGCAATGCGCGAAAGAATGCTCGGGAAACGCTATCAGCCGGACAAAGACGGTAAAGATCAAAGTTGCCGGAAAAACGTGTGAATGGGGAGAACTCGATGAGGTGAAATGCGCCGGTGCATATGAGGGAGGGATAACCGAAACCAACCCTTTTCTTCCGGAGAATCTCAGGGAGGAGATCAATAGATTGCTTAAAGAGGCGCCGAAAGACGACTGGCAGGCGCAGGCAGCTTATTCGAGCAAGGTATGGAATTTCATACGGGACAAGGTCCCGTATAACCGCGCCGCGTGGGAATCATACCACCATCCCGCGCCCATTGAGGGCGCAAGAGGCTGCATGCGCGCGTGTATGATCCACCTGGAAGAACAGGGAAAGCTGAAAAACAAGTTCAAAGAGCCTTTCAGGCGGGGAAAGGCCTGGAAACTGTAAAACAGAATAAATACATTGTAAATCTCAAATTGCAAATTGTAAATTGCAAAATTAAGAAATAACCACGGAGACACAGAGAAATACATTCAGCCACGGATGCACACAGATAAATAACTTTTGGCTGTTGCTGACAACTCACAACTGACAACTGCCTATAGCAGCCACAGGTTAACACTGTCATAAAATTAACCACAGAGACACGGAGACACAGAGGAAAACTTTTTACAGGGATCTTCGAAAGAGATTTAAAAAGCTCAGCCACGGATAAATACTTTTTTGGCTTCAAACTCATGACAAATGACTAATGCCTGCCCGCCAATCTTACTGGGTGGGACAAATGACTGCCTTCAGCCACTGAGTTCACTGAATTCACTGAGAAATTTCCTTCAGCTAATGAGCAAATGAGCTATTGAGCGCATTTTATGATTCACGAGGTTATGATGTCAAAAAAGTTAACGAACGACGTTCGACGCATGACCCGCCCAGCAAACGTGGCGGGCAAGCTGTTCGACGTAATTATCGCCGGCGGCGGTTTATGCGGGATAGGCGCCGCACTTGCATTAAAAAATAATCCCACTTTGAAAAAGGGGGAAAGAGGGGGATTTAATAAAATCCTTATCCTGGAGCGGCGGCTTTCACCCGGCTGGGAAGTCTGTTCCGCGCTCAGCACCGATCTTGGCGCGGACAATACATTCGTTACCTCAGTACTTAAAGAAAGGCTTACTTCTATGGGCGGGCTGAAAAACAACCGCGTTGACCCCCCGATGTTCGAGTTTCTGCTAAACGCCCTGCTTGAGGAAAAAAACATAGATATCCTGCTGTGCGCGCATCCGATGCAGGTCACCGTAAAAGGAGATCTTGTCACGGCAATTATCGCGGGGACCAAGAGCGGGGAGATGTCCTTCGGGGCGAAGATCTTTATTGACGCCACAGAGGAAGCCCTGTTGTGGAAACAGACAGGCGTCCCTTTCACGGACAATGATCCTCCCCCTGCGGCAAGACAGGCAGTATTTTTCAATAACATCGAACAGGAAATAACCTCCCCTGTTCTCCCGGGAGATTTCGCAGAGGCAAAGAATATAGTTATCCGTCCTTCTGTCTGGCAGAAAGAAGCCTGCGCTGAATTTGATATTCCCTCAGGCTCTATTTCTTCATGCCGGCTCGCGACATTTTCAATAATCTCTTTCATACGCGAAAAAGTGCCGCAGCTTAAGGACGCGATCGTGACGCACACGGGCTTTGAACCGCTGCCCATGGACGCGGTTTCCTGCCCGAACACCGGGGCGGAAAGCCACCCGTATTTCAGGAACCTTTTCGCGGCAGGCCTTTGGGCGGTCCCTGACACCAGGAAAAGGCAGAGATCCGCCACCCTTGCAGGCAGGATACAGATCGGGGAAAAAGCAGGCATGCTCACATCAAATGTTCGCATAAAACCCGTAAAGCCTTCCGGCGCTGAACTCCTGTCAAAGCCCGCCACGGCTGAAGCGGATGTTGTGGTCGCGGGAGGCGGGACAGCGGGAGCTATCGCAGCCATAGCCGCGGCAAGGCAGAACGCGAACGTGATACTTATCGAAACTTCCACTGTGCTGGGAGGAATAGGAACAGGCGGGGGCATCCATGGATACTGCGTAGGCGCGCCGGGCGGCCTGCAGGATGAAGTTGACGCGGCAGTAGAAAAGGTATCGCCTGTTTTCAGCGGCAAACACTCGGCGCAGGGTTTCCACCCGGAAGCGAAGAAATTCGCCCTCGAGCAGATGGCGCGCGACGCAGGCGTTCAAATAATATATTCATCCCTGGTTGTGGGAGTCTGCGAGAAAAAAGGCAGGCGGATAAAAAGAGTGATCGCGGCCACCCCGTCAGGCAGGACGGTATTCAGCGCGAAGGCGTTCGTGGACTGCACCGGGGACGCGGATATCGCGGTGATGGCAGGCGCGCCGTTCACAATAGGCAGGGAATCCGACGAGGTGCCGCACTGCTACTCCCAGTCCGGGGGCCACCTGGACAAGAACGGGAATATGGAGATGATCAATTTTGACGCGGGCTGGGCAGACCCGTTTGACGCGTTTGACCTTACGGCTTCCAGGCGGAAAGGCCTGAAATGCCTCGAACAAAGATTCCCGGCGCAGAACCGCCTGCTTTATATCGCTCCGATCCTCGGAGTGAGGCAGAGCAGGCAGATAGCCGGAGATTACAGGCTTACCCTCGCTGACGAGATCCTGGCAAGAAGGTTTGAAGACTGCGTGGGGTTCATGAAAACGTTCTATGAGAACCACGCCAATGACATAGAGAACCAGAGCGATGAAGGAGTGCTTTGGATGTGGGTACTCGGTAATTTCTTTAAACCCATAGGGTGCGAGATCCCTTACAGGTGCATGCTGCCGAAAAACGTTGAGGGATTGCTGGTAGCGTGCAGGGCTGTGTCCGTGACAATGGACGCGCACTACGGGTTTAGGATGATGCGCGACCTGCAAAGGATCGGCGAAGCAGCGGGGATCGCGGCCGCTATCTCTGCCAGGCTTGGCAAAACCCCGCGGCAGCTTGACGTGAAGCTTGTGCAGGAACAGCTTAAAAAGACCGGGGCGCTGGACGAAAAATTCCGCCCTGTCCCCCTGATCCCCGAGAACTTCAGGAACGACACGTCGAGGCTTGCCGAAACAGGCGAGCCGAAAGACATAATCTACCCGCTCGCAATATCAGGCAAAAGCGCCGTACCCGCCCTTCTAAAGATCCTTGAAACCGCTAAGCCCGAAAACAAATTCCTGCCTGCTGTGGCGCTGGCGATGCTTAAAAGGAAAGAGGCGGTCCGGGAACTGGTAAAGAACGTGGTTGAGCGCAATCCTGCCAGGGTCCAGGAGAACGGGGCTGCGCCCAGATGGAAATCAGCGATCGTAATGCTCGGCAGGGCGGGAAGCCCGGAAGCCCTGCCTGCCCTTCTCGGCGTGCTTGAAGACAAGAATGCGGATGCTGACGCTCTTATCGCCGCATTGCGCGCGATGGGCAGGATCAAGAACAGGAAAGCCGTTCCTATGATCCTGAAATTCCTGAAGCGAAAAGATATCCCGCAAATACGCAAGTTCCAGGTCTCCTGCGCGGGTGTTGCGCCTGTTGAGGAAGATGTTCTCTGGCAGATAGAACTTGCGGCTGCGGAAGCTCTTGCCGCACTGGGAAAGCCCCAGCCCAGTATAATAAGGAAGTACCTGGACCATCCGCGGTCCTACGTAAGAAGGTACGCTGCTAAAATAAAAGGGACTTAGTTAAAGAATTGGCGGTCATTGCGAACAAAGTGAAGCAATCTAATATTCAGATTGCTTCGTTTCACTCGCAATGACAAACAAGAATCACCCTAACCACAATCCTCCCCCGTTAAAGGGACGAGGAAAATTAAGGAAGTAATTATGATAAGTAAAGAACTTGTAAAGCAGGCGATATATTTTAAGGGGCCGGAAAGGGTGCCGATAAGGTTCGCCCAGAATCCTGACGCTTCCGACATTGTGGGGCTGGGATTTAATCAGCCTAAAGGCTGGACTCCATCTAAAGAAAATGAGGACGAATGGCATTGCGTGTGGGATAACCTGATCGGCACAGGCCTGGGCCAGGTAAAAGGCCATCCTATAGACAGATGGGAAAGATTGGAAGATTACAAGATTCCAAACCCTCACGACCAAACAAGATTCGAAGACCTGACGGCCGCTATCGATAGGTACAAAGGCAAATACCTGACAGCAGGGATCGGGATATCCGGGTTCAACAAGCTCACGTTCCTGAGGGGTTTCGAGAACCTGCTGGCTGACATCTACACAGAGCCGGAAAAATTCAATAAACTTGCCGATATGGTATTTGATTTCGAAACAGGCCTGATCAAAGAATACGCGAAATTCCAAATTGACGCGATATGGTTCGGGGATGACTGGGGAACCGAAAGGTCGCTTATAATAAATCCCGTGAAATGGCGGGAAGTATTCAAGCCCAGGTATAAAAAGCAGTTTGATCTCTGCCACAAACAGGGAATGGACGTAATATTCCATTCCTGCGGGTTCATCTGGGACATAATCCCTGATTTCATTGAGATCGGGGTAAACGTCCTGAACTGCGAACAGCCTATGATATTCGGGGTGGACAAGCTCGCGAAGGCATTCGGCGGGAAGGTTTGCTTCCATACCAACGTGGACGGGCAGAGAATGCTGCCAACAGCGACCCCAGAAGAAATTGTTACCGAAGCAAGGCACCTGATCGAAGCGTTCAGGCCGTATAGCGGCGGGTTTATCGCGTACGGGGACGCAACAGCAGACCACGGGTACGTGCCGAAGGAGAACGTCGCGGCGATGTCTAAGGCATTCGTGGAATTCGGCAAGCTTAAATAAAGATACATTTCAAAAGTCAAATTGCAAATTGCAAAATTTAAATTGACAAAAAACTTACAGTGTAATATATAATTTTCTATATTTCTATATTTTAAAAATTTGAAATTTACAATTTACAATTTGAAATTTACAATTTTAGGAGTATACATGGTTAAGCAAATATATGTCGTGCCCTACTGCCATCCTGACTGGGCGTGGACATTTAACAGAGAATGGCATGAGAAAAGATACGTGCTGGTAGCCGAGGAAGCCCTTGACGCGATAAAAAAGCATCCCCAGTTCCGCTGGTACATGGACCCTTATGTCACCCAGGCAGAAACGATATTAAGGCGCAGGCCGCAATTATATAAGGAACTTCGCAAAAGGATAGCCGAGGGGAAGATCGCGGTATGCGGCTCTTTCACAAACCTGCGCCCCACCATGACCGGAGAGGAAACCCAGGTGCGGGACCTGCAATACGGAAGAAAAATATATAAGGAATTGTTTCCTGAAGCGGACTTATCCGTTTACGCTGGCACTGTTGACGTGTCCGTGGGCCACCCGCAGGTGCCCCAGCTGCTTGCGCTTGCCGGGTACAAGTATTTGCGTTTCTGGAGGCCGTACGTAGCACTTACAAGGAAAAGAGTTCCGCTTGAATTCTACTGGAAAGGATTTGACGGCTCAAAGATCCTGTGCTCAAGAGGAACATACGGCGGGCTGTGCTCAGCTGAAAACCTGGCTGAAGAACTTAACAACATGGCTGAAAGGGATAATGACCTCCGGCCGGTAAGTATCGCCTGGGTAAGCCAGGGCACAGATGACTGCAGGCCTTTAAGAACACCTTATTCCGACAAACCCCTGCCGCTTTTGGAGCTCATGGAGGAATTGAACAGCAAGGAAGGCGTGAAGGTAAATTTCGCCACCCCGCCGCAGTATTTCAGGGAGATAGAAAAGCACATGTCAGAGATACCTGAGGTAAACGGCTCGCTTGACCCCTGCGACGTGTGCTACAACGTCGGGTGGGGAGGAGCGAACGGGCTTTTCGCCCTCCGCCAGGAGAATGAGATAAATCTTACAACGCTTGAAACGTGGAACACTATCAGAGACATTAACAACATTAAAAACATTAGAGACATTGGGGACATTGAAGACATTGAAGACATGTGGAAAACGCACCTTCTTTCCTGCGCCCACGCCACCCAGTGGCTTTTCGAGGACGATTTCAACAAGCTTTACAATAAAGCTTTAAACGTGAAACTCGAAACCTCTGAAACAATTGAAGCAGTCTTATCTTCTCTTGCCCGGCTTATCCGCCTGCCTGAAACCGCGCAGGCTGTTGTTTTCAACTCCCTGCCGTTTGAAAGGGAGGAATGCGTCAGGATGCTTCTCACCTTCCCGGATTCCTGCGCCGAATTCTCGCTTGCGGATGCAAAAGGCAGGGATATTCCCTTCCAGGTGCTGGATAAGAACGAGAATTCCTCAAGATCATATGAATTTGACGTTGCGGCAAAAGTGAAGATCCCGGCCTGCGGCTATAACGCTGTTTCCGCGGCCAAGCCTGGCCTGAAACCCGCCATGCGGGGAGAAGGGGCAACGGTTGAGTTCAACGGGAGCGATCCGGTATGTATCAAGGCAGGCGGGAAGGAATACAGAGCGGAAAGTGATAGCAGTTTCGCGGACCTGAAACTGTACCGGGTGGACACGGCAAAAGGCGCCCTGCACGCCGGGCCAATAACTTCCGTTGAGCGGGTGAAATGGGGCATCGCAAAAACTACCGCGGATGGGGACCTTTTTTCGGTTTACAGGTCAGAAGGTTCTGCGGGGCCGCACCCCGTTACAAGAGAGATCACGGTTTATAAGGATAAACCGGTCATTGACATCAACGTTGAGGTAAAATGGGGCGCTGAAGACGGATTCCTGGCGCTTGAGTTCCCGCTCCTGTTCAAAGGGAAGATCTTCGGGGACACGCCTTTTGCTGTTGAAGAGAAGGATATTGAAAAAGAGCCGTTCCTCGCAGAGGGCGAGAGCTGCTGGGAAAATATTGAAAGGCAGAGGAAAGGCCTGTTTTACGCGAAGTCCTTCATAAGCCAGAGTGACGGC
Source organism: Candidatus Desantisbacteria bacterium CG1_02_49_89 (assembly GCA_001871075.1). Taxonomy (GTDB): domain Bacteria; phylum Desantisbacteria; class UBA1551; order UBA1551; family UBA1551; genus UBA1551. Next base: position 10,426 of record MNUP01000059.1, read on the forward strand.
GAAGGAAGCGTTTCATACCTGAATTATGACGCGTCGCATTACTATTTTCTGCCTGGCGGGGACAGTATCGGAAATATTCTCATAAACAGCGTGACAAAGCTTGAGGGATGGGAAAGGTTCGTGAACAAGGCAATGCGGGCAGAAGGAACGCACAGGTTCGCGTCCCGCCTTATTTTCCATAAAGGTGACTGGAGGTCCGCGCACATCGCCCGGGTCTCACAGGCGTTTGCAAGGAAACCCGGAATTATAGCAGCGGAAGGATCTACAAGGTGCCCGCCGCAGGAACCGGCGGGTTCCTTCCTGTCGCTTGAACCTTCAAACCTTATTATGACCGGATTTTACAGGGAAGGGAAAAACTTCATACTGCGGTTTTACGAAACTGGGGGGAGAAAAACAAAAGCAAGGATAAAGCTTCCTTTTACTGCAAAGAAGGCTGTGAAAATTGATTTGCAGGGAAAAATTATTACCATTCTTAAACATGGTAAAACTTTAAAGCTTGAAGTAAGGCCCTGGGAAATAGTTTCTTTGTCATTGCGAGGTCGCCCTGGGCGGCCGCGGCAATCTGAACGCTAGATTGCTTCACTGCGTTCGCAATGACATGCAAGACCGGACAAATAAAAAAAAGGGGGGCATTCAGCCCTCCTTTTTATTTTTTCAGCAGCTGAAGGAGCCACAATTTCTCGGCTTCATATTCCTCAATGCTCCTGTATCTGAAATCCCTGAATGTACCACCGCCCTGCTCAAGCGAGCGCACCCCGCGGTTCCTGACTGCGTTTGGAAGAAAACCTGCCGTGTCCTTAACAAGATTTGAAAAATTGGCGAAAATATTATACTGTTTCCTGTTCCCAAGATACGAATAATCAAAAGAATACCCGGAAATTGATAGGCTTTCAGCATTTTCTTTGGCAATAATATCAAGATAATAATTAGAGCTGGTCTCTTTTTTAACCTCTTCCTCCGGTTTAGTGTTTTTAGCAGAGACAGGTATGCCGGTTGTAAGAAAAACTGCAAGCGATGCAATTTTTCTTGCAGCGCCTTCATCGGCAGATGATTTTTTCTTAACCATTATACTTTCTTCAACCTGGCCGGAGCAAATTAAAATAAAATTATCCCAGGGCAGAATTTTTTCCCGCTCATTTTCTTCCAAAACCAAACCTTCCGGTTTTGGAATAACTTTTTTTAATAATTTCGGCGGGAGAATTGCTTTTAACTGCATATTATCAAGTATAAAAGTTTCCACGCCTTCCTGTTCCAGTTTCTGCCGCAGGTCCTGCGCCTTTTCCATTTCCTTTGTCCTGTACAGGATCCCCCAGTGCGACCTGATATGGCTGAGCGCGTCAAGGCGCACCATGCCTGAAGCCCGGCTCAGGGCGTCCGCCAGCTTTTGAAGGTCAAAGGCATCCTGGCTTCCGAGAACAACGTTATAAAAACTTTCTTCACTCATAAAAACCTAAACCTTAACCACAGAGTCAACAGAGAATAATATTTAACCACGGATTAACACGGATTTTTACTTGTAAACTTGTAAACTGTGTAAACTCTGTAAACTACATTTGAAACCACAGGTTAACACAGGTTAACACTGTTTCTACTTTGATTCTATGACTCTCTAACTCTATCTTATGCCATACGCTATACGCCATTTGCTCATTGCGCCGCCGGATGTTCGAGGTGCCGCCACTGGGTATTATACAGATCGGCATACACGCCGTTCAGGGAAAGAAGTTCGGAGTGGGTGCCGGTTTCAACTATTTTTCCTTCCTGGACAACAAGTATCTTGTTCGCATTTAGCACTGTCGACAGCCGGTGCGCGATAACGAAAGACGTGCGCTTGCGCAGGAGGTGGTCTATCGCCTGCTGGATGAGCGCCTCCGTGCGGTTATCCACCGAAGAAGTCGCTTCGTCAAGGATAAGTATGGGCGGATTTTTCAGGAGCGCCCGGGCGATCGCGACGCGCTGTTTCTCCCCCACTGAAAGCCGTATGCCGCGCTCGCCTATCTGGTGTTCGTATCCGTCAGCCAGGCCCATAATGAATTCGTGGCAATTCGCGAGCTTAGCGACTTCTATGATCTCATCAAGGGTCGCGCCAAGCTTGCCGTAGGCGATATTCTCCCGGACAGTGCCGTTGAATAAAAACGGTTCCTGCATAACGATGCCGATATTCTCGCGCAGATCCTTGAGTTTCAGTTTTTTAACGTCTATGCCGTCTATGGATATCATTCCTTCCTGCGAATCGTAGAACCTGGGTATCAGGCTTACGATGGTGGTCTTGCCGGCACCGGTAGGGCCGACAAGAGCGATAATTTCACTCTGGCGCGCCTCGAAATCCACGCCGTGCAGGACCTCAACGCCCTTTTTATATTCAAACCTTACTTTGTGGAATACAACTTCGCCCTTTATCGGCCTCGGAAGGCTCAGCGCGCCCGGCGCCTCCTGGACCTCGGGGACCGCGTCTATGACCTCGAATATGCGCTCGCTCGCGGCGCGGGCATGCTGGAGCATATGGTTGACCTGGTTAAGCTGGTGTATTGGCTGGTAGAAAAGCCCTAGGTAAAAAAGGAAGGACACGATCTGGCCGGCGGTCATCGAGCCGTCCGTTATCGCCATCTTGCCGCCGAAAAGCAGGACCAGCACAGTGCCGATGGAAGTTGTGGTGACGATCGCGGGAGAGAATATGGACCAGATCTTTATCGCCTGGAGATTTGTCTGCAGGTAATCGGTGCTTTTTTCTGAAAGCCTTCCGACCTCGTATTCTTCCCTTCCGAAGCTCTTTATTTCGCGGATACCGGAGAGGCTGTCCTGCAAGAGCGCGCTTATTTCGCCCATTTTTTTTCGCACCTGCTGGTAGATCTTGTGCGCGATGATAGTGACCGCGAAGATGAGGACTGCAAGCACCGGGATCGGGACGATGGCGATGAGCGCGAGCTTCCAGTTCGTGAAGAACAGGACGAACGTGATGCCGACGAACGTGAGGACCGCCATTATCGCCACGTCAACGCCGTCAACTATGACGCGCTCAACAGCGCCGACGTCGTTCGTGATACGGGACATCAGGTTCCCTGTCTGGGCGTTGTCATAAAAACTGAAGGATAGCCGCTGGAGGCTGCGGTAGAGGTCCTGCCACATATCATAAATGATCTTCTGGCTGAGCCTTCCCATTATATAGCCCTTGAGCCCGCCCAGGACGTTGGACACAACATAGATCACGGCCAGGTAAATTATCAGGGAATAGAAATTCTGCAGCTGGTGCTTGGTTATGACCCGGTCGAGGATTATCCCGATGAGCTTAGGAGGGATAAGACCGATGAGGGTGACGAACGCGGAAATGCAGAGCGAGACCGTTACCTGCCACACATAGGGTTTGAGGTAATTCAGCAGGCGCCTGTAGTTGAGCTTGGCTTCGGGAATATCATCAACGGCGAACCTGCCGAAACCGCCCCTGCCGCCCGGACCCCCGGGGCCGCGGCCCGGACCTCCGTGACCGCCCATAAGTGGACCGCCTGCGCCTCGCATTTTTTCCTCTGGCCAACTGCAGATTAAGATTGAGATTAAGTCAGAAATCGGTCCTGACAAATTAAGCCATTATAACTGCACGATAAATCGTGCCGCTACTTTAAGATTAAAACGATGCACGATGAACGATGTTACGAGAATCAGGGGATGGGGATAAACTGGATGTTAAGGGGGACCATGTCCGGTTTCCTGGGAACCTCCTCGGTGTATTCGCCGGCCGCGGGCCTTACAAAACCGCCCATTTCCTTCTCCGCTCTTTCGATGAATTCCGGGTACCTGTCAGACGAAATATAGAGCACGATGTTATCGCTGCCGGCTTTTATAACCTCTCCTTTCATGTCGTTCATTATCTCAAATATCCTGCGCTGGGAATCCTCAACGCTGTCCACAACAAGCACCAGCTTCTCCGCGGGTTCTGTTTTCTGGTTTGCCGGCAGGGGCAGAAGCTCTTCGCGTAAAGCGCGCGCGTCCACTGATCCGCTTTTCTCTTTTTTCATCTTTGCAGCGATCTTCGTGGCGTCGGTGAACGGTTTCTTTATTATCTGCCTGTCCTCAGCCTCCGCTATCCTGCTGTCCAGGAACGCGAGGACATCCTCAGTCGTGGGCTGGCGCTCTTCCGGCTCTTTCTTTGCCGCTGCCTTCTTTTTCGAAGCCGGACTTTTTCCTGATCCTTTACGCTCCCGCTGGACCTCCGAAGGCGGAACGTCCTCGGCCGGCTCAGACTCAAGCTCGGATATCTCAGCGGGTTCAGTTTCGGCCGGCTCTTCCACGATGACTTTTCGGTCGGGCCAGTAGATCACAAGAAAATATACCGCGAAAAATATCCCGGCTCCAAGAACCGCTATCTTGGTTATTGTCTGCAGGGACTGTATCCTGCGCAGGAATTCCTGCGCGTTCTGCTGCCATGTCTTCCTGTCAAGGCGCTGCCTGACCTCCATGGCTACGCGTGCCGGCTCCCTGCCCTCTGCAACGTCTGCCATCGAGATAAGCTTGCGCAGGAGCTTGAGGTCTTTCGCGCAGTTCCTGCAAACCTGAAGGTGTTCTTCAAGCTCAAGCGCTTCTTCTGGTTTCAGGTCGTTCTCGATGCTCCTGCTCAATAAATATTTTGCCTGCCTGCACTCCATTGTTCTCCTTAAAGAAAATTATGAGTTATGATTTATGAGTTATGAATTAACAACAAGGTATTAATTTATATGAAATTCCATGCTTTTGACTCATAACTCATCATTCATAATTCATAATTGTCAGTTACTTAGTGACGGACGGGACTTCAACCGCGCCGCCTGAAGATTTCTTAAGGCGCAGCTTTATTATTTTCTGCGCTTCCACGGGGCGGTTACCGGGACCCGTCTTGCAGCATTCGATGGTTTGTACCACATCATAGCCTTTTATGACCTTTCCGAATATCGTGTGCAAACCGTTCAGCCACGGAGTGGGGACAGTGGTAATAAAGAATTGGCTTCCGTTCGTGTTTGGGCCGGCATTCGCCATTGCCAATAAGCCGGGGCCATCGAACGTAAGCTCCTTAATGCACTCGTCCTTAAACGGAGTTCCCCAGATGGACTGGCCGCCCCTGCCGGTGCCGGTCGGGTCGCCGCCCTGGATCATGAACCCCTTCATCACGCGGTGGAAGATCAGGCCGTCGTAATAACCCTTCTCCCCGAGGTTGATAAGATTCTCCACAGCTTTCGGAGCGACCTTTGGAAAAAGTTCAAGTTCTATCGTGCCGCGGTTCGTTTCCATTACCATAACAGGCTTATCCGGTATCACATTCCCTCCTTCTCCTTGCACGGCTTTTTTTGTTTTTACCTGGCACAATGCGGTCAGCGCGCAGAAAACCGCCGCAACCGCCAAACAGGTTAAAACAACCACAAATGGCTTTTTCATTCACCCTCCTTCTTAACTACAGAACAAATATTGTTTAACCACGAATTGTTTGCTTCGCAACATTCTTTGTGAGTTACGTCGATAAACGACGAATTGCACGAATTTTCTCTTTAACCTTTTAACCTCTTTAACCACTTTAACCTTTAACAGTATTTACAGTGGGCTGTCGACTGTGGACCGTGGACTAAATTATTTAACACGGAACAGCGTGATAGAATCTATCGCGACCGCGTATCCCGCTGGCCAGAACACGCGGGTCTCAAGTTGTCCGCCCGGATAATCAAAAACAAGCGGGACCTGCGCGTATTTGCCTTTCTTCAGGTCTGCGCCAATAACTTCTTTCTGGTCAAGCACGCTCTGGCCGTATTCAACGCAGGCGTCCAGGGTTACCACAACATCTTCGCCGGCGTCTTCAAGCATTTTTACGCGGAAGAACGCGACGTATTTCCCCTCGTCTATCTCGATATACGGGCCGAATATCGTGTGCCCCGCCTCATTGTCGTCAACCCTCGCGACCCAGGCTATCTTATTCCCTGCCTGGTCGTCCTTCTCTTCCTTGCCCCGGTTCTCCTGGTGCTGCAGCGCCTCGCCCTCATAGACCTCGATCTTTGCATAAGTTCCCTTCGGGAGGTCTTTGGGATTTTTCACCTCGTCCAGGATATCCTTGGGCACCTCGCCGGCGCAGAATCCCCTGCCTGCCCCGAACCCCAGCGCCAGTATTGACGCCAGCGCCACTGCAATAATGACCGTGTTGCGCATAATGCCTCCTTTTTAAAACAGACCATAGCATTATCAGAAACATCAAGACTATTTTAAAAGAAAAACTACGGTGGAAAGGGGTTTCATTGTGACCGTGAACTCCTGCAGGGCCTTGCCGATCTCTTTCTGGCTGATAAGGTCAAAAACATCCGCTTTTACCGGAAGCTTTATTTTCTTCTCGCCGCCGCCGTTGGCGTGAACGCACAGGAAGGACCTGTTCGCGTAAACAACGTCTCCGGTTTCAAGGTATAAATGAACGCCTGCTTCCCTGCATATGGTACGCAGGTCATCCGCGGACGGCTGGTCCTTAAGATAAACGCTTGTCCATTTATCAAGTTTCTTTGCGGGTTTTCCGACCCTGGAGCTCAGGTCCGCGTCCTCGTTCACGGCCTGCAGCGCGCGGGTAAGGCTGAAGCCCGTGGCCGCCTCCGCGTTCTCGTGGGTCACGGTGCGGGCGTCCTCGTCGAAGAAACAGGATTGTTCCAACCACACAGCCCACCTGTCATCCGTTTTCACTATTCTTTCAAGCATCTTCATTATCCCCGCGTTCAGCCTGTAACAGAATTTGAAGAAATAGACCTTGTAAGGCCTTGCGAGTGGTATATCCTCGAGCAGGATGAAATCCACCGGGGCGCCGATATGGCCGATGTCAACTATGTTGTGCCATGACTGGAATTTCGCCTGGGGCCCGCGCAGGTGCTGGGATCTCTCGTCGATGACCACGGCGATCTCCGCTGAACCCGACATATCGCATTCAAGCGCCTGCCGGCCGGCTGCGAAGATCCTGCCGATTTCTTCAAGCAGGCAGGGATCGTTATACCAGCCGCCTGACTGGTCCATCCACCAGGAAGCCACGCTGTTGCAGACCGCGTTGCCGAATTCTCTCCATTGCATCGAGATCGTTTCTTCAAGGGTTTTCGTTTTGCCGTAACCATCGTTCCCCGGAACGTTTATGTGCGTGCGGATGTCATTCTCATCGAACCACAGCTTCCCGTGCAGTTTTACGGACCCGGCAAGCGACATGAAATAGCTGTATCCCGTTCCCAGCTCCCTTCCGGTGTAGCAGGTGGGGCTTGAGAGCATGTCAATGTCCTTTGACCGGAGCAGCTCGCCCAGCGCGTAATGGCCAGAATCAAGCTGGCCGCGTGGGATCGACTGCAGCTGGTAGCCGTAGAAAACGCTTACGAGCGCGCGCCTGCCGGTTTTTTCCTTGACAAGCGCCGCGAAACAGCGGATGGTATCCACTATCTTCCAGTGGTGGTACCCGTAGAAATCTATAACGTCCTTCTGGGTTTCAGGAGAGAAGAACTCACCGGCCGCGGGGCTCCTCCTGCTCTTCACGGAAGGGATTTTCGCGCTGTTCAGGAAAACGGCGTGGTTGCGCCAGGAGTCCTGCAGGGCTTCGTCTGTTCCGTATTTCTTACCGAGCCACTGCCTGAACGAAGCTTCATTCGCGGGGTTGTAATCGATCTCCGGGCCGCCCCAGTAGAACCATTCCTCGCTCTGCTCGCTGGACAGGTGGTAGCCGATAATGTGTTCGGCGAAAGGACCCTGCTCGCAGTGCGAAATATAGGCGTCAAGGAAATCAAGCGTATCTTTCCGCCATTTCTCCGAGGCGATGGACGGAAGCAGCTGGCCGCGCAGGTATTCATCCGGGCTGCCCTGGTAGGCCGAAAGGTCCTCGCGCATGCGCAGCTCCGAAGGATTTGAGTCAACCCACCATCTCGGGGGCATAAGGAACATCCGCGGGATCATCAAGACCTGCGGGCATGCCTTTACGGTTTTTGAAAATATTTCGTCAAGCCCGGAAAAATCATATTCCCCGGGGCCTTTCCAGTATTTCAGGTCAACCGTGAAAAAAACAATGCGCACGCCTGCCTTCGCGAAATCCTCAAGGAATTTGTAGTCGTGGTCAGGGCCCCTCCAGAAAGCAAGGGGGACCTGCTGCCTGCCGTCCACGAAGATCGCGGGGCCGTTGTTGTGGATCCTTATTTCTGTTCTTGGTTTCATTGTAAATTCCTGATTACGGTGATTTTTAACTGATGATTACGGTGATTATTAAAGAGATTACGGTGTAATAACAGAAACCAGTTTGAAACCTGCCGCCCGCATTTTTCGGATCGAGCCTCGCTCCGATGGTCATCGGAGCGGGAAACTTGAAACCGTCTCAAGCTATACGCTATGTGCAATGTGCCATATGCAGCGGTCAGCTGACCGCTACATGTCTTTCTCGCCAAGCCCGAAGTGATGGCCTATCTCGTGGATGAGTACTTTCTTCAGCGTTTCCTTCACGTTCTCTTCAGCACCTGCGCTCTTTTCGATGTTTTCCCGGAAAACCGTTATTTTGTCCGGCAGAACGTTTGTATAAAAAAATCCGCGCTTTGTGGCAGGCACTCCCTGGTACAGGCCCAGCAAAAGCCCGCCGGGCCTGATCTTTCGCTCTTCAAGAAGCTCGGGGGAAGGCCTGTCCTCCACGACGATCTCAACGTTATCCATTTTGCGGCGGTATTTGCCGGGCAGTTCTTTCAGCGCTTCCACCAGGAGTTGTTCAAATATTTCTCGTTCCATATTTTTGAATAACGTAACATCGTGCATCGTAACATCGTTGTTCGTTAAAATTAAGCCGATGTTACTATGTCCGGAGAGCCATCGACCCAGCCGGAGAATCATTAGCCCCGTTCTGATTCGTAGGTCCCGCCGTTGAACTCCTTAGGAGCTGGCGGGGCTCTGACTCGTAGGTCCCTGTGTTAAGCCCCGGTTTTATCGGGGCTATAGGGATTACGAGGTTACGAATTAAAGCAATTCTCTGGAAACAATGTCGCAGAACAGAAATCCTTTTTTTGTAAGGCAGATGCCTGTCCTGGCGCCGCCCTTCTTTTTGAACTTTATAAGACCTTCTGTAACAAGCTTGCCTATTGCTTCCGCTTTATCAGGCAGGTTGAAACCGGTCTTTTTTTTGAACCAGCCGTAATCTATGCCCTCAGCGGTCCTGACCTTGAACGCGGCAGTTTCGCCGGCGCTTCTTTTCGGGGAGAGTTTTTCTCTGAACGAAACCGGGCTTTTGCCGGTATTGATATCAGCGATGTACCTCCCGATATCAGCGATATTACCTGAACGGACCCCGCCCGCGTAGGAACAGGCGGACGAGCCCAGGCCGGTGTAAGGACCGTTTGCCCAGTAATTCAGGTTGTGCCTGCTTTCAAATCCCTTTTTGGCAAAATTGGAAACCTCATAATGCCCGAAGCCTCTGGAGCCCAGGAAATCCGCGACTTCCGTGTATATATAGGAAACGATCTCGTCCGCGGCGGGTTTTATCTCTCCGCGTTTGAGTTTCCTGTAAAACGGAGTGCCTTTTTCGTATGAAAGGATGTAAAATGAAATATGGGTTACGGGTAGCCCGGCCGCCTCCTCGACTTCGGCTTTCATGGAATCCGGATGGTCCTCGAGAAGCCCCGCGATCAGATCAATGTTTATGTTCCTGAAACCGTTCTTACGGGATAGCATGACCGCGTTCACCGCGGTTTTCGAATCGTGGATCCTGCCAAGCTGCGCAAGCCTGCCGTCGCTGAGGGACTGCACCCCGATGCTTATGCGGTTTACCCCGGAATCCAGGAACAGCTTTATTTTGTCCGCGGTCAGGCTTTCAGGGTTCGCCTCAACGGTGAACTCAACGGATCTGCCGACGTATTTTTTAAGGCTTCCCAGCAATTTTTTCAGCTGGCCCAGGCTCAGAACAGTGGGGGTGCCCCCGCCGATGTATATGGTCGAAAATCTGTCACTCAGATTTTCGATCTGTTTAAGCAGGGCTTCTACATATGAAGCTGTAAGGCCTTCCCCGTCTGCTATGCTGTAAAAACTGCAGTAAGGGCATTTGCTCCTGCAAAAAGGAATATGGATGTATAATGCTCGTGCATCGTGAACTTCGTTCATCGTGCATCGTCCGTCGCAATAATATTAACTATCTTATAATGTATTATCTTGGATCCCTTCTCTATTTCGCGAGTATCGACTTGGTCTTGGCGATGATCACAAGAGCTATGGTGTCAGCTTTCGCTATTTTGAAGCGGATGTGACGCAGTCAACCCCGGTTCCTTTGGGCGCCCAGTCCTCTCCACCCACGGTCGTGAACAGGATGACTTTTTTCTTGTCGGTATCGCTGAGTTTTTTCAGGAACTTCTTGACTTTTCCTTCAACCTGCCACGCCATGCAGGTATTGACAATGATCACAGCGCCATAACTATCAACCGGTTCCTTCAGGGCTTTATTCATCTCAAAAAGCTTGACCGTGTTCTTGTCTTTTTCGAGTTCGGTCTTGACCTTCGAAATTACCGCGTCCTTGAACTCGCTTTTCTTGGCCGCTATAAACACGGTCTTGTCAGCTGCCCCCGCGATCCCTGCCGAAGCTATAATTGCCAGTATCTGCGATAAAATAATCGCTTTTTTCATTCTCCCTCCCGCTATTGCATGCAAATATTCGCAAACCTAAAGGTTTGCCCTACGCTTTAACACCGTAATCAACCAGGCGAAAACTGACGAAATTTCTCAAGCAGGCGCTGGAACTCTTCCTCGGAATAATATTCGATCTCGATCCTGCCTTTTTTACCGCGGTGCGAAATCCTTACCCTTGTGCCCAGCAGTTCCTGCAGCTCATTCTCCAGTTCGGCGACATTAACGTCTTTTCCGGCTTTGACCTTTGAGCCTTGAGCTTTGAGCTTGCTGACCAGCGCTTCCGTCCTGCGCACCGACAGCTCGCTTTTAACAGCCTTCCGCGCCAGCGCTATCTGCAGCACGGGATCCTCGGCTGAAAGCAGCGCCCTGCCGTGCCCCTCGGAAAGCTTGTCCTCCGAAATAAGGTCCCTTATTTCCTGGGGCAGGCCGAGCAGGCGCAGGGTATTCGCGACCGTAGCCCTGTCCATCCCAATCTTTTTTGCCAGGTCTTCCTGCGTTAAGAAAAATCTTTCGATAAGTATCCTGTAGCCCTCGGCTTTTTCAAGCGCGTTAAGGTCTTCGCGCTGTAGGTTTTCTATGAGCGCTATCTCGAGCATTTCGTTATCGGACGCCTCCCGCGTTATCGCCGGGACCGCTTTTAACCCCACTTCCTTCGCGGCGCGGAACCGCCTTTCCCCGGTTATGATCTCGTAGGAATCGCCGCGCCTGCGCAGTATAAGCGGCTCAAGGATGCCTTTTTCCCTTATTGAACTCACGAGTTCGGCAAGCCTTTCCGGCTTGAATTCTTTGCGGGGCTGGAATGGATTCGCGCGGATCTTTTCGACTTCTATCTGGGCAATGCCCTCTTTAAGCGCGGGCGGCGCCACTGCCGCAGGGGGTATAAGCGCCCCCAGCCCCCTTCCAAGCTTCTTTTTCGGTTCCATGAATTCTCCTTTGTATGATTACGGTGATTTTAAAAGATGATTACAGTGATTATTTAAAAATGATTACGGCGATAAATAATTGACCGCGGATTTCAAACTCTGAAAACTGTGTAAACTTTATAAACTATGTAAACTTGCAGTCTTGTAAGCTTGTTGACTGCATTTCATTGGTCGGGCAGCCTCGCGTACTTCGCGCCGTCCCATTTATACGTGATCGAACTGTATTCGTTCTTTTTCCTGTCAAGGATCACTATTTCCATCGCGCCGTCGCCGTCCAGGTCCTGCAGGGTCGTGCCCCAGGTAGGGCCGATCTGCTGCAGCGTCTTATACGAGGAGCCGTTCCAGGAATAAATGTTAAGGACCGCCCCGCTCTTAAAATCATAAATGCTTTCAACGGCTATGTCCGGCCAGGTGTCGTTATTTATGTTCTCGACCGTGAAATACCCGATATCCGAGCCGCTGAGCCGCGTATTCCAGCGCACCTCCCACCTGCCGGCGCTGCGCTTGAACACGGAAACAAAACAGCTCTTCGGACCAGACGCTGATGCTGACGCAGAAGGTATCTTGTATATCAGGACGAGCTCCGTGCTTCCGTCCTTGTCAAGGTCCGAATAGAACACGCCGTTCTGGAACATCTCGGTGTCACTGCCGGAGAATTTAAAGATCGGGTGGCCGGCGACCGCGAGCTCACCGCCGGCTGGGAGCGGGCCGTCCGTGTCGGGGTCCACTATGCCGGAAGGGCCGCCGCCCGCGATAAACCGCTTTTTGATCTCGAGCAGTTTCGTCCTTTCCTTTGCCGCGTCATTATTGTCCGGCAGTTTTTCACCGAAATAAACGATGCCCTCGTCGTATTCGCCCAGGTAAAGGTACGCGGTGCTGAGGTATTTTATCGTATCCGCGGAGGGCGAGATGGCAAGCGCCTTCCTGCAGGCTTCAGCGCCCTTCCTGTAAAGCCGGTACGCTTCGGGGTAATTGTTCTTGGACTCCTCGGACCTCGCCAGATGGAACGAGGATTCTCCCAAAGCCGCGATCGCGTCCTCAGACTCAGGTTTCAGCGCTATCGCTTTCTCGGCGAATTCAGCCGCCTTGGCAAACCACCCCTTCTGGAGGTATAAAAAACTGAGCTTCGCGAAAGCCTCGGATGACCAGGGATTGAGACGCGCTGCTTTTTCCAGCCTGTCAAGCGCCTGCTCGGCATCCTTCTCTTCGTAGAGCCGCAGGCCCTCCCGGAGGTATTTGCCCGAATAAACAAACCTGATGATAAAAAAAACCGCCAGGGCAATGCCTGCTATCAGAAGAACGTAGCGGAACCGTATGTGTTTTCTTGCGCGGGGACGGGGCATGCGGCATCCTTTAAATACAATGCAAAAGTCAAAATGTAAAGATTTCCACGAAAACACGAAAGTGTCACGAAAGCACGAAAAAACATTGAAGCGACTACGGAATTTGCATGACGGAACGTCGCGCCGCTACATATACTCTGTAAACTCTGTAAACTTTGAAAACTATGGAAACTTGTATATGATAAGCCCTGACAGCGGCTTGGGATAGAAATACGTTGCCTTGTGGGGCATTTTCTCGCCGCTGAGCGCTATCTCGCGCACGGTTTCCGGCTTTATGGAATTCAGGAAGAACACCGCGCTGTACCCGCCGGTGTCCACAAGCTTCTTCGCCTCGGCTTCATCCGTGACGTATTTTATGTTCTCGCCGGGCACCTCTCCAAGCTTAAGTATGTTATGCAGGAAGAAGTGATGCAGTATGACCATGTTCAGGCGCCTCCAGCACGGCGGGACATCGCCGTGGAACAGCCTTTCGACCTGGCGGATATCCCTGGCCTCAAGCAGCTCGAAGATGTTTCCGCCCGCGTACATCCCGAACCCATAGAACCCCGGTTTAAGGCAAGCGATCATCCTGCCCGGCGAACCGAATCTGGTAACCCTGAAATATCTATTGACCAACTTAAGGAATTCCGGAGAACTGAGCCGGACAGCGGTTTTTATGGCGCGGTGCGTGGGAAGTATTTTCAGGCCCTTGTCTTCCATGGAAACGAAAAGACCCATAGTATACCCGGCGCCTTTTGCCTCCCTGCTGTATTTCAGGGCTACGTCGTAGCGGTGGTGGCCGTCCGCAATGAACACCTTTTTCTTTTTCATTTCTCTGACGAAAACGCTGACAGATCCCGGGTCCGCCACTCTCCACACCCTGCTCTTCACCCCCTGGAACTCAAGCGATTCAAGAGGCTGGCGCGCAACGGTTTTTTTAAATATCTTCTCGAGAGCGCTGCTTCCCGGAGAATAAAGGAAAAAGATCGGATTGAAGTTCGCCCTGCAGAGCCGTAGCAGGCTGAGCCTGTCCACGCGGTGGCTAAGGAACGTGTCCTCGTGGGGGAAGATGCCGCGGCCGTATTCCTCCACGCGCAGAGCGGCGACAAAACCCGTCCTTTTCTCGCCGCCGCATTCCTGAGTGCAGACGTATATCGCCGGGGACCTTCGGTCACTCACGAGAACGCCTTCCTTTATCCAGTTCCTGAAAGATCTAAGCGCGCGGGTGTATTTGTTATCCCTTGAAGAATCCCCGGGTTTTGTTTTCCCAAGTATTATACGGGTGATATTGCGGGGGGAGCGCCTGTAAAGATCCTCCTGGTCTTTGGGGGAGATCACGTCGTATGGCGGTGCAAGGACCTTCGAAAGGTCCCTGAACTTCGCCGGATTGTACATCAGCGCTTTAAACGGCTTGATCGTCGGCATCACCACTCCTGAAAAAACGTTGCTGGTTACTCGTTACTGGTTGCTGGTTAAATCTGCTGAATGCCTGAAAGTGCTGAAAGCTGAATGTAAAATCTGTGCTAATCCGTGTTAATCCGTGGTTAAATGTAGTTATGACTGTTTTTGTAAAAATTCACGGGTAAACTCCGAGTAAGCCTTTGCCCCGGCGCTTGAGCGGTCATAGGATATCACCGGCTTGCCGTAACTGGGGGATTCGCTTAAGCGCACGTTGCGCGGCACTATCGTATCGTAAACCTTCTCTTTGAAATAACCCCTTACTTCCTCTATCACCTCGAAGGAAAGCCTGGTGCGCGCGCTGTGCATCGTAAGCAAAAATCCCTCTATCTCAAGCGAAGGGTTGAGCCCTCCCCTGACAAGATTGACCGTCTGCAGCAGCTGGCTCAGGCCTTCCAGCGCGTAGTATTCGCACTGCACCGGTATCAGGGCTGAGTCTGCCGTGACAAGCCCGTTCAGGGTGAGCAGGCCCAGGGAAGGCGGGCAGTCCACGATTATGAAATCATACCTTTCTTTCAGGGGCAGCAGGCTTTTTTTGAGCCTTACCTCTCTTTCATCAAGCCCGACAAGGTCTATATTCGCGCCTGCAAGCTGTATGCCGGAAGGAAGGATATCAAGTCCCTGGATAAGGGGATATTTAACGATCGCGGCGTCTACCGGGTGGCCCGCGATAAGAACTTCGTAAACGGTTTCCACGAGGGTGGTCTTGTCAATGCCAAGGCCGCCGGTCGCGTTCGCCTGCGGGTCTATGTCCACAAGCAGAACTTTTTTAGGCGGCTGGTTCTCGGCTCCCGCGGCAAGGCAGGCGGAGAGATTGAC
Organism: Candidatus Desantisbacteria bacterium CG1_02_49_89; assembly: GCA_001871075.1. Taxonomy (GTDB): domain Bacteria; phylum Desantisbacteria; class UBA1551; order UBA1551; family UBA1551; genus UBA1551. The sequence goes on from MNUP01000059.1 coordinate 25,556, forward strand.
CGCAGTAGTGGTCTTGCCCACTCCGCCTTTCTGGTTGGTAACGCATATTATCTTTCCCATTACACCTCTGGGATTACGGTGATTTTAAATAATGATTACGGTGATTATTTGAAGATTAGCAGTTCCTGATATAAAATCACTTTAAATAATCACTGTAATCTCAGTCATAATCACTGTAATCAATATTAAATTAATCCTTGCTTCTGTAAATTCAGGCGCAGGTCGTTGGGGCTCGTTGCGTATGAGAGCGCGGTTTCCAGTGTAATGACTTCGCTCTTGAACAGGTCCATGAGTGACTGGTCGAACGTCTGCATCCCGTAGCCTGTGCCCTCCTCGATAACCTGCAGGATCTTGTCTATCTCGCCCGAACGTATGATGTCCCTCGCCCTTGCGGTGTTTATGAGGATCTCCACAGCGGGAACCCGGCCATTACCTGAAGCCCTGGGAACCAGGCGCTGCGAAATGATCGCCTTAAGCGTGCCCGCAAGCATTGAGCGCACCTCATCAGCCTGTTCAAGCGGGAAGAAACTCATTATGCGGTTTATGGTCTCCGGGGCGTTGGTGGTGTGGAGCGTGCTGAGGATCAGGTGGCCTGCCTCGGCTATCTTAAGGGCGCTGCCCACGCTTTCCGCGTCGCGCATTTCACCGATGAGGATCACGTCCGGGTCCTGGCGGACAACATTCCTCAGCGCGGAAGTGTAGGTGTCCGTGTCCGTGATGACCTCCCTCTGGGTGACAAGAGCCTTCATCTGGGGGTGGACGATCTCTATGGGGTCCTCAATGGTCACGATGTGGCAGGCGCGGTTGCGGTTTATATGGCAGGTCATAGTTGCGAGCGTGGTTGTCTTTCCGCTGCCCGTTATCCCGGTAATGAGGATGAATCCCCTGGTATCCAGGGAAAGCTGTTTGAGTATCGGGGGCAGGTTCAGGCTTTCAAAATCAAGCTCATCCGCGCTCATGACCCGCCTCATCGCAACGCTTAAATGGCCCTGCTGGTGGCAGAAGTTCACGCGGAACCTTCCTATGCCTTCAGCGGTATAACCCACGTCCACTTCCCTCGACTTATCAAACATATCCTTGTGCGCTTCGTCAACCTTGAGTATCTCGGACACCATTTTCATAAGGTCTTCATGCGCCATCGGCTGTTCCTCCGCGAGCACAAGCTTGCCGTCAATGCGCATCGCGGGCGGGCTGCCCTCCCTGAAATGGATATCCGACGCCTTCTTCTCACACGCGGTCTTTAAAAAAGTCTTTAAATCCATAAAACACCCCCTTTTTGATATAGTCAATAGTCCATAGACCATAGTCCATAGCGAGCAGTATTTGATTAATGGATTAATGGATTAATGGTTTCTTGGTTAAAATCGATAAGATCCTTGCAGTTACTCTGACACGTTGACACGTTGATACGCTGACACGCTCTTTTGTTGCGTGCAAGCCGCGGCGCGCTATTTCGGGAAAAGGTTCAGGGCAGCGCTGAGCTTCAGGATAAGCGGCGCGAAAACAAGAGACACAACAGCCATCAGCTTGAGCAGTATGTTCATTGCCGGAGCAACGGTGTCCTTGAACGGGTCACCGACAGTATCGCCTATGACCGCAGCCGCGTGGTTGGGCGTGCCTTTGCCGCCCAGATATCCCCCTTCGATATATTTTTTCGCGTTGTCCCACGCCCCGCCCGCGTTCGCCATCATGATGGCTATCGGGACCCCGGATACAAGAGAACCGGCGAGAAGCCCGCCCAGAGCTTCCTTGCCCAGCAGGATCCCGGTAACTATCGGTATTGCCACCGCAAGAATTCCCGGAACGATCATTTCCCTGAGCGCGTGCGCTGTCGTGATATCAACGCATTTCGCGTATTCGGCGCGGCCCGTGCCTTCCATCAATCCGGGAATCTCCCTGAACTGCCGCCTTACCTCTTCAACGACTTTGTAAGCGGACCTTCCCACTGCCTTCATTGTCATCGCGGCGAACAGGAAAGGTATAACGCCCCCGATGAAAAGGCCTGCGATGATCTTTGAATCCATAATGTCTATCGCGGTCATCTGTGCCGCCTGGTTGTACGCGAAGAAAAGCGCCAGCGCTGTCAGAGCGGCTGAGCCTATCGCGAACCCTTTCGCGATAGCGGCTGTTGTGTTTCCCGCCGCGTCCAAAGAATCCGTTATTTTTCTCACCTCAGGCCCCAGGTGCGCCATCTCGGCGATGCCGCCTGAATTGTCTGATATGGGGCCGTACGCGTCCACAGCAACGGTTATGCCTGCTATCGCGAGCATTCCCACCGCGCTTATGGCTATGCCGAAAATTCCCGCGGAAATATAAGAAATGATTATCGCCAGAGCTATGACGATCATCGGTATGATCGTGCTCATCATACCTGTTGCCAGGCCCTGGATTATCACGGTCGCGGCCCCTGTCTTGGAGGCATCCGCGATCCTTTCAATGGATTTTCCGGACGTGTAGAACTCAGCGGTAAAGCCGATGATCATGCCCGCGACAAGGCCTGAGAAGATCGCCCAGAACACAGGCATCGAACCGTACCAATATTTCACCACTACGAACGCGGCTATTGCGAATCCCACCGCGCTTGCGATAGTGCCGTTGCGCAGAGCTGCCTGCGGATTTTTTGTGCCTGATTTCACGAAGAAGGTCGCGAGAATAGAAGCAAGTATCCCGCCTGCCGCAAGCAGAAGCGCGAGCGCCACTCCCTTGAACTGCATCTCCGGCGCGAGAGTCGCGACGGCTATGACAAGCGTGCTTATTATCGCGCCTACGTATGATTCGTAAAGGTCAGCGCCCATTCCCGCAACGTCCCCGACATTATCGCCCACAAGGTCGGCTATGACAGCAGCGTTCCTGGGGTCGTCCTCAGGTATGTTCTTCTCGACCTTGCCCACAAGGTCAGCCCCGACGTCAGCTGCCTTGGTATAGATCCCGCCGCCGACCCTCGCGAAGAGCGCGACTGAACTTGCGCCCATGCTGAAACCCGCGAGTATGTTCACTGTCTGCGACATACCCAGCCCGATCTTCGAGAAAATAAGATAAAGAACAGATATAGCGAAAAGTCCGATGCTTACAACCGACATCCCCATAACCGCCCCGCCAGGGAACGCAACTCCCATTGCCTCGCTGAAACCTTTCTTTGCCGCCTCGGCAGTGCGGGTGTTCGCCTTGGTCGCTATCTGCATACCGACGTATCCGGCGGAGATGGAACAGAGCGCTCCCACGCAGTACGCTATGCCCGTGTAAACATTTATGGCAAAAAATAAAACCACCACAAGCACCGCGACAAAAACAGCGATCGCCTTATACTCCCTGTACAGGAAAGCCATTGCGCCTTCCCGTATCGCGCCGGAGATCTCCTGCATCTCCTTTGACCCCGGGTCCTTCTTAAGTACCATGAGTGACAGGTACAGAACGAAAATTAACCCCGCAAAACCGATCACAGCTGAAAAAATTACCGAATGCATCTAAGTCCTCCCTTCTATTTAAAAATGTCATAAATGACATTTTTTGATTACAGCGATAAAAACCCGATTGCAGCGATTATATACTAAGCTCAATAGCTTGATGATATAATTATATTAGATTATATATATATTTTAGAATTTGTCAAATATAATATACTTTGATAGTGAATATTAATGGATTCCGAAGTTTTAACTTTCAGCCTTCAGCATTTAGCATTCAGCAGATTCGGCTTTCAACTTTTAACCCTTTTAACCTTTTTAACCTTTAACTGCTTTTATCAGCGCGCGCGCCTTATCCAGCGTCTCCCGGTATTCCTTCCTTGGGTCTGAATCAGCGACAATGCCCCCGCCTGCCTGGAAATATGCCTTCCTTCCCTTTATCACGAAAGTGCGTATCGCTATGTTCAGGTCAGCGCTGTTGTTGAAACCCAGGTACCCGATCGCTCCGGTGTAAACATTCCTTTTTGTCGGCTCAAGCTCCTCTATGATCTCCATCGCCCTAATTTTGGGAGCGCCTGTTATCGACCCTCCGGGAAAAGCAGCCATGAGCAGGTCCACAACGCCTTTTCCTTTATAAAGCTTGCCTTCCACTGTTGAAACAGTGTGGAATACTGTGGGAAGTTTTTCAAGCCTTACTGGTTCTTTCACGCGCACAGTCCCGTAATCGCACACCCTGCCAAGGTCGTTCCGCTCAAGATCAACTATCATCACAAGCTCAGCCCTGTCTTTTCTGCTTGCCATAAGCTCATCTGCCAATTTCCTGTCTTCAGCCGGAGTTCTGCCCCGCGGCCTTGTGCCCTTTATCGGCCTTGTCTGGACATCCCTGTCCCGAACTCTGAGGAAAAGCTCAGGCGAGGAACTGACAATACTAAAGGTTCCGTAATCAAGATACGCGGAAAAACAAGCCGGGTTTATGTTGCGCAGTCTTTTAAACAGCTCAAATGGATGTGTATCAATATGGCACATAAACCTTTGAGATAAATTTGCCTGATATATATCTCCTATTGAAATATAGTGTTTTGCGCGCTTAATAGCCCTTACATAGCCAGAATAGGTAAAATTAGATGTCAGTCTACCACTTTTAATATGCCTTTTTAGCTCTTTTTGGGATTTGGTATCTGCTTTATTAGTTTCTTTAATTCTATTTTGGGTTGACGTTAACCAGTCTCTATTTATCCCAAAGATATAAGCCTTTTTCTTGAAATTGTCAAAAACCATACCCTGGTTATAAAAACATAAATAGCAATCCGGTAAATTAATATCGTCTTTGGCTATATTGGGCAGTTTTTCAACATGCCATCCCAGATCATACGCGAAGTAGCCGACTGCGCCGCCGGTGAAGGGCGGTCGTGCGTCGTGCGTCGTAACATCGTAACATCGTACGTCGTAGGGCAAGGCTTTAGCCTTGCAATCCTTAAGGGCAGCCGCAGACTTTTCGAAGACCTCGCCCGTCTCTTTGGGCGGGAGCCTGCGTAATAAATCCTTGAGAAGATCAAAAGGATTACCTTTAAGATGCCTGGTTCTGCCGTTCTTTACTATCTCAATTCTTCTGCCTTTGCTGATAAACTTCAGGAAGGGGTCAGAGCCCATTATTGAATACCTGCCGTATTCAAGGTTAGGCATTCCAGATTCCAGCAGGAACGGATAGGGTTTGTCTTTAAAAACCCTTTCAAATGCTTGAACAGGCGTCAGTTTCAGATCAGTAATCTCAATTATTTTCATATTCACCGGTTAAAAGTCATTGCGAGCCCTGATGTCATATCAGGGCGCGGCAATCCGTCGTTGCGAGCCGAAGCCGCGAGCAAAGCGTGGCGGGCAGGCGAAGCAATCTCATATTGGATTGCTTCGTCACTTTGCTCTCCGAAGGAGTCCGTATGACTCTTCGGAGTCCATCGGACCTCGCAACGACGGATTGTCCCGAAGGGATCCCTTTGGGACTTCGTCACTACCGTTCCTCGCAATGACAATCAAATATTCAGCACTGTTATTTTAATTGTTTTTATTTCATACGGATTGAAACTGAGTTTAACTGAGTTGCCTTTTACCCGGAGCGTGCGCAGGTCTCTTTCGATCATGTCTGTTTCAGACGCGCTCTTGACTGGCGCGCTGAATTTGATCTCAACTGTTGTTTTCCTGCCCATTGTTTCATAGAACCTTAAAACCAGGCCGTTCCCGTCCTCTGCTTTTTTAAGCGCAGACATTATTATATTTTCTTTATTTATCCCGGCAAAAGAATATGCCGGCTGCGTTCCCTTTCGGGCAGAGACAACCACAGGCATCAAAGGGTAGTTGAACTCGTACCCCAGGCGCGGCGCGTTTATTTCCCTCCATCCGCCCTTGTGCGGGTAAAGCGCGAACGATATCCTGTGCGTACCCAGGTCAGAATTTGCTTTTATTATGCCTGCCGGGTTCCAGGGATTGTATCCGGGATAAGAAGGCGTGCGAAGCGCGCTCATCCTCACAACGTTGTTTTTCGCGTCAAAACCGTACCTGTTGTTATTGACAAGGCAGGCGCCGAATTTGCCGGAGGTGTCTGTGTGGTCCACCCATCTTTGCCCCGGGACCTCTTTCCTGTCCCTTTGTTCCACGGTTGCCTGCGGCGCATCAGGGTCCAGGCGCTCTGTGCAGCCGAAAGGTATTTCGAATGCAGTGCGGTCGTTCCGGGCAAAAAACGGAAAAGCTACTTTCAGCATCTTGTATTTGGAATGCCAGTCGAGTGAAAGGTCGAATTCAACAAGAGGCAGGCTGTCGTAAACCGAGATATGCATTGTTGCTTTTGAATCAGGAGAGCCCTTTTCCCTGAAAACGTAGTCCGCTTCTATGCTTGCCCTTACAGGCCCTTTTTCCGTAACCCTCAGTTTCCCTGCTATTTTCATCTCATTCATCCTGCCAAGGTGTATGTTCCAGGCGGTTTCCTGCTCACCGGGGAAATTGTCTTCAAAAACCTGCAGCGCTATGCCCCTGCCCGAAAGCGTATTCCTGCCGCCCTTTCTGTTCAGTATCTTTGTTATCCTTCCGGAAGAAGAATCAACGCACACGTGGAAATATTTGTTCTGGATACAGCAGGTTCCCGCCCACAGCGATGGCCTTGCCTTGTTTTTTGGCGCGGCGCTTATCTTTCTGTACCCGCTGTACCCCAGGGAGGGAACATCTTTTGCCATGAAAAGAAGTTTTTCCTTCCCGCCCTCTTTAATTTTCTGGGACAAAACGCTTTTGCCTGAACTATCAACTATCCCCGATGCGTCTTTCGCCTCGATCGCCGCAGGGCCTGTTCTTTTCCAGGAAAGCGGGTTGAAAACAGCAAACGGCTTTCCCTCCGCAGGGTTGCCCGCGCACGCGGGAATTTTTTCAAGCGCGGCATTGAGCAATTTTTTCCCTTTATTAAAGATATCCTTAAAATCAGCTCTTGAATCGTCGTATACCTTCGGGATGGATGTGCCTGCAAGTGAATCATGGAACTGGTTGAAAAGCAGTGTTTTCCAAAACTCATCCAGTTCCTTTTTCGGATACGGGACCCCGGAAATAACAGAAAACCTTTCAATGCAGTCAAGCAATACTTCGGCCAAGCGATTGTTTTCCTTTATCTCGGAAAATGTGGTGAACGTGCCCTGGTGGGTCTTAAGGTACAGCTCGTCGTCCACAAGAGGTATATCCTTTTCTTTCACTTCTTGGGAAAGGGCTTCAAAATATCCTTCGGCGCTTGAGCATTTTATTTCAAGCCCGGGGTTCTCTCCGATGAACTTTTCAAGGTTTCCCACCATGTCCGGCACAAGGCCTTCACCGTGGTCCCCGTTCCCGAACAGAAAGATCAGAGTTTCTATTCCGTGCGTGTTCCTTATAACCCCGAGCTGGTGGTTTATCCCGGCAGGATTGTCGTTGCTGTAAAGCCCGACTGTCTGGATCCCGAGTATCTTTGTGCCGTCAGGTGATTTCCACCAGAACGCGTAGTGGGGGAACGGGTGGAACGACTGCCACACGAGCTTTGACGTCAGGAAATAATCAATGCCGCTTTTCTTGAAGATCTGGGGAAGGGTGCGGCAGAAACCGAAAGTGTCAGGAAGCCAGGCAACCCGGACTTCCTTGTTGAATTTCTCAAGGAAATACCGCTTCGCGTATAATATCTGGCGCGCCAGGGACTCAGAGGACGGCAGGTTACAGTCCGACTCCACCCACATCCCGCCTACCGGTTCTATTGCTCCATTCTCTATTTTCTCTTTTATTTCTTTGAACAGTTCCGGGAATTCCTTTTCCATCCACTCATAATACTGCGCCGTGCTCTGGGAATAAATAAACCAGGGGTATTTTTTTATTATTTCCAGCACCTGCGAAAAGGTCTTGCGGCAGATATCCAGGGTTTCTTTTCTATCCCACAGCCACACCGCGTCAATGTGCGAGTGGCCGACCACGAACACTCTGGGCTTCATGTTTACCTCTTCAATTATGAATTATGAGTTATGCCCCGAGGGGCATTATGAATCAACAACGTGGATTTTATTTCAAATAAATACCTTGTTGTTAACTTTCAACCTTCAACTTTTAACCTTTAACCGAATTTTCTTCCTTCGTCTAACATAGCAAGGTAGTTCCTGACCGGGACGTAGTTGGCGACCGAGTTGCCTGTGCCCAGGGCGTAGCCGCCTCCGGGCGCGCACTGTTCAAGCACGCTTCGCGTATACGTGCGCACTTCGTCTTCCGTGTGCCTGCACAGGAAATCCATGTCAATGCCGCCCAGTATCGCTATGCGCTTGCCGTAGATCTTCTTCGCCTCGGTGACCGGAAGTATCACGTCCTCGTATGAATGCTTGGCGTCTATCCGCACGGTATCTATCAGGTTATCCATAATTTCTTTAAGGTTCCCGCAGGAATGCAGGATGAACGGCACGCCGCGGGCGTGCGCGATGTCCGCAAGCCTTTTCTGGAAAGGGAGCACAAATTTCTTCATCACGTCAGGGCTCATCATAGTGCCGGTCTTATACCCCATATCATCCCCCAGAGCTACCGCGCCGACGTTCTCGAACTGCAAAGCGCGAGCGAATATGTCCGAAAGACAGGTGGTAACCCTTTTTACGATCTCTTCCACGAAACCGGGGTCCTCAAAAACCTTATAGCACATTGTTTCAAAACCTATAAGCCTTACCGTGTTCTCATAAATACCCCCGGGGCCAAGGAAAACGATCTTCATCCCGTCAGGCAGGTTCTTGTTAAGGAACTCCAGCTCATACCAGCTCATAAGCTGCACGGCCGGCCAGGGATATTCCTGTATATTGTTAGCATCCGAAATGACGCCGTGATGCTCGTCCTGCCATTCCCTCTGCTCGCGCTGCAGCCCGGCGGTGTCATCCGCCTTAAGGTTGGGGTATGAAAAAACTTCCCTTGACCGCCCAGCCCTGCCAGTGACGTAGTCATAACCCAGGTCGTGGTAGAATTTTATCACGCCCCTAAGGTATCTCTCTTTCTCGTCCTTGTTCCTGCGGTCAAGCTTGGTCAAAGGTTCGCCTGTGACAGCTTCCATTATCTCCGGGTCAGCGAAGATCTCGTAGAACGGCACCCTGTCAGGCTCACCCTGCCGCAGCAGCACTTTTTTCAACACTTCAAAATCCGCCATATAAACTCCCTTTTGCAGCCAAAGATTTCCACGAAAGCACTCCGCCCGTCTTTCAGCGGGCGAGACTTCGCCCACCTGAAGGGATGGGCGAGGAAAACACGAAAAAATAGATCTACGTATTCCCCAGAACCTGGAGTAGAGCCTTTAGGCTCGTTTTCTTCAGGAGTAGACCCTTTAGGGTCGTTAAATAACGGGGCTCCCTCCTTAAAGACTGGCGGGTCTTCGAAAAGCCCCTACTCCTGAACTACTATAAAAACTCCTTCATAATCTTTTAGGTCCAGCTTGATCTTTGTGCGATTGTCAGCAAATTTGAACGCTATTTTCTTAATTTTACCTGTTTCAGGATACCACAAAGATGGCATGCCTTTAACAGGAACAGTAACATCAATTTGACACTGATTTTCGCTGATATTTGTGACAAAATAAATATGCTTTCCGCCTTTATAAATATGTTTGTAAAGAATATCCGGGTTCGCGGGCTCAACCGCAAGGTCGGTTATTTCGAGTTTCTTCAGATACTCTGCGAGCAGCCCGGTTTCAGGCAGGAATTCTCCCATCCCGGTAAACAGCTCTTTCGAGAGCTTTTCCGCTTCAACGTCATTGTCTTTCATCCCGGCGCCGTATTTCGGCATCATGCCCACCGAAACTACTTTCCCGTCCGCCTGTACGAATTTCATCAACTTCTTCAGCGTCTTCACCGGCATCGCATCCGTGGGCGGAATGATTATCACGCTGTATTTTTCGTCGTGCGTCGTAAGTCGCCCTTGCGGGTCGTACGTTTTAACTTTCACACTTTGCAATTTACAATTTGCAATTTGAAATTTGTAATTCTGTATCGCTCGGTCGTCCAGGATATCAAAGTCCACCTGGCTTCTCAGAAGCGCCCTGCACACGCTCGTAAACTCGTCCGCGACCATCTGCGCGGTTTTGTCAGGATGGGCTTCATAGATCGAGCGGCCTGTCGGGTAGAAATTCGAAAGCACTCCCCATATCGGGTAATAAACCGCGGCATTACATACGTGCTTCCCGCCTGTGAGCATGTATCCCAGCCTTGAAACGCATTCGCAGTATTTCCTGTATTCGCCGCCGGGGCCGGAAACATTGACCTTGTTGGAGAAAAACGCGTTCGTCTTCAGCTCTTTCCAGAAATGCCCGTAATAGGATGTGATCACGTTCACGCCCAGCGCGTATTGCAGGTTCGCGGTCCCTATCATCTGCCTTACAGTAACCTGGATGCCCGCGCAACGCTCGCCGTGGTCCGAGGTTTCGCTCATTGTCCTGTCAGAACCGATCACATGCGAAACAGAACTGACAAGCTTCGGCGTTATAAAGCCGTTGCCCTCTATAAGATTGCGCGGGTTCGAGGAAAGTACATCAATACCCGGAAGGTCATACCTTCTGATGCTCCTGTAAAAATCCCCGTAAAAATACGCGTGCCATATAAGGTTTTCCTCGCACAGGGAATGCCCGCTCGCTTTTATCCCGATCTTGTGGCACCAGGCCTGTATCTGCCCGAAATACCTTTCAGCGCACAGATCAGCGACAACGTCGTAGAAATCGCAGCGCACCTTCCTGTGTTCATCCCCTGTGCCGCTGAACAGTTTTTCAAGATGCAGCTCAAGAAGATACCCCTTTTTCTTTTTGAAGATTTTCGTTAGATCTTCAACCCAGGGGATGCAGGGCGGGAACTGCTGGTTCCCGCGTATATATGCTGTCATAAGCGAAGGCTCGTCTGTGAAAATTGCCCCTACTCGCTTTTTCAGGTTCGGTATGCGTTTCGCGTATTCTTTATGGGTCAGGTCTATGAACTTTTTTATCGCGTTCTTGTTGATAATGTTCACGTACGGCCTTTTCGCGTGCACATTCTCGGTAGCGTGGGTGCCGTCGTAGGTTTTTTGGGCTTCGTATTTAATACTGCCGTTTTCTTCCTCCTTACGGACAAGCCCGATGGACTGGTATTCAGGATCGGCTTCAAGGACCAGGGTTCCCGCCTCTCCTGAAGGATAGCCTTCCTCGTCATAAAGCCACAGCACAAAACCGTGTTTTTCCGCAAGCTTTATGCCGTCGAGCAAGAGTTTCCACTGGGCTTCGTCCTTCATGTAATTTTTAAAGCTTACGTTGAACACAAGCCCGCCCACCCCGAGATTTTGCAGCAACCTAAGGTTTGTTTCAAGCATTTTAAGGTACGCGCCTGCGGCTGACAGCTTTTCGCCCTTTTCGCTGCGCAGAAGGTTGTCAAACCCGTGAATGATCTGCATTACCCGGTATTTGTTATCTGGATTCTTGAACTGTCTTTTATCCATCCTTTCTCCCTTTTTTTCATTATGTATTGTCACGAAACGTTACTGGGTTGCTGGGTTATAAATTTTTCAGTTTCAAAAATAAAACAATTTAGTTAAAACCGTTTTGCTGAGATTATGGGAATTAGCATGTTTAATATGACCAATCCAAGCCATAAAAGAAGAGCGCAACCGCTGAATAGAAATCAAATTCATTCTATAATTTTTCAATAAATCCTTAAAATGTCTGGTGAATTTATAAACTGTGGACTTTCGCACAAGCCTGTGAGTCGGGAATATCCTGAACCCCAAGAATTCCACTCCCGTGTTTACGGGAAACACGTTTTCCTTTGCTGGATTCAAGGAAAGCCTTAAACCTTCTAAAAAATTACGGATATTTTTCTTCACATCCCATAAATATGACTTTTTGTCAGAAAAAACCGCAAAATCATCCATATACCTTAAATAACACCCGACGCGCAGGATTTCCTTAATATAATGATCCAGTTCATTCAGGTACACATTGCCAAAGAACTGGCTGGTAAGATTGCCGATCGGGATACCCCTGCTTCTTGAAAAAGGGGTAAAAAGGCCGTCTCCCTGGTACCACGCGGGAATATATTCGCTCTCAAGAATGTTCTTTCCGCTTTCAAGGATTTTCCTGACAAGGCAGATAACATCTCTGTCTTTTATCCATCTTGAAATAATCCGAAGTAAAATC
>MNUP01000067.1 GCA_001871075.1 Candidatus Desantisbacteria bacterium CG1_02_49_89
CCTCCTCGTAAACAGTCCCGTCGCTTGACTTGACAACAACGGAATTTGGCACAAGACAACCTGGCACGCCATGGTACACCCGCCTCGGTACAACGCCTTTCAAACGGGTGCCCGCGGCCCACTGGTTCGGGCGCTCGTCCCCTATCTGCACCTTTTCGTTCTCAACGCTGACAACCGTGCTGGGATCGATCTTAAATTCAGATGCCTTTATTCGTATAATCGCCCGCCCCAAAGGGGCGAGGTCTCGCCCCAACTTTGCGTCGGGGCGGATAACATCGCCCTTCTTTCCAATCACTTTCCATTCCCCTGCCGATACCTTCACGGTCATTCCGGACGCCGTTATTTTCACTTCTTTCGCCTCCGCAAGTATTAAAGTAGGGCAAACCTTCAGGTTTGCTGTCAGTATAAAAGCAAAAACAATTATGCTTAATATTTTCCTCATTGAACAGCTCCTCTTGAATTTGATTAATTTCATTTATTTTTTTCCAAGATTAATTCCTATGAAATAGTCGATTCCGGAAGTGTATATATTGGTAAAATCTGGATCATCATCCCATTTAGCTTGAAAACCATTAGGATAGTAATGCTGCATAACTCCGATAGAAAGCGACATTTCTAAATCAGGTGTGAAATTTAACGGGATCTCAATTCCTCCCATTAATGAATAATATAAACCATCGGCTTTGGTTTCAAAACGATAGCTTCCTAAATCTATTGCGCCTACTTTAGATTCAGAATCAAAATATCCTACGGAGGAAGAAAAAAACAAGCATATCCCTTGATACTCTTTTGAAGAGAATAATCTTTTACTTATCCCTGGAGTAAGATATAAATATTTTGCATAGCTCTCTTCATCCCCGAAAAGGAAAAACATGCCCGAAGTTCCACCGCCGAAAATTATCGAACAGGCTGGAACAATTTTACCTTCTAAAACAATTTGCTTTTTTATATTTAAACCTATACCGATCAAGGGAAATTGTAGTCCTATTTCCCATTTATTCTTAAAACCCCATCTCAAATCCATATAAATTGGTACAGATAACCGATAAAAAACCCTGGGATCAATGTAGTCACTATTTTCACCTGTTAAGGGGAACCAAACCAAAACCTTGAATTCTTCTGCTATTTCCCCAGTTTGAAGTAACCAAGGATGACCGTTCCAAACCGGAGCTTTTCCAAGAGAACTGCTGGAGCCGTAACCATTATTTTGAAAAATCATTACTATAGAAAAGAAAATGAGTAATTTTACTATTTTTTTCATCAAACATCCTTTTTTAGATAGGGACAGGCACTAATTTTAAAATCCTTATTTTAAAAGGCTATTCATGGTACTTTTAAAAAAATCAGCAAACAGAAATAATGGTAACCATTCCCAACCTACGCGGTTGGTAATAGGTTCCTTTCAATCTTTCAGAAGATTAGAGATAATTTTTATCATTATATCCTTCTCCCTCGGCTGGCTGTTCGCGACAAGCAAAGCAAGGGCAACCATGGTATTGTTCTCGATTTTTCTCGTGCCGCTTTCCCTGCGCAAATACCTGTTCTTTTCAAGAAAATAAATAAACAAAAGGGAGCCGATCCTCTTGTTGCCGTCAACGAAAGGATGGTCTTTTATTATAAGGTAAAGAAGGTTTGCAGCTTTTCCAGCTACTCCTGCATACAGTTCCTTCCTGTCAAAAGTCTGGTATACGGCGCCAATTATGCTTTTTAGCTTGCTGCCGGTTTCCTGCCCGAAATAGCTTGTTGCCTCGCCCTTTTTCAACAGATCTGATTTTATCTGCCTTATAAGCTGCTGGCTGTTCTCGTAATATAATTTGAACTGTGGCTTTTTAATTCTTGGGCTTGCGAGCGTTCCCTTATCATACTGATGCAAGATAGTCAGTGAGCTGGAATATTCATTGATTATATTTAAAAGCTCCTGCGCCCGGCCTGACAGCTCGGGACGCCCGGATTTATCCCTTATAAATCTTATCGTATCCTGCAGTTCCTTGAATTTTTCTGACTGCTGCGAAAGCCTTTTTTGGTTAATGGCATAACCCTGGATCAAATAATCTTTCAAGGTCTTTGTCGCCCAGATGCGAAACTGGGTAGCGCGCCGGGAATTAACGCGGTAACCTACAGAAATAACGGCATCAAGGTTATAAAACCTTGTGTTATATTTTTTCCCATCAGAAGCAGTATGTTCCAAAATGGAACCAACTGATTCCTCTCTTAATTCTCCACTTTTAAATATATTACTAAGGTGTTTAGTTATAGCAGGTCTTTGTGTGCCAAAAAGATAAGCAATCTGCTTTTGGGTAAGCCATAAAGTATCCCGCTCAAATTTAACGTCCAGGTTTATTTTTCCGTCTTTTGCGCGATAAATTACAATGCTGCTCTTGCCGGGACTCGCACTATTATTTGTCTGCTTGGCTCCTGAACTCATCAACTTCTCCTTGATTTGAAAGATTGCTTCCCCGCCACGAATATTGGCGGGTCGCAATGACAGCAGTGCGATAAATCCCACCCGCTACAATACATCAAATACCTTTGTCTGTTTTTCCAGACAAATGTCTGGGAAAACAGACATCCAAAACGCGCAACCGTATCCACCTACGAGGTGGGACAGGCTGGCACCCATTTCCAACCTCGCAGGTTGGAAATGGGTGGAACGGTTAAAGTTCGCGGGGATCTATCAGGAGATGGATACCTTTTATAATTTCAATTACGCGCTGCCTGGACAGGGTCCCTATCTTCTCAATAAGCATTGATTTGTCAACAGTAACAATCTGGGATATATTTACTACACTGCTTTTTGGCAGGTTAGCTTCGCCTTTAGTAAGCAATACGTTCCCGGGAGAACCTGCCCTCTGAAGTTTTGACGTCAGAAGACAGGCAACAACCGTATTAATGGGACTGTGGTTGAATATATCACTTTGGATGATAGTGATTGGGTGGCGATAGCCTGGCTCTGAACCTATGGGCCTTCCAAGAAAAGCCCAAAAGACATCGCCCTGATTAATTACCATTCCCCCTCCGCTATTTTTCTGCTTTGTTCGGTTATTATCCTTAACAATTTCTTCTCCTTAGCGGTGGGAGGAGTGCTGTAAACGGCATTGAGCTGGTTCACGATCTGTTTATTCTTCTGCCTTTCCAGGAAATCCTCTATCGCCTTTTCAAAAAGGTTGCTTCTCGGCATACGCCTTTTTCTGGCGATGGAATCCATCTCCTCCAAAAGATCTTCCTTAATAGATATCGCGGTTTTTACCTTAGCCATTTGTTATACCTCCTTTCATACCAATAGTATAACATATTTGACTGCTTTTGTCAAGCGTAAAAAGAAAAACCAAGGGGAAAGACTGGGCGACCATCCGCCCTCTACACAGTTTTTCGGGCGTGATAAATCACGCCCCTGCTCTGACTCTCTGAATCTGTGACTCTTTGACTCTGAACTTCTTTTGTGTATGCGAGGATCTCGTCCGCGGCTTTCTTAAACCCGCCGGCCTCGCGGAAACTGTCCCCTATTTTCTTCGCACCATTCCTGTAATTTTCGTCTGACATGATCCTTAATGAAGCCTCAAGCAAATTACGCGGGCTGACCTTTTTCGGCATAATGTAAACCCCTGCTTTCAGCTGCACAAGCCGCTTTGCTATCATAAGATTTTCTATCTGCTGGGGTATTATAAGCAGCGGAACCCCGTAGAACAGGGATTCGTTCACGCTATTCATCCCGCCGTGCGATATGAAAAGGCCTGCCTTCTGCAGGATCTCCAGCTGCGGCACGAAATTGCGGACGATGAAGTTATCCGGGATCGCGCCGAGGTCCGATATGTTCACCATGTCGCCTGCTGAAAGCACAACGAGAAGATCTTTTCCGCCGAACGCCTGGAAGCATTTGCAATAGAAATCAGGATCGTCAAGCACCGAGCCCAGCGAAATATATATTACCTTTTTGCCTTCCAGTTCCTGGTACGGGAAACCCGGGTCCTTTTCCCTTTCAGAGATAGATGTGCCTACGAACTTGAACGCGTCCCCTAATTTTTTACTGCCCGGCTGGAAATACCTGGAATTGAAGATCACGTTCAGGCCCTCGAAATTCATGAGCGTGTCCTGCAATTCCATCCGGATGCCGTATTTCCTGCTGAACAGCCGCGCGTATTTCAAATATTGAAGGTAGTAACTGAACCCTTTCAGCACGAGCAAAGGGAAGGTAAAAACAAAATCAGGTGACATAAACAGTATTTCATTATTCAGCACGAACGTGGACATCGTGTTAACTGCTTTCTTCTTCAGCTGGCCGGCTATTATCCTGCCCCATATAGCTACCGAGTCATGTATTATATAATCGGGATCGTCGCGCCTTACCTCGTCAATATTCCGCAGCACCAGCTCTTCAGACGCCTCAGCCACAAGCCCTATGACCTTTACCGGATTTTTCGCTATCTGGCGCAGGTCTTTTTTCGCGAACGAGAATTGATACTGCCTGAACTCGGCGCCGGTTGCCTCAACAGCTCTGCGGAACGGCTCGTCGCTGTAATAGATGATCTTCTCTCCCCTGCTCTTCAGTTCCTTAACGAGCGGCAGAGTGGGGTTTGTGTGGCCGTGCTCTGGCATGCTCAGGTAAACAACCTTAGCCAAGTGGACTCCTTAATGCAGAGCCCCAAAGGGATCCCTTCGGGACAAGCTCTGCCACTATCCACCCCGATGCAACGTCGGGGCGAGACTTCGCCAAAGGCGAGCGCGTAAATCCCCCTCAATCCCCCTTTTTCAAAGGGGGAGTAAATGGAATTTTTGGCGTGATAAATCACGCCCCTACATACACGCAGGCTGAAGCCTGCGGCTACCTACCCCTCACCTCAATCCTCTCCCACAAGGGGCGAGGAAATTGCTGGTACAAATTATTTTTCTGAGAGCTTAATATAATCAACTTCAATGGAAACGTCAGGCTCGGAGCAGGGATCAAAACGCAGGCCGATTATAGTGCCGGCCCAAAGCTCGTTCTCCCGCACATTAAGTTTTATCTCGTGGAATTTATTGTCTCCAGGAATGTCAAATTGTATGCTCGCGGGCTCGTTCATATCAGGGGTCTGCTTGGTCGCCCAGAATATCTGGGATTTGGCGTCCTTGCTTGCCTTAGCGCTTAGTATCATGAAAGGATATTTCTTCGCGGCCGTTTCCATCGGAGGCCCGTTGAACGCGGGGTCGTTGTCCACGGAAAGACCCTTCAAACACCCGCTCTCTATTCTTACGTCTGCAAGGCCCATCATTCCGCCCCAACCGTCATCCGCGGTATTGAATTCCCAGACTATCCCGTCCCTCGCCTTCTGCGGCCCGGGGGAATCATATGGCCCAAGCCCCACATCCACAGGCGCGACGTCAATATGTTCTTTCGGAGCTTTCGTGAACACGTCCCTTATCGCGTCTAAGTAACCAAACCCGAATTCCTTGTGCGGCTCAATATACGAGCCTTCACCGAACTCGTTCCACGCCTCTATGAACACCATTTTAAGCTTCGGGGATCTCTCGCTTTTGTCAAGAAGGTCTTTCGCGTCCTGCAGATGCTTCTTGAAATTCTGCGGTGTCCTTCCGCTTAAAACCGTTGTGGCAGGCCCGTGCCACGGCCGGGCGTCCCACCCGCCGCACACAGGCACGATGAACTTTATCCTGTCGTCTCCCATATAACCTGCCCAGCTCTCAGCGAACCTTTTCGTATTCTCCTCATAAGGCATCATGCCGAAAACCCAGTTATAAGCCGAGACCGCGTCATAGCCTTCATTTACAAGATTGGTAACCTCGCCTTCGTTATAACCGCCTGAGCACGCGACCATATACAGCCCGTTAAAACCGTTCTCTTTACACAGGTCGCGCATCTTATCGAACGCGGCATTCACTTTCTCCGAGCCCATATCCTCCCTGAACCTCCAGGGGCTGAATATGACCATAACCGGCTTATTGTCCACTTTCAGGTAGTTATCCCTTTTGAAATAATTGTCGATCCAGAACTTCGTCACATTTCGAAGATCTTTTTCAGACGAAGTGCCTTTCGGGTTATGGTTCGCCCAGAGCAGGCAGAACTTGAGCTGGTTGCCGTATTTTGATTTGAAAAGCCCGTCCAGGGCGTGCTCAAGAGACCTTGAACCCCTTGACCAGTACCAGTCGTAAATAAAGAAGGTAACCCCGTGCTCAACGCACCACTTAACATGCCAGTCCGCTACCTCAGGCTCTCCTTCCCTGTACCAGCCAAGCACCGGCTCCCTTTCAGGATACGGCATTATTTTCTGCCAGCCGTAGTGCACGCCCGGTTTCCAGCCGGGGAAATAATACACCCCGACCTGATAATCGGTTTTCACTGCCTGCGGCGCAGGCACGTAATCAGCTTTCGGAAGGTTTAAGGAAGGCAGAAATTCAATGACCGCGTCCCCCTTGATCTCCGGAACACCCGCTCCTTTTACTGAAACAGACACAGTGTCTTTGATGGGAGAATCAGCCCTGACCTTCCACTCAAACTTTTCCTCATCGTTGAATTCAAGGCCTGAGATCTTCTGGGCCGGGCCTGAATCAAGCAGCTGGATGCCTTTGGGCAGAGCGATCTTCGCTTCCACATTCTTGACAAACCCGCCCCTGTTATTCACAAGCGCGATGACCTTGCCGTTGATCCCGGCACGGTTCACCGCTCCGGTAAGCCCGATATATTTCAGTTCCATTTCCGCTGCCTGCGGAACTTCGGGGCAGACCTTTATGTAGTCAACCTGCACCGACGCGTCCTTTGCGTCGGTAGGAGTGAAATTCATAAGGTAAAGGCTGCCTGTCCACTTCTGCGCTGCCATCGGAATATTATAAAGGTGCATTTTTCCATCCGCTTTAAGCGGAATGGAAATCCTGTCCGAACCTGTGCTTGTCACGTAGAACATGGAGCCGTTCGTCCCCTTGTCAACAGCCATCCTGATCGCGAGATAACCGTTCCCCTTTGTGGCTACATTCAAAGACTGGTTCATAAGCAGAGGGCTTGCTGAAACGGTCTTGAACGAAAGTATCCCGTCCTTCAGCGTAAGCTTGTCTATGCCTTCTGAGATCTGCCAGTCTCCGGTATCCTTGGTGAAATCGAAGTCCGCCTTCGTGTTCTTGCCAGGAGCTATCTGCACTATCTTTATGTAATCAACTTCGTATTCGCACTTGTCGTGAGAATCAAAGCGCATAAGTATTATTTTCTTCTCGTCCTTCCACGCCGGGAAGATCCTGTAGATATGGAACTCTTTATCCCCTATAACTGAAAAAGGAGTTTCCTTGCCGGGAGTAAAACCGCCGTATTGCGTTTCAAAGGTATTGGACCAGAAGAACTCGTCGCCCCCGTCCGAGCTTGCCTTCATCCTGATCTCAATGAACTGCATTGAATTCGCGGGGAATTCAAACCCCGAGCCTGTCAGGAACGGATCCCAGTCCACGGTCTTGAATTTCAGCATGCCGCCTGACACCTCAACGTCGCTCATATGCCCGTTCGCTGACCATCCTTCCAGATCGCCTTCTTTGTTAAAATTCCATTCAACCAGAGTTCCGGGTTTTGCCTCTATCACGGGTTTTTCCTCCTTTTTCTCAACTTTCAACTTTGAACTTTCAACTTTTAACTGCGAAGCAGGAGGAGCAGCAGACTTGTATCGCTCCTCGATCTCCTGCGGAGTAAGGGCGCGGCTGTATATCCTCAGTTCATCCATCAAGCCAGTGAACGCGGGCGTTCCGGCTCCCGGCGCGAAATCGCCGATTATCAGGTCACGCTGGGACTGAAAGATCTCGCCTGTTCTGGGCATAGAGCCGGCTTCCTTCCCGTTAATGTAAACGCGCATTGTCTTACCGTCATATGTGCCGGCTATGTAGGACCACTCACCGAAATTATAACCTGTTGCGCTGCCCATCCCGCCTGACCATTCTTTTTCCTCAGTAGGGATCTGCCATGCTATTATATTATCCCCGCCGCATGTAAGCCTGTACCCCTCTTTGCCGCCTGCTACCTTGTTCACTATCTGCTTATCTCCCTGCGGCACGTCTCCCTTTATCCATACTTCAACCGAGATCTGCGCGGTTGGATTCAGGTCATCCGCGTCAGGGATGATAACGCATGTCTTATTTTCCGCGTTGAATGCGAGAGCCGATCCGGAAATCCCCTTTGCCCACTCGCCATTCATAACTTCCCCGTCGTGCCCGTTCCCGGACGCATCCCCAGCACTCTCACCGCTTCCCTCGTCAAACTTCCAGTAACCTACAAGACCTTTATTTGACACTGATTCACGCTGTTCCTTCTTTTCTTCTTTTTTCTCACTTTTGCCTTTTACATTTTGCACTTTGACTTTTGACTTGTCCTCTGCTATCGGAACCCCATCTTTCTTGAACAGCTCCACGATCTCCGTGTTACCCAATGCGTAATTATAAATTTTAACCTCATCAATAATGCCGATAAATCCCTGGCCTATATGGACCGGCGCTTCGCCCGGGCTCGAACTTCCTTTTCTTTCCGCTTCTTTCATCTCGCCGTTTACCCACATCTGCAGCTTTGCCCCGTCCCATACCGCGAGGACATGCGACCATCTCTCGACCTGAGGTACGATGTTGGCGGTGCGCGGCTCCCAGGAACCATCAAGGAATACGAAAATGCTGAAAGGATTACCTTCCTCAGGAGGGTTCACGCGCAGCTGGTATTCTTTTTCCTTCACCACTATCATGCGCCAGCCGTTTATATCCGTGGGAAAAACCCAGGCTTCTATGGAGATCTCCGCGCCTAACTGCAAGTCCTCAGAGCTGGGTATCTCTACGAATTGTTCTCCTGACACTGAAATGGCTTTGCCGGATTTCCCGTTGACCCACTCAGCTCCTGCTACAGCTCCGTCATTCCCCCTGCCTGACGAATCCTTAGCTTCTTCCCCGGCTCCCTCGTCAAACTTCCAATACCCAACCAGTTCCTTTTTAGACACAGATTTACGCTGTTCCTTCTTTTCTTCTTTCTTTTCAACTTTCAACTTTGAACTTTCAACTTTCAACTGCGAAGCAGGAGGTGCAATCTTCTTGTATTGTTCCATAAGCTCCTGCTGAGTAAGCGCGCGGTTATATATCTTAACCTCATCAACTATTCCCTCAAAGAATGCCCTTTCGTGCCCTTTAGTAAAAGTCCCTATGTAAAGGCTATCCGGGGAAGGATTGGCAGCTCCGGGCCTGTCTCCGACCGCTTTTTCCTCGCCGTTAACGAATATATGCATTTTCTTGCCGTCAAAAGTACCCGCGACAAACACCCACTGGCCCATAGGAACAATATAGCCGTTTGTGGCAATTGAATGGCTCCAGGAAGTGACAGGGACCTGCCATACAATAGAGCCCCCGGCAAGCCCAAGCCTGTACCCGTAGGTTGCTTCGCCGAATATGTTATTTATCATATACTTATCGTTCTGGCCCGGAACGTCTGTCCAGAACCATAGCTCAACCGTGAACTGGTCTGTCGGCGTGAGCGCTTCATTGCCCTGCACCTCAACCGCGCCGCCTTTGAACGAGAGCGCGTTCCCTGAAACACCCTTCACCTCTTCCGCGTCAAGCACTGTCCCGTCAAACCCGTTGCCTGACAGGTCAGACACCTGTTCCCCGTCTACCTTGTCGAAGGACCAGTACGCAACCAGGCCTTTTTCGGCGGCCTGGCAGTTAAAAGTTGAAAGTTGAAAGTTGAAAGTTAATACCAATACCAAAACTAAATAATACCACAGACTGGATTTTTTCATTGAACCCCCCTTTAAATATGATTGCAGCGATTTTGAAACACGATTGCAGCGATACAGTTACTTACGTAACTCAGGGCTTCAGCCCTGAAATAATGTTAAATTGTTTATTTTTATTTTGAAACTACACAACGAAATCCTTCGCATGTCGTAGGTTCTTTATATACTGTTTTATACCAAGGTCGCATTTTAAATCTTATTGCGGAACGGCAATTGTCTGCATTATCTTTCCAACCACCCCCACGCTGAACATATAAACTACCCTGTATTGGTCCCAATGGATTTTGGGCAGGTGAATATTTATAATAATCATCATCATAATTATCAGAACAAAATTCTCTAACATTCCCATGCATATCATATATACCCCAAGCATTGGGTTTTTTCTGCCCGACAGGATGTGTCATATCTCTAGTATGGTGTCGCATAAATCCCTTGACATTTGATTCTGCTTTGAGTTGTCATTGCGAGCGACCAAAGGGAGCGTGGCAATCTCGATTTTTAGGTCGAGATTGCTTCGTCGTTAACACTCCTCGCAATGACAGCCCAAATGTAAAGAACTGTTAGAGACACCACACTAGTATGGTGTCACATAAATCCCTTGACATTTGATTCTGCTTTGAGTTGTCATTGC
>MNUP01000145.1 GCA_001871075.1 Candidatus Desantisbacteria bacterium CG1_02_49_89
TAGCCTTGAAATTATTCGTGCCGAAACCGAAACCTGCCCTCCATCCTATCGTATCAGTCCTTGCCCACATGCCGTCAAGCTCCACTTCGTTCGCCCTTACCTGCAGCCAGTTCTCGATACCCAGGCCGAATTTGAAATCTCCGTCCCTGTAACTGCAATCCGCGTTCATAACATAATCCTTGTTGCTTCCCAGCCTGAATGACACCCCGCATTTCAGGTTGAAAGGCACCGGGTCGTTCCTTTCGAGACTTATGTCAGGCTGGTTTACATCCCCCAGGAACACGCCCAGCGAGATATCGTCGGTAAAACGGCAGAGCCCGCCTATGTCAACGCTGACGCCCTGGGCTGAAATGCCGTTCTGGAAAACAGGGTCAAGCTGGGAAGGATCCGTGGTGTCGTATTCGGCTTTGTAATATTTGTAGCGGTATTTCATGGAAACGCCTATGGAAAAAGGCTGGGCTCTTTTAAACTCCCTGCCGTATGTGATCATGGCGGTCCTCTCGCCGTATAGGTCTGAGATCCTGCGTTCCGTGTAACCGGCTCCCACAGCCCCGAGATCACCCTTAAGCGGTTGCGCGTACATTATTATGCCGTCGGAAAGCGAACTGTCATAAGTAAGGCCGGGGTGGAGCTGGACATAGCAGGCACCCAGTTCGCCGCACCTTATGCGCGATATGCCCGCAGGATTATAGAAAAGCGCGCTGACGTCATCAGCCATGCCCACGAAGGCGTTTCCCATGCCTGCCACTCTTGCTGCGGCAGCCACGTCCTCGAAAGCGGCGTCGCAAAAGGCACATAGCAAATGGCATATGGCACATATCAGTAAAACACAGACTTTTTTTATTGCTGGCATGATGCCCCCTTGAAAAAACAATGTTAAACCACAAGCCATAAATTTATCTTTAATAGCTCAAAGGTCAAATCGCCCCCAAGGGATCCCAGCGTCCAGTCCCGATATGCAATCGGGACTGCGGGGACAAATCGCCCGCCCTGCGCAAAGGCAGGGCAAGGTTTCGCCCCAAAGGGGCGGACAAAATTCCTTACCTTTGACTTTTAACTTCCAATATTTTTATTTTTCAACCATGAGCCATCAGCCATGAGCTATGAGCCAAAAGCTACGTGCCCATCTCCCAGCTTTCCAGGTATTTGTGCTGCTCTTTGCTCAGCGTGTCTATTTTTACGCCCATAGATATGAGCTTAAGCCTCGCTATTTCACGGTCTATCGCTTCCGGAACCGGGTACACCTTGTTATCAAGCTGCTTCCCTTTCCTGACCATGAATTCCACTGAAAGCGACTGGTTTGCGAAGCTCATGTCCATCACGGACGCGGGATGCCCTTCCGCAGCTGCCAGGTTTATAAGCCTTCCCTCGCCAAGCAGGAATATCTTTTTCCCGTTTTTCAGCCTGTATTCCTCCACGGAATCCCTGACAACTCTTTTGCCGGACGAAAGTTTTTTCAGGTCGGGTATTGACAACTCGACGTTGAAATGCCCGGAGTTCGCGACGATCGCCCCGTCTTTCATCCTGAGGAAATGCCTTCTGTCAAGGACGTTTATGTCCCCGGTGGCAGTGACGAAAACCTCTCCGATCCTGGCGGCCTCAAGCGTGGACATAACCCCGTATCCGTCCATTATCGCCTCAAGCGCCCTTACCGGACTTGCCTCGCAGACGATGACATTGGCGCCCATTCCCCGAGCCCTCATCGCTATTCCCCTGCCGCACCAGCCGTAGCCGCAGACCACGAACCTGCATCCTGCAAGCAGCTTGTTTGTGGCGCGCAGCACCCCGTCTATCGTGCTCTGGCCGGTCCCGTAGCGGTTATCAAAAAGGTGCTTTGTCTGCGCGTCGTTTACCGAGATTATGGGGTATCTCAGCACACCCTGTTTCGCCATGCTCCTCAGGCGTATCACGCCTGTGGTCGTTTCCTCGGTTCCCCCGATCACTTCTAACACGTTGACACGTTGACACGTTGACACGTTTTTATGCAGCATGCTGACCAGGTCAGCTCCGTCATCCATGGTCACATGCGGCTTTATGTCAAGCGCGCTTCTGATGTGGCTGTAATACGTCTTGTTGTCCTCGCCCTTGATCGCGAAAATGGGAATGCCGAAATCCCTGACAAGGGAAGACGCAACATCATCCTGCGTTGAAAGCGGGTTTGAAGCGCACAGCCGGACGTCAGCGCCACCGCACTTGAGCACATCCATAAGGTTGGCTGTTTCGGTAGTCACGTGCAGGCAGGCGGAGATCCTTATGCCCTTCAGGGGCTTCTGCTTCGAGAACCTTTTTCTTATAAGCTTAAGCACAGGCATGCTCTGGCCCGCCCACTCTATCCTCAGCTTTCCCTTTGGAGCAAGTTTCATATCTTTAACGTCGTATCTCATTCATCATCCTCCTTTAAACTCAAATTATGAGTTATGAATTATGGAATTCGAAAGCATTCTGCAAAACCACACGAGAATGTTGCCCGAAGGGCAAAATTATAAATCAGGGCTAAAGCCCTGAGTTACAATAAACACCCTTGCAGTTGATTCATAATTCAGCATTCATAATTCATAATTAATTACCTGTATTAAATGCCGGCTTCGCGCCTCAGGGTCTGCGCCATGTCGGTTTTTTCCCAGGCGAAACCTTCTCCCTCCCTGCCGAAATGCCCGTAAGCAGCCGTCTTGACGTAACCCGGTTTAAGAAGGTCCAGCTTTTTGATCATGCTCCTGGGCCTGAAGTCGAAATGCTTCATTATAAGCCTTTTTATCTCTACCTCTGGCACCTTGAAGGTCCCGTATGTGTTCATTGTTATCGAAAGCGGCTCCGCCTTGCCTATAACGTAGGAAATGTGCAGTTCGCACCTGTCAGCAAGCCCAGCCTTCACGACGTTCTTCGCAACGTACCTTGCCATATATGCGCCTGAGCGGTCAACCTTTGTCGGGTCCTTGCCTGAGAACGCCCCGCCTCCGTGAGCGCACATCCCGCCGTACGTATCCACTATTATCTTCCTTCCGGTCATGCCCGTATCGCTCTGCGGGCCGCCTATAAGGAACTTGCCTGTCTGGTTGATGTGGTATTCGGGTTCAACCTTGCGCATAGACGCGGGAATAATGGGCCTTACCACCTTTTCTATTATTTCCTCTCTCGCTTTTCTGCTCATCTGGTTCTTGTTCCTGGGGTCCAGCGCCTCTTCGGTATGCTGGGACGCTATGACAACCGACTTCACCGCAATCGGTTTCCTGTTCCTGTATTCAACGGTGACCTGGGATTTGCCGTCAGGGCCGAGATATTTTAAAATACCTTTTTTCCTGACTTCAGTAAGGCGCCTTGTGAGCTTGTGAGCGAGCATTATCGGCATAGGCATAAGCTCCGGGGTCTCGTTGACCGCGAACCCCACCATCATGCCCTGGTCGCCTGCTCCGCCCTTGTTGACCCCCTGGGCGATATCCGGTGACTGCCGCCCTATGACGTTGAGTACCGCGCAGGTCTTATAATCGAACCCGTATTTGGCATCAACATATCCTATGTCCCTGAGCACGCCCCTTGCAAGGCGGTGAAGGTCTAAGTAGCAGTTCGTGGTAATTTCCCCGCCCACAACAACCATGCCCACAGTCACAAAGGTCTCGCAGGCAACGCGCGCAGCTTCAACGCAGCCGCTTCTGCTCTTTAACTCCCCGCCCAGTATTTCGTCAAGGACCGCGTCCGATATCTGGTCGCAGACCTTGTCCGGGTGGCCCTCCGTGACCGACTCCGAAGCAAACAAATAATTACCCTTGATCATTCTTCCCTCCTTTTAACTGAAGATTACGGTGATTTTTAACTGCGATTACGGTGATTATTTAAAAACTGATTGCGGTAACAAAACAACCACTATAATCTCTTTCGTAATCACTGTAATCATCTTTTAAAATCCCGCCACTTCGGCGGGTCGCCGCAGGGGCGACACTGTAATCAGTTTTTAGTCGAGCTGGACTATCCCGTCGAAAACAGAAATGCTTTCTGTGACCCTGGCGTTCCTGCCGATTATGCAGTTCTCTATGCGCACCCCCTTTCCTATATAAGCGTTTTCCCATATTATGCTGTTTTTCACTATTGCACCTTTACCGATGAATGAGCGGTCACCCACAACTGTCGCGCCGCTGATCTCAACACCGGAACTTATGCGGCAGTTATCGCCGACCACAAGGGGACCCGCAAGCCTTACCGAATGGTCTATCTCGCAGCCTCTGCCTATCCAGTTCTTGCCCCTTCGTTCGCCGTTCAGTTTTATCCTGACCTTTCCGTCCAGTATATCTCTGTGGGATATTCTATATTGCTGTATGTTGCCTATATCGCACCAGTAGCTGTCCGTGTAATAAGCCGTCATCTTTTTCTTTCTCCTCATCAGCACCGGAAAAAGGTCTTTCGCGAAATCATATTCCTTTCCGGGAGGGATAAGGTCTAGCACCCAGGGTTCCAGGACATAAATACCTGTATTCGCTCCGGCGCGCTGTCCACTTGCGGCAAAACACTCGCTCCATTTCGGCTTTTCAAGGAAGCGCGTGATCCTGCTCTTCCTGTCCGTCGCTGCCAGGCCGTATTCCAGTTTTGCCTCGATCTCTTTCAGGACCATCGTGACGTCGCTGCCGCTTCTTTTGTGGAATTTCAGCAGATCGGTAAGGTTTATATCCGTCAGGCCGTCCCCGCTCATTACCAGGAACGTGCCGCCCTTGAACATTTTCTCCTTCCTCTTAACGCCGCCCGCCGTGCCCATCAGCTTCTTTTCGACCGAATACTTAAGGTCAACTCCGTACCGCCTTCCGTCGCCGAAATAATCCGAGATCTGCCCGGGCTTGTAATGCAGGTTTGCCACGACTTCGCGTATCCCGTGATCCGCAAGAAGTTCCAGCGTGTATTCGAGCACCGGCCTGTTTGCCACGGGGACCATAGGTTTCGGAACACTGTATGTCAGCGGGCGCAGCCTTGTTCCTATGCCCGCGCACATCACGAAAGCTCGCATTTCTACCTCCCGGGATTTTTCTCTTCCGGCTGGCCGGCTGGCAAAAGAAGCATCCTGTCGGCTTCGTCTGCAAGGATCCTTATTTTTTGCTTTGCTTTCCTGACATCCAGACCTTCAATATCAGCCTGGATCTCTTCGGTTACGCGTTTAATATTTTCGTTGATTATCCCGGCTCTTCCCGGAAAAACCACGGTTTCCTTTGACAGGAGCTCTTTTACTAAAGCTATCTCTTCCCCCGCTATGCCGAAATTCTTTTCCAGCAGCGCGACAAGCGCGGCTTCGGCATGCCACTTTATCCTCAGCACGCCGGCCTGCAGTTCCTTCTTCTGTGCTTCCAGTTTCAGGGCGTTTATTTCCGAATTAAGCCCTGACACCTTTGCGGCATTCATAAAATATCCCGTTCCGAATGCAGCACCTCCCGCTATGAGCAATATCACAATATATCGAAATATTTTCATCCTGCCTCCCGAAACTAAGATTTTTTCTGGGTTTTTTCAGACTTTTCGGCCTTTTCGATTTCGGTTTCGTACCTTCTCAACAGATCGTCTATCTCTGTGACCGAAGGTACTGCCTCTGTAACAGGCAATAATTTACCGCTGTAACTCTTTATTTTATATTTACCGCTGCTGTCTTCGGAAATTAAAAGATCGAGCCTTCCAAGGTATATACCCCACTTAAACGCCTGGGCTATAACCGTCCTGCCTGCCCTGACGGGTTTCTGCAGTTTTGTATTCGAATAGCCGCCTATTATAACGTCGATACCCGGAACTGCCTCGGCAAATGCCTCGGCAAGGCCGCAGTCATATTCAAAACCGCAGTTCGAAATAACAACCACGATGTCGGTTTTCCCCTTGTTTTTTTCAAGAAGGTCTTTTATTATTTTTTTTGGGCCCATGTATTTCGCCTTTGTTCTGCCGTCAGGAGAGAATCCCACTGCCGCGTCCGCTCCGGCGATCCCTATTATTCCGATCCTAACATCCTGGAAAGTTCTTATGACCATAGGCTCGAACAGGGGCTTTCCGCCCTTTTCGGAAACAATGTTGGCGCACACAAAGGGGAACTGCGCTTCTTTTTCTCTCTGCGCCAGTATCTTATGGCCCAGGCCGAATTCGCTCTGGCCCGGCGCTGCTGCGTCATAACCGATAAGGTTCATCAGTTCTATATCCGCCTTGCCTTTCAGTACCGAAGATTTGGCGTTTTCCTGGAAAATGCCGCCCGCGTCAAGCAGCATCACGAAATGCCCGGTCTCGATCCGGGTTTCCTTGACAAGCTCTGCCCTGCGGCTGATCCCGCCCGCGATCTTCGCCCCGCCATAGCTGAAAGGCATGAGACGGCCGTGCGTATCGTTTGTATGCAGGATCGTCAGGTTTATTTCTTTAGGAAAAGCGCGGCCAGCGGAACACAACATAAGAGCCGCCGCAATAAAACACGCTATATTCTTTACAACACCTTCTTTCACTCGATCCTCCGTGCGGATATCTGCAAAGATCACTCCCCGGGCGTTTTGTCCTTGTTCCCTATCCTTCTTTTCAGTTCTTCACCTGTCGTAAACATAAGAAATACGATGATCGCGAACACGCAGAGCGCCTGTACCAGAAGCACGGCCGCGTCTTCTCTGCCCACGTGCGGCAGCAGCATTGAGGTAATGCCCGCGCAGAATGAAACAAGGTAGATGAATAATACCGCCTGGGGCTGGTTCATGCCCAGCCTTACCAGCCTGTGGGAAAAGTGGTTCATATCCGCGGTGAAGATCGATACGCGCTGCCTTAACCTTATGATAACCACGGAAACTGTGTCGAAGATCGGCACGCCCAGTATCAGGACCGGCGTAATGACCGGCAGGTGCGTGAGAAGACTGCCCCTGAGGTATGTGCCCATGGAAGATGTGCCGCCTATGAGGAAACCCAGCAGCAGCGCGCCGCTGTCCCCCATTATCACGCTGGAAGGGTAGAAATTATAGCGAAGGAACCCGATAAGGCTGCCCATAAGAATGAACAGGAAAGTATTCAGGCTTTCAAGTCCCTGCCTCTGGTACACCAGCACGAACATCAGGCACGATACAGCCCCAACCCCCGCGGAGAGCCCGTCCATGTTGTCCAGCAGGTTGAACGAATTGGTGATCGCGACTATCCATATCACGGTAACTATGCCTGAAAGCACAGGGTTATGTATAAACAAACTTATCATTACGCCGTGGTTGACCAGGATTATCGCCGCGAAGATCTGCACCGCGAGCTTTATCCAGGATCGTAAATTTACAAAATCATCGATCAGCCCTATCGCGAAAACGATCGAGCCCCCGATGAGCAGGCCGCGGAATTCATTCCTGTATGCCGCGGCAAAAAAACCGAGCCTGTGGCATACGTAGAAAGCAACAAGAATGGCAACCGCTAAGCCGGCGCCGCCGAACCTTGGCTTGGGAACCTTGTGTATCTTTCTGTGCCCGGGCTGGTCCATGACATTCATCTTCACTCCCAGCCACCGCACCACAGGCGTTATGAAATACGATACCAGGAAAGAAACTCCCAGCGCTATCAGGTATTTGTGCATTTATTACTCCTCTGGAGTCAGCTCATAGCTCATAGTTCATAGCTCATAGTAAGAATTAAATTTTAATTTGTTACCATGAGCCATCAGCCATGGGTTTTATCTGCTGAAAGCTAAATGCTGGTTGGAAAATGTTAAAATCTATGTCCATCCGTAGTTAAATTTGCATTTTACAATTTGCAATTTGACTTTTGACTTATTATTATAATCTTACTATCTTGTCCCTGCAGCCTTTCACGCCTTTCAGGGCGTTCCTTGTGTCAAGTATGCATTTCGCGTGCCTGGCTATCCATTCGTAATCATAGTCCGGATGGTCTGTCACCACAACAACGCAGTCAGCCGACCTTAAAAGCTTCGATGTGAGCTTCGAAGACCTATAGATCTTCCCTCCCCCGTGCTCGCGCAGGCTCGTGCTGGGAACGTAGGGATCGTTGTAAAGGACATCAAAACCTTCTTTCTGCATAAGGTCCATTATTTTCAAAGAGGGCGAATTCCTCATGTCCGATATTCCTTTCTTGAACGCGACTCCCAGGACCAGGACAGTGCTGTCCTCTGGTGATTTTTTCCTCAATAACGCGTTCACTTTGGACACAACGTAATAAGGCATGTTCGAGTTGACCTCTGCCGCGAGTTCTATGAACCTTGTGTGGAAATCAAATTCCTTGGCCTTCCAGGAAAGGTATACCGGGTCAACCGGTATGCAGTGGCCGCCCACTCCCGGCCCCGGCATGAACGACATAAAACCGAAAGGCTTTGTCTTTGCTGCCTCAACCACTTCCCAGATATTTATTTTCATGCGGTCGCACAGCAGCATAAGCTCGTTGACCAGGGCGATGTTCACGTTCCTGAATATGTTCTCCAGCAGTTTTGTCAGCTCCGCAACCTCCGGGCTTGAAACAGGTATGACCTTTATTATGAACTGGGAATAGAATAGCTTCACCATTTCGGTGCACCTGGGAGTTATGCCTCCCGCTACCTTGGGCGTGTTTGTGGTGTGGAAATCGCTGTTACCCGGATCTATCCTTTCCGGGGAAAACGCGAGAAAGAAATCCCTTCCGGGTTTCATTTCCTTTTTCTTGAGCACCGGAAGCATTACCTCCCTGGTGGTGCCGGGATACGTGGTGCTCTCAAGGATCACGAGCTGTCCCTTACGGGAATTCTTCGCTATAAATTCCGTGGCTTTAAGCACGTATGAAAGGTCCGGTTCCTTGTAAACATTGAAAGGAGTTGGGACCGCGACGCATATCACATCCGCTTCTGAAAGGATCCGGGGGTCTGTTGTCGCGCTCAGGGCTCCTGACCTGATAACTCTTTTAAAATCCTGTTCTTCTATATCCGATATATAAAGTTTTCCCCTGTTGACATTGTTGACCTTGGTCTTGTCCAGGTCAAAGCCGAAAACGCGGAACCCCGCGTTCGCCGCCGCGACAGCTTCCGGCAGGCCGACATAGCCCAGGCCTATTATGCATACCTTAGCCTTCTTGCTCAGTATCTTTTCTTTTAGCAACATGCCTTTGCCCCTCCTTTTGAGATCCTTATCCTGGCGTCCTCTATCATATTTTCCAGCGTGTCCTTTAAAGTATATCTGATCCTGAAACCTGTCAGCCCGTGTATTTTAGCTGTGTTAGGGAACCTGTGGCGCATATCCTCAAATCCTTTCGTATAGACTTTTTCATACGGGACCAGCTTTATGGCTGACCTGCTTCCTGTCATTGTGACTATCCTTGAAGCAAGGCCCGCGATCGTTATACGCTCTGAACTGCCTATGTTGAATATTTCGCCCACAGCCTTCGGGTTCTTAGAAAGAGAAACGATCGCCCTGACCGCGTCGTCAACGTACAGGAAAGAACGGGTCTGCCTGCCGTCCCCGTAAACCGTTAACGGCTTATCCCTAAGCGCCTGCTCGATGAACCTCGGGATAACCATCCCGTAGTCGCTTACCTGCCTGGGCCCGCACGTGTTGAAAAGGCGCACTATGATAACAGGCAGTCTCTTTTCACGCCAGTATGCAAGCGCCAGGAATTCGTCCATTGCCTTAGCGCAGGAATAGCTCCAGCGGCTGATAGTCGTGGGGCCCATGACACGGTCATCCGTTTCTTTGAAGGGTATTTTTTCATTCTTTCCGTAAACTTCCGAAGTGGAAGTGATCAGAACTTTCTTCCTGCGGTTACCGCGCGAGAGCTTTTCCGCGAGCTCAAGCACTATCTCCGTGCCCTTCACGTTTGTCTGGATTGAGCGCAGGGGATTTTCAATGACATACTTCACCCCGACAGCCGCGGCCAGGTGGTAAATGAAATCGGCTTTGGAAACAAGCTTCGACATAAGCTGTTCGTTAAGTATTGTGCCTATGCGGACCGTGAGGTTTTTGTCGCAGGTAAGGTGCCTGATGTTATCTATGCGCCCGGTTGACAGGTCGTCTATAACCGTGACCTTATGCCCGTCTTCCAGCAGTTTCTCTACAAGGTGCGAACCCACGAACCCAGCCCCGCCTGTTACGAGTATGTTCATCTATTCTCCTAATTTTTGATTACGGTGATTTTTAACTACGATTACGATGTTAAATCTATAATTTTCCCGCCCAATCAGTCAGATTGGGCGAGGTCTCGCCCGCTGAAAAGACGGGCGGAGACTTTTGACTTATATTTTTAGCCTTTTCTCCCGTATAAGT
This sequence comes from Candidatus Desantisbacteria bacterium CG1_02_49_89, assembly GCA_001871075.1. Taxonomy (GTDB): domain Bacteria; phylum Desantisbacteria; class UBA1551; order UBA1551; family UBA1551; genus UBA1551. The sequence goes on from MNUP01000145.1 coordinate 10,203, forward strand.
TCTTCATAAAGATTCTCAATATCGGAAATAAGCCGCCTGATGCTGTATCTCGGGTACGCGCGCTCCCTTGCCTTCCTGCCCATCTCTTTCATTTTATTCGCATCCGATAAAACCGCGCAGACGCCTTTAGCCAGAGCTTCAGGGTCCTTCGCTGGCACGACAAATCCCGTTTCCCCGTCTGCCACAAGCTCCCTGACCCCGCCGACGTCCGTTGCCACAACCGGCTTTGCCGCGGTCATTGACTCGATTATCGCTACAGGCAGGCCTTCGTTCAGGGATGAAAGCACTACAACGTCCATGTCCGCGTAAACCCTTTCAAGGTCGCTCCTGAACCCGGCCCATACTATATTCCCGGAAATACCGAGTTTCGAGGCGTATTCTTCCAGTTCCTTCCTCAGCTCCCCGTCACCCACGATCACGAATTTGACGCCAGGCATTTTTTCAAGCGCCTTTTTTGACGCCTCAAGGAAGTACTTATGCCCT
>MNUP01000147.1 GCA_001871075.1 Candidatus Desantisbacteria bacterium CG1_02_49_89
TCTCGATCTCCGCCATTTCCCTCAGCTCCGGGACTGCCTTCACCACTTCCAGGGGGCTTACGGTGGGGATTTTCTCCCTTTTGGAATAGCTGTATCTCTGCGCTATCATGCCGCACGTGCTTATCATCTTGATTTTTTTCTGTGTCTTCGCGAAAAGACCTGCGGAAAACTGCATGAAGACCAGAACAAGAACCGCCGCTATAAAATATTTATTTATTTTTCGCATATATCCTCCGGACTTGCGGTGCGCCAGCACTTATTTCTCCGTGATCGTTTCGTCGACCTTCATCCCAAAATGCCTTCCCGAAGATTCCGCGTAGCCCAGGACCTCGTCGCCTTTTTTCAGCTTCACGACCGAGACAGGCCTTCCGCCCGGCCTGGTCAGGCGTATTGTTTCCGCGTTCTGCATAACGAGCGAAACCCGGTTTTTCCCGGATCTTGCCTCTACGAGGATCATTGGGCGTTTTTCCACCTTTGCCCTGCCGATTATCCCGGTCTGCGCGTTACCCCTGAAATCCGTTATCGTGACTTCGCATCCGCTCCTAAGGTCCGCAAGGTACTTCATTTTTCCCTCGGGAACGCGCACGTATGCATGGACCCCGCCCGCATTGACCCTGAAAGGCCTGGAAGCCACATAAGGATTTTCTATGCTTTCAGAGTGGACAAGGAACATCCCGCCTGAAGTATTTCCGACAAGCATCCCTTCTCCCGCCTTCATATTGGTGCAGGTATCGATGCATACCCTGTCGCCCATGCCCACGGGTCTGACGGCAGTTATTTTCAGCCTGGCAAGCGCGATTTTTTCTCCGCTGCCTTTTATCATTTTCGAAACCTTCCTTATCTCGTTCGCGCCTTTTGCGTCCAGCAGTATGCCGTCAACGCCTTTTTCAAGGATCCCCAGCGCGAGCCCCGCGTCCTGCGCGTTTTTCGCTTCGGCGATAAGATTGCCCCTCTGCGCCACAAGATTTTCAAGTGGAATGACCTTCCAGCTGCCGGTGCGGATTATAAGGATCTTGTTCCTGTTAGCCCTTGCTGCATTCTCCTCGTCTTTCTTGCTGTTTATAACAACCTCTAATACATCTCTGCCCGCGCGCAGGTCCCCGTCATCGGAAACCGTGGTTATCAGGCCCAGCTCCTTGACTTTTTTCGTAAATCCGCGGGGGACCATTACAGCGTCAGCGCCGCTTTCAAGCGCAGCAGTAACAAAATTCTTATTATAAGGTATGATCTTCACCCAGAACTTCTTCATTTTTTCTCTCAGATACAGATTGAGATTTAGATTGAGATTGAGATTTTCGATTGAGTCAAAACATATAATCACGAGATTTCACACGATTTTCACAAGAAATGTCATTGCGACCCGCCAATAAGTAGCGGCGGGGAAGCAATCTAATTAGATTACCACGCCCTTCGGGCTCGTAATGACCGGAAAACGGTCATCTCGTGGAAATCTGTGTAATCGTGTGGTTAAAAATTCTAAATTTGAATTACCCCGCGGCAAGCCGCGGGGGGTTAAATCATATTTTTGCTAAATTTTAATCTCAATCTCAATCTGCTTTTATTATTTAAGGAGCTTAAGCGCTTCTTCGACTTTTGTGCTTTTATGCACGACCGAAGCAATGGCTTTTACGATACCTATGGGATCCTTGTGCTGGAATGCGTTCCTTCCTATGGAAACTCCTGCCGCACCGCCCTTCATCGCCCCTTCCACCATTTCAAGTATTTCCTTGTCGGTTTCCATTTTTTCACCACCCGCTATCACAACGGGAACAGGGCATCCTCCGGTGACTTCCCTGAAACTCTCGGCGCTCCCCGTGTAATTAACCTTGACTATGTCCGCTCCCAGCTCTGCCCCCACCCTTGCGGCGTGTTTCACCACAGCCGCATCGAACTGGTTCTTTATTTTTTGGCCCCGCGTATACATCATGGCAAGAAGCGGGATCCCCCATTCCGTGCTTTTTTTCGAGATAACGCCGAAATCCCTGAGCATTTCGCTTTCGTCTTCGGCGCCCAGGTTCACGTGTATGGATACGGCGTCAGCCCCAAGCCTTACCGCTTCCTCGACCGTGCATACCAGGACCTTAAAGTTAGGGTCGGGTGCAAGGCTCGTGCTTCCCGAAAGATGGATTATCAGGCCGATATCCTTGCCGCTGCCGCGGTGGCCTCCGCGTACAAGACCTTTGTGGAGCACTATCGCGTTCGCACCGCCGTTCACTATGTTGTCTACCGTTTCCTTCATGTTCTCAAGGCCTCTAATAGGTCCGACGGTCACGCCGTGGTCCATCGGAATGATAACGGTCTTTCCGGTATTCCTGTTTAGAATTCTCTCTATCCTTATTTCTTTTCCTATCATTTTATTCCTCCCCAAAAATTATTTCGGCGCAAAGAAAAACCTATCCCGCAAGCCTGACAATGGGATAGGTTAAGAGAATTTCAAAAGAGTTTTCCTGCTTGCAGGCATTCTTCCTACTTCTCTCTTTCCATCACAAGCTCCGCTCTCCTGACTTCAGAAGTGCGGATGACCATATCCATAAGCGTGGGGTTTTCAAGCAACATGGAGCGGAAATCCTGCTTGGAAAGAATAAAGAAATCCGCGTCTTCCTCCACGATAACCGTGGCATTCCGCTTCCCGCCGACGAGCAGAGCCATTTCCCCGAAATATTCTCCCTGGCTTAGCTTTTTTATGCGGCTCTTGCCAAGGCCCTTCTTTACCCAGATGCCGACTTTGCCCTTTGAGATAAAATAGAAGGAGTCGCCTATATCTCCCTCGCGGACTACAGTTTCTCCCTTTTTAAACGATACCTTTTTCAGGCAGCAGAGAAGTTTTTCAAGCGCCGAAAGGTTGAACTGCGCAAGGAAATTGACGCCCCTCAGTATGGAATCAAGGCCACCGAGTTCCTTTTCGTCAATATCCTTTTTCTTTTCTTCTTTTGCCATATTTATCTCTTAGAAAAAAGAATTGCGGGGGTCCGATTTGAACGGACGACCTTTGGGTTATGAGCCCAACGAGCTACCAGGCTGCTCCACCCCGCTGTCAATCAATCTTTCTATTGCTTTGTGGCTTTTCCATCTCTTGATCTGTTTTTCACGCTTTAAAGCCTCTGTTTTATTATTGTATGATTCCGTCCATACAACCTGCCAGGGACCGCGCCTTCTGGTGGAAGAAGACTTGTTACAGAAGTGCTCTTCAAATCTTCTTACAGGATCGCTGCTGCATCCTATATAGAATTTTCCGCTGCTCTGGCTACGCAGTATATATATGGAATATTCCATTGAAAGGACGACCTCCCCGATGGGCTATGCCATCGGGACGAGCTACCAGGCTGCTCCACCCCGCTGTCAATCAATCTTTCTATTGCTTTGTGATTCTTCAATAATTATCAAATTTAAGCAATAATAAATATTATTTATGGAATAAAATAGGGTCGTCGATAAACCCTTTAAAACTGAAAATGGAAAATTGAGCAATGGACCGTCCCGATGTTACATCGGGACTCTGTTTTTTCGCTTTGCGAAAAAACATGGGCGAGGAGGGATTTCTTCTCACCCGTCGCTTCCGCTCCTTCTTCGAAGCCGGCCGCCCTCTCTCTGACCAGCGGCGTTCGGGTCGGCTTCAAATCCCTTGAGTGTTTAAACGTGGGCGAGGAGGGATTTGAACCCTCAAGGCCTTGCGACCGACGGATTTTAAGTCCGTCGCGTATACCGTTCCGCCACTCGCCCAAACCTTGAGGCTTCCCTTTCCCACTTACCCCCTTTATTATATACAAAAATAATACTATGTCAAGAAAAACGTCGTTTAAAAGGATAATTTGATAGTTCGGACAAAAGAGCGCTGACTGCCTCACCTTCTTTTACTTTCCTTAAGATCCTGCCTTTTCTGAACAGAAGGGCGTTCCTGCCGCCGAACGCCAGGCCTATGTCTGCCTCCTTTGCCTCGCCCGGTCCGTTCACCTCGCAGCCCATGATGGCAACCCGTAAAGAACCGTGTAACGTGTTAGGTGTAAGGTGTAAGGCATTCTGAAATCTATGGACGATACGGGGAAGATTAACGCGGCAGCGGCCGCAGGTCGGGCAGGAAATTATTTCCACACCCCCGGAAAGCCCGGTTGCCTGCAGTACCTCGCGGCCTGCCTTGACTTCTTCAACGGGATCTCCTGTAAGTGAAACCCTTATAGTGTCCCCTATGCCCTCCAGAAGAAGGATACCGATACCCAGCGAAGATTTCACAATAGCCGGAATAAGAGGTCCGGTGGCTGTCATTCCCAGGTGCAGCGGGTAATCAACTTTGCCGGCAATAAGCCTGTATGATTCAACGGTTGAACAAATATCCGGAGTTTTAAGGGAAATCACGATATCCCTGAATTTTAATTTTTCAATGATGCGCACGTAATCCAGCGCCGCCCCTGCCATCCTGTGCGCCAGGTTTTCACGTCGTACGTCGGACGTCGGACGTCGGACGGTATTTAAAGAGCCCGAATTCACTCCCACCCGTATCGGAATACCCCTGCGCTTCGCCGCCCCTACTACGGCCTTGATCTCCTCCTGCCTTCTTATGTTACCGGGGTTTAACCTGATCTTATCCGCGCCGCTTTCGATGGCAGCGAGTGCAAGCCTGTAATTGAAGTGTATGTCCGCGACAAGGGGTATCTTTATTCTCTTTTTGATCTCTGCCAGCGCCTGAGCAGATTCTTCATCAGGAACAGCAGCTCGGACAATCACGCATCCAGCAGCTTCAAGCTCCCTGACCTGGGCAACCGCTCTCTTAACGTCGGTGGCAGGCACTTTGATCATCGACTGAACGGGGATCGCACTTCCCCCGCCCACCGGAATGTTTCCGACCCAAATTTTCCTTGACGTGCGCCTTTTTATCACCGCTGTTTATCTCAACCTGATCCTGATTATGTCCTTAAAGGTCGCGTAGACCACAAGTGTTGCGATAAGCGCGATCCCCACATATTCGAGCGCACGCCTGCTTTTGTCTGATACCGGCTTGCGCCTTATTGCTTCCACCAGCAGTAAAAGTATAACACCCCCGTCAAAAATAGGAACGGGCAGCAGGTTAAGTATCGCAAGGTTGATGCTTATGAAACCTATAAAATCGAGGAAATTATTCACACCCTGCTGCGCCTGCGTGCCCAGCATCTGGAATATGCCTATAGGACCCGCTACATCCATCTTTGCCTTGCCGAACACAACAAGCACAAGGCCTTTTATGACGGCGTATGAAAGAAGTCCTGTCTGCTTCAGGCCCTCCCAGATAGATCCGAAAAATGAAAATTTCTTCAGTTCCTCCCTGGGGCTGATGCCGATTATCTTGCTCTGCATGTCGCTGTCCCACCTGGTAGCGATACTGAACGCCATGGGCTCTTTGTCCCTTATTATCTGAATATCTATGGATTTGTCCATATTCTTGCGGATATTGCTTTGGACCTCCATCCAGTCTTTGACATTGACGCCGTTAATAGTTCTTATCAGATCACCCGGTTTCAGGCCCGCTGTCTGGGCGGGATAGCCGTCACTGACCTTGCCTATCACCGTGGACTGGAAATCATATACCGAAACGCCGACCATGAACACGGCCGAAAAAAGCAAAAAAGCCAGCAGGAAGTTGAAAACAGGCCCCATAAAATAAAGGAACATCCTCTGCCAGGGAGACCGGGAGCTAAGAAATTCTCTGCTCGCGCTCACATCCGCCGCGTCTGTTTCCCCCGCAACTTTCACAAATCCGCCCAGCGGGAAAGCCGATATGCAGTATCTTGTTCCGCCCCTGGTGAAACCCACTATGTCAGGCCCGTATCCAAGAGAGAACTTTTCCACCTTGACCCCGAGCTTTTTCGCCGCGAAAAAATGGCCCAGCTCGTGGAAGAATATCAGGAGCCCGAACCCTACAATTGAAGCAACAATGGTAATTATCATTTTTTTCCCCGGTTTTTAAGTCTTTGATCTGAAGTCTATAGTCTGCTTTTGAAACCTGTTTCTATCACCCTGCGTGCTTCTTCCCTTGCCCACCTGTCCGCCTGCAAAAGTCGTTTGAGCATTGTCGTGCGTCGTGCGTCGTGCGTCGTGCGTAAATAATTATCCATGACTTTTTTAATAACTTTTGGGATGTCCGTGAATCCTATCATGCCGGAAAGGAACGCTTCGACCGCCTCCTCATCCCCCGCATTAAGCACTGCGGGCATGCAGCCGCCTTCCTTCAGCGCTGATCTGGCATAAGCAAGGCAGGGGAACTTTTTAAAATCCGGCCTGATAAATTCCAGCTTCCCCCAATTCGAAAGTTCAAGGACTCTGTAACGGGTCTTGAGCCTGTGCGGGAAAGAAAGCGCAAACTGTATCGGAATGCGCATATCCGGGTAAGCGATCTGCGCCAGGCTTGTTCCGTCAACAAACCTTACTATCGAATGGACCGCGGAGCCGGGATGTATCAGGACGTCTATTTTCTCCTGCGGTATGCCGAAAAACCTGCTTGTTTCAATAACCTCAAGCCCCTTGTTCATCAGGGTGGCTGAGTCAACCGTTATTTTCTTCCCCATTTTCCATACCGGATGCCTCAACGCGTCGCTTACAGTTATGTTTTTCAATTTGTTAGAGCTGAGTTTATAGAACGGCCCGCCTGAAGCTGTCAGTATCACCCTCTCGATCTCTCCCGCATCCTTTCCCTGCATGCACTGGAATATCGCGCTCAGCTCGCTGTCCAGGGGGAGTATCCGGACCCCGCTCTTTCTTGCCTCAGCCATTATTATTTCGCCAAACCCTACTATCAGTTCCTTGTTCGCTAACGCTATTTCCTTTTTTCCCCTTATAGCGGACAGGATCGCGGCAAGGCTTTCCACGCCTGCGAGCGCCCCCACCACGGTATCAACCCAGCGGGCGCACGCTATCCTGGCAAGACCTTCCGCTCCCGGATAGACCCTGGCGCGGGATTTCGATCTGCTCAACCGTTTTGCCAGGTATTTCGCTTTTACGGGATCAAGCACTGCAACCGCTTCCGGCCTGAATTCCTCGATCTGCCCAAGAAGCAGGTCTGTGTTATGCCTGCAGGAAAGTGCATATACCGAAAACTCGCCCGGGAATCCGCGTATCACGTCGAGCGTGCTCCTACCAACAGAACCAGTTGAACCGAGTACAGCTATTCTTTTACTCATTATCCTTCATATTTAGTAGATATAGTATGTGCTGAGATAATAATACATAAGCGGGGCGGTGAACAGAAGGCTGTCAAACCTGTCCAGGATACCGCCGTGCCCCGGGATAAAATCCCCCGAATCCTTTGTTTCAACGTCTCTTTTAAGGAAAGACTCGCACAGGTCGCCGAAAATTGTAAAGATACCTGTAAGCAGTCCAAGTATTATGCTGCCTTCCAGACTGAAATCGGAGACCCATAACCTTGCGACAAGAAAAACCGCGAGGCTGGCGCATACCCCCGCGATCGCGCCCTGCAAAGATTTCTTAGGGCTGACCTTCGGTATCAGCTTGAAAGTGCCCCACTTTTTTCCGATAAAATACGCTGCGGCATCGCAGCACCATGTTCCAAAAAAGAGAAGGTACAGAAAACGCACGCCCTTCTCTCTTATAAGGAAAAGGTAGCTCATCAAGAACGTCACGTACAGGACGCCTAAGATGGTAGTTGCTATGTTCACTGTCGGGCTGAATCTTTCTTTTTTCTTCGAGAACGCGGCCTTGAACATCTCCACTATAATGGAAAGCAGCAGAAAAATTATAAGTATGAAAATAGGGCTGAATATTTTACGGTATATGCTTATGCAAAGAAGGAAGCTTATGAATATCCCTATCTCGTACTGGGGGTTGGACCTTTTTCTCTGGAGGTCGTAGAACTCCGTAAGCCCCAGTATCGCGGTCCCGGCGACAAAGATCAGGAACGAAGCCCCCCCGAAATAGACCGCGAGGAAGAGTATGGGAACAAAGATCACGGTTGTTATGAGCCTTTCCGTCAGCATTCAATTCTCCTTAAAATTACCACGAAAGCACGAAATTAACCACAGGTGAACACAGGTTAACACTGTTTTAGATAAAATCATTGTTTTGATGTCCCATTGGGACATAACTCATAATTATCTTTTACTAATGGCTAATTGACAAATGACTGCATTTAAACAGCGCCGAACCGCCTTTCTCTTTCCTGGTAGGCAATGATGGCTTCTGTAAGGTGGCGCGGCGTGAAATCAGGCCAGTAAACCGGGGTAATAAGGATCTCCGCATAAGCCACCTGCCAGAGGAGGAAATTGCTTATGCGCATCTCACCGCCCGTTCGTATCAGGAGGTCAAGGTCCGGAAGACCTGCTGTGTAAAGGTGTTTCCCGAATTCATTCTCGCTTATCCCGGAAGGGTCCATTCCGCCGGCCGACACCTTTTCGCATATACTCTTGAGCGCATCCAGGATCTCCGTCCTTCCCCCGTAATTTATGGCAAGGTTCATTATCAGGCCGGTATTGTCTTCCAGGGACCCCATTGACTCCGAAAGACTGTCCAGCACGCTTTTCGGAAGGCCGGACCTGCGCCCTATCCAGCCCATCCTGACATTGTTCCTGTCCAGCTCCGGGACTTCCCTTAAAAGGTATTTCGCTATCAGTTCCATCAGGCCCGCTACCTCGGTTTTCGGGCGCGTCCAGTTCTCGGTTGAAAAAACATATAGTGTGAGAACTTTTACCTCCGGAAGCAGGTTGCCGGTGAAACGGACTATCTCCCTTACGCGATCGACTCCCTTTTTATGGCCCGCGATCCTCGGTAAACCCTTTTCTTTTGCCCACCTGCCGTTGCCATCCATAATAATGGCAATGTGCCCGGGCATTTTTTTCCTGTTCAGTTTTTTTAACAGTTCTTCTGTTCTTTCCATTTTATTTCAAATAATGATTACGGTGATTTTTAACCGCGATTACGGTGATATTTAAATAATCACTGTAATCATATTTGTAATCACTGTAATCGTCTTTATCAGACCTGCATGATTTCTTTTTCCTTGGCTTCCGCTATTTTGTCTATTTCGACTGAGAATTCCGCCGTGATCTTTTGTATCTTTTCCTGTGCGGCCCTCTCGTCATCCTCGGAAATTTTACTTTCGTCTTTCAGCTTTTTCACGGTATCGTTCACTTCCCTTCTGACGTTCCTCAGGGCCACCCTTCCTTCTTCCGCCTTCTTTTTTATGATCTTTGAAAATTCCTGCCTTCTCTCGGTGCTCAGGGGCGGTATGGTTATCCGCAATACGTTGCCGTCCTTTATCGGCGTCAACCCCAGGTCTGAGGCCTGTATCGCCTTTTCAACGTTCTGAAGGATACTTTTATCCCAGGGCTGTAATATCATCTGGTGGGGATCAGGTATGTTTATTGTCGCAACCTGGTTGAGCGGCATGGATGTATTGTAACAGTTCACTTTGATTTTTTCAAGCAGGATAATGGAAGCTCTCCCTGTCCTTATGGACGCAAAATCGCTCCGCAGGACCTCTGATACCGCGGTCATTTTGTCCCTTGTGTTTTTATACACGGCTTCAAGCATACCATCCTCCCGGTGCTCTTCTTTCAGCACACAACAGTTCCGACACTCTCGCCTTTCATGATACTTTCCAGGCTTCCCTTTTTACCGAGATTGAACACTATCACGGGCAGTTTGTTTTCCATGCAGAGAGATATCGCGGTGCTGTCCATGACCTTCAACCCTCTGTCGAGAATATCTATATACCTTATTTTTTTAAACCGCACGGCCCGCGGGTTCCTGACCGGATCATCCGAATAGACGCCGTCAACCTTGGTTGCCTTCAGCAGGACCTGAGACCCGATCTCTATCGCCCTGAGCGCAGCCGCGGTATCCGTAGTAAAATAGGGGTTTCCGGTCCCCGCCGCGAAAATAACAACCCTTCCTTTTTCCATGTGCCTTATTGCCCGGCGGCGTATGTAGGGCTCCGCGATCCTCTCCATCCCTATCGCGGACTGGACCCTCGTAGCCACGTTGATCCTCTCAAGCGCATTCTGCAGAGCGAGAGAATTTATTACCGTGGCGAGCATCCCCATATAATCAGCCGTGGTCCGGTCAATGCCGCTTGCCGTTCCAGTGAAACCGCGGAATATATTCCCGCCGCCTATGACGACGGCGATCCTTACTCCCTTTTTCTTGACATTTTTTATCTGCCGGGCGATGGACTGCACCTGCACCGGATTTATGCCGAACTCCCTGAAACCCGAAAGTGCTTCACCGCTGAGCTTTAACAGTATATTCCTGTAACGCATCTTTTATTATTCCCCCACTTTGTACCTTATGAATCTCTTGACCACGATGTTCTCGCCCAGCTTGCTCATCGCCTCCTTGATAAGATCCCTGATGGTGACAGCACCGTCTCTGATGGAAGGCTGTTCAAGCAGACAGCTTGTTTTATAGAAATCTTCTCTTTCGTTCTCGGGAATCTTTGCAACCGCATCAGGAGATACGTTTTCGCGCGCAACGCAAAGCGGCGAACATGCTACTATCTGCATAGTTATTTCCTTTGCCAGTGCCTTGAAGATCTCGTTCTTTGCCACGAAATCCGTTTCGCAGTTTATCTCGACAAGCGCACCGGCTTTGCCGTCATGATGGATGTAGGACGCAACTGTTCCCTGGTTTGCGCTGCGCGACTCAAGCCGCTGTGCCTTGGCAAAACCTTTTTCCTTGAGTATGACCCTTGCCTTTTCGGTATCCCCGCCGCATTCCTTCAGAACCTTACGACAATCCAATATCGGAGCGCCCGTGGATTTCCTCAGTTCCTTTATCGCATCGCCCTCGTTCATTCAGTTCCTCCCGTGTTCCCGCCATCCTGTTCCCCGCCGCTGCCTTCTGCTACTGTGCCCTCTTCCTGCGCAACGGTCTTTTCCTGCACGGTGCCCTCTTCCTGCGCAACGGTCTTTTCCTGCGCAACGGCTTCTTCCTGCACGGCACCCTCCATCTGCTGTTCTACCGGAGGAACTTCCTCTTTTTTGGCAAGACCCCTGCCTTCCATCACCGCCTCTGCTATCTGGTTCACGAAAAGATTTAAGCCGCGTATGGCATCATCGTTGCCCGGTATACAATACGTAACAAGGTTGGGGTCGCAGTTCGTGTCTACAACTGCCACAACCGGGATACCAAGTTTTTTCGCTTCTTTGATCGCTATACCTTCCTTCTTCAGGTCTACCATAAAAATAATATCCGGAAGTTTTTCCATTTCGCGTATTCCCTCAAAAACCGCGCCGAGGGCGTCTTTTTCCTTTTTCAGCTTCTTGACCTCGCCCTTAGGAAGGACCTCGAACCTGCCGTCCTTCTCCATCGTCTCAAGCTCCCTCAGCCTTTCTATGTTCTTCCTGATGGTCTTGAAGTTCGTCAGCATGCCCCCGAGCCATCTTTCCTTAACAAAAAAAGCATTGCACCTTGTTGCCTCGTTCTTTATGATCTCCTGCGCCTGTTTCTTTGTGCCGACAAACAGTATGGTATTGCCCTTCGCGACGGAATCGCGCACAAACTCATACGCCTCCTTGAACTTTTTCATCGTTTTCTGAAGGTCTATGACGTGGATGCCGTTTCTCTGGGAAAAAATATACTGCTTCATTTTGGGATGCCACTGGTCCGTCTGGTGGCCGAAATGAACTCCCGCCTCCAGGAGCTGCTTGATGTTTATTGATAACATAACCTCCTCCTTTTTTAATTACGATTACAGTGATTTTCAAATGAGATTACAGTGATTATAGACGAATTTCGTTGTAAAACTATTTATTTGCCGGTACTGCCCTTAAGAAAATCTTCTATTAAATAACTCAATTCGGTTACAACAGTGTCCGTTCCCCTGCCGGATGCATCGATCCAGTTAATGCGCCTGTCTTTGCGGAACCACGTCATCTGCCTTTTCGCGTAACGCCTTGTGTTCATTTTAAAAAGCCTTGTCATTTCGTCAAAAGTATATTTCCCGTTGATGAATCCCAGTGCCTCTTTGTATCCAAGCCCGTCCATGGCTTTGAGCTTTCCGTCATAGCCCCTTGCAGCCAGCCCCCTGACCTCCTCTACCAGGCCGCTTTTAAGCATCTCGCCGCAGCGCCTGTTTATCCTTTCATAGAGCTCAGCGGCGGGGAATCTTATCCCGAGCATCAAAACGCGGTACTGCGGCTTCTTCGTCTTTTTCTGAAAATACGATATGGGCTTGCGGGTCAGCTCAAAAACCTCCAAAGCCCTTACGGTCCTGCGGCTGTCATTAGGGCTGATCTTCTCCGCAGCTTCGGGGTCCACCTTTGCCAGTTCTTCGTGCAGCGCTCTGATCCCGGCTGATTCCGCTCTTGCCAATAATTTCTTTCTTATCACTTCATCTGCCGGCGGCGCCTCGCAAAGCCCGTCGATAAAAACCTTGATATACAGACCCGACCCTCCGACTACAAAAGGAATTTTCCCTTCCCTGTAAATAGCCCCGGCTGCATTCTCGGCCAGCCGCACGAAATCAGCGGCGGTAAACGCCTCGTCCGGGTCAGCCACATCTATCAGGCGGTGTTCTTTCTTCCGCAGGGGCTTTCCGGTCCCTATGTCCATGAACCTGTAAATCTGCCTTGAATCGGCGGAAATTATTTCAAGCGGAAATTTCTTTATGAGTTCAAGGGCCAGTTCCGTCTTGCCTGAAGCAGTGGGCCCTACCAGCACAATAAGCGGCTTTTGCATATAAATTGTCCATTGCGAAATCTACTTCATTTTTATCGCTTCGTTAGGGCAGGCTTCCGCGCATTTCCCGCACCCGTCGCAGGATTGCGGCTTGGTAAGCGTAGCCACGTCATTTACGAGCTCCAGGACCTTGTTGGGGCATTCGTCAACACATATCCCGCACCCGGTGCACTGTTCCTTGTCGATCTCAGGTTTCTTTTTCTCCTCAGCCATTTTTCTCTTTCCTCCCTTCCTTTAAAATATAATTACGGTGATTTCTAACTGCCGATTACGGTGATTATAACAAAGGAACCACTGTAACCATCTGTTCAGTAACAAGTATCAAGTTTCAAACTCTGACTCTCTGATACGGCGTTTACCCGCCAATCTTGCTGGGCGGGACGCTATGACACTGTTTCTATGATGCCGCCGCCGATCACAACGTCTTTTTTGTAGATAACCGCTGACTGGCCTGGCGTTATGGCCCTCTGCGGTTTTTCGAAAACTATCCTTAATTTCCCCCCGCCTGCCGGCGAAACAGTTGCCGGGCTCTGCCTGTGCCTGTACCTTATTTTTACGTCCGCCTTCATCGGGCCGGGGATCCTGGCTGTTGAAACAAAGTTGACGGCGCCAGCTATGAATTCCCTGCCGTAAAGCTCTTCTTCTTTGCCTGCCACTATCGTATTCGACCCCTGATCGATGGAAACAACGTAAAGCGGCTGTCCTGCGGAGATCCCCATGCCTTTTCTCTGGCCGATCGTGTAGAAAGCCAGCCCTTTGTGCCTTCCTATGATCCTGCCCCCGGTATCTTTAAGCGGACCCGGCTTTATGCTGCCCGAAACGTTTTCCTTGAGGAATTCCCTGTAGTTATTTCCGGGTATAAAACATATTTCCTGGCTTTCAGGCCTGCCCGCGACCGGAAGCGATCTTGCGGCAGCTATCCTGCGCACTTCTTTTTTTGTAAGACTGCCCAGCGGGAAGATCGCGCGCCCCAGCTGTTCCTGGGACAGCACGTAAAGCACGTACGACTGGTCTTTTGCCGGGTCTTTCCCCTTCCTCAGCACCCACCTGCCGGCCCTGGCGTTGTATTCCGCCATCGCGTAATGCCCTGTGGCTATATAACCGGCGCCAAGCCCTGCCGCCTTCTCCATCAGCGCGCCAAATTTTACGCGCCTGTTGCATTCAACGCAGGGATTGGGCGTCCTGCCCGACATGTATTCCCTGGTGAAATTATCAATGACCGTTTCCCTGAAAATATTCCTGAAGTTTATTATGTAATGCGGTATATGCAGAATGGCGGCAACGCGCCTGGCATCTTCAAAAGCGGAGACCGGACAGCACGCACCGGACTTTTCACGCGCTCCCCCGCGCCCTGTCTTCGGCAAGACCTGCATCGTTATGCCTATTACTTCGAAACCCTCATCTTTCAGCAGTGCTGCCGCGACGGACGAATCAACCCCGCCGCTCATCGCAACGACCACGCGTTTCTTCTTTTTCATCACTTTACGACTTCTTTTACCACGGGTATGAATTTCCTGAAATATCCGGGCTTTCTGCCCAGAACCCATATCAGGAAAAATGAAAACCCGAGTGCTGAAATTCCCACCGCTATCGCAAGGTTCTGACTGCCGCCGAACCACTGCGTAAGACCGCCAGCGACCAGAAGCGCGGCAACCGGAACTATATAGATCAGGAATGCACCTGCAAAAATGACCCCTGAACCGATCTCTATCTCTACCGTATCCCCTGGCTTTGCGCCCGCCCTGTTTATCGCCTCTATCTGCCTGGACCCGCCTGTTGCCGTCCTGCAGAAGCTCTCGGACGGGCATTCGCGGCAAACCTCTTTCTGCGCCACTTCTACTTTCGCCATATTGCCGTTTATTTCTATCACTCTGCCTGTTTCTTTCATGTCATCCGCACAATCCCGAACCCAGCTTAAACGCGTCCCTGATGGCTGATGGATATTTCGTTATCGCGCCCTTCGAATCGATGCCCGGTAAAAACAGGTCCGCGTCGTATGTGATGTCAAGCGTTATAAAAAAAGCCTTTATGGTCAAAGATGCTGCCTGGAAGAAATCCGTTTTTTTCCCGCCGCAGACCGAGATGAAAACACCTCTGCGGTTTGTTTTCGCGGAAAACGCCTGCTTCAGTATGTATTTCCTGACCCAAAGGCACTGGCACCTGTCTATCATCGCCTTCAGGTTGGCGGTTACCCCGCCGAAAAAAATCGGCGAAGCAACGATGAAGTGGTCCGCGTCCCGCAGCTTCGGGTATACTGCCTGCATGCCGTCATCAACCACGCATTTTCCGGTGTTGTCGCACCCACCGCATTCCCTGCAGGGGTTGATCTTCAGACCTGGTATAAAAAGAAGTTCCGTATCGGCTCCTGCTTCTGCCGCACCCTTCAGAGCTTCCTGCAGGAGCGCGCAGGTATTGCCTTCCTGCCTCGGGCTCCCCGCTATTCCAAGCACCTTCATTTTTTCCTCGTTACACTCGGAAGTGATTACGGTGATTATCAACTTATGATTACGGTGATTAAAATAATCACTGCAATCTCTTTAATAATCACTGTAATCATTTTTAAAAAGGACAAATTGTGCCCGGGCAACCGCCGGCATACTCGGCATCCGCGCTGACATATTCCCCGCCGGCATCATTCGGCTGCAGTCCGGTATAAAGGACCTGCTGGCTCCTGCTTCCGTACCTGTATGCGGTGATCCCCTTGCATTTCAAAGCGTAGGCCGCAGTGAATATCCCGCGCACGTCCTCAGGACTTGCTTCACGGCTCAGGTTTACTGTCTTGGAAACAGCGTTGTCCGTGTATTTCTGAAAAGCCGCCTGTATCCTGACGTGCCATTCAGGCTCTATGTCCAGGGCGGTCACAAAAAGCCTGCGGACATCAGGCGGCACCTGCTGGTTGTCTTTGACAGTGCCACTGCGCGCTATCTCACCCATCAGCTCCTTGCTGTAAAAACCTTTCTTATTCGCTGTTTCCTCAAAAAGCTGGTCCACCTCCAGAAGCTTCATGCCCTCCATAACGCTGCGCGCGTATGATACGGCAAAAAGCGGCTCTATTCCTGAAGAACACCCGGCTATTATGCTTATCGAACCGGTGGGCGCCACGGTTGTCAGGGTGGCGTTGCGCATCCTGCGGTAATCTTTCTTTTTCCATATGCTTGCTGGAAAATTGGGAAATGAGCCGCGTTCCTCGGCAAGCCTCTGAGATTCATCTCTTGCGGCTTCCCTTATAAACTTTATGATCTTGCCTGCAAAAGAAACCGCTTCCTCTGAATTATAAGGTATGCCCAGCTTTATCAGCACCTCGGCAAAACCCATGACCCCGAGCCCTATCTTCCTGTTGGACCTTGTGATTTTTTCTATGATCGGAATGGGGAACCTGGTCACGTCTATCACATTGTCAAGGAAATGGACCCCCAGATGCACGATCTTCCTCAGTTTCTCCCAGTTGGGCTTTCCATCCTCAACGATCCTGGAAAGGTTTATTGAACCAAGGTTACAGGACTCATAAGGCAGGAGCGGCTGTTCCCCGCAGGGATTTGTTGCTTCTATCTCTCCGGCCGCAGGCGTTGGATTATGACGGTTTATCTCATCTATGAAAAGCAGCCCCGGATCACCGGTCCTCCATGCCATGTTCACTATCAGGTCAAGGACCGTCCTGGCAGGCAGTTCCCTTACAATCCTGCCGTTCCGGGGGTTGATAAGGCTGTAGACGGCTCCCTTTTCCGCCGCGTTCATGAAATCGTCGGTAACCGCAACAGAAAGATTGAAATTATCAAATACGTGCTCTTTGTCCTTCGCCGTTATGAAATCAATTATGTCCGGATGGCTGACAGAAAGCACCGCCATGTTCGCCCCGCGCCTTCTGCCGCCCTGCTTCACTACATCAGTGGCAGCGTCAAAAACCTTCATGAATGAAACCGGCCCTGACGCAATACCGCCCGTTGACTGGACCGTGTCCCCTGCAGGGCGGAGGCGCGAAAAGGAAAAGCCCGTTCCGCCGCCCGACTGGTGGACTACAGCCATTTCCTTTACTGCCCGGAATATGCCTTCTATCGAATCTTCCACCGGTATCACGAAACAGGCTGACAGCTGTCCTGTCTGGGTTCCCGCGTTCATCAGAGTCGGGGAATTTGGCAGGAATTCCAGGTTGGCCATGAGCCTGAAAAATTCATCTTCTATCTTTGCCCTTTCGCCGTGGCTGTATTTCTTTTCAGCCTCTGCAACGGCCCTGGCTACCCGCCTGAACATCTGAGCAGGCGTCTCAAGGACATTGCCCCTGGGATCACGCGCAAGGTATCTTTTCTTAAGAACCCGGATCGCATTGACCGAAAGCTTGAGGTCGTCTGTAACCCCCAGTACCTGCTTTGCCTCCCTGAGCTCGCTGCGCCTGTATCTGTAAAGGATATATGATTTTGCCACTTCCGGATACCCGTGTCTTATCAATACTTCCTCTACCATATCCTGTATGTCCTCAACCGTAGGGATCTTTTTTGTAAAGCGATTTTCGCATAAAGCCATAGCTTCCTGGGTAAGGTCTTTCGCGAGCCTTGCGTCCCCCCTTCCCTGAGAGGAAAGAGCCTTAAAAATCGCTGTTGCGATCTTGGTAGGCTCAAACCGTGCTATCGACCCGTCGCGTTTGTATATTTTCTCTGTTTTCATTTTTTACCTAAACCACACGATTACACACGATTTGCACCAGACAACAGCAAAACTGTCGTTGCGAACAAAGTGAAGCAATCTCGCATTTGGATTGCTTCGTCATTTCATTCTCCGAAGGAGTCTGCATGACTCTTCGGACAATGACATTTCTTGTGAAAATCTTGTGGAATCGTGTGGTTAAAAAATCAGTTCGACGTCGGCGCTGACTACTCCGGGGATCCCCTCAATGCGCTCCTTGACTGATTGAACCATATACCCCAGGAGGGGGCAGTTAGGTGTTGTCAGCGTCATTTTTATCTTTACCAATTCTCCCTTTTCCTGCTTCTGTATCTCCACGTCTTTTATGAGTTCAAGGTCCACCACGCTTATGCCGAGTTCCGGATCTGTGACATCCCTCAGCGCCTCAATGACGCTTTCCTTGGTGAGCGGGCCGGCACCCCCGGGCTTCATGTGCATTTTAAACCACGCTATGGTGCGCGCAAGCCCGTCCTCGATCCCTATCTTCGGCTCCCACTGCAGGATATTTTTCGCCTTCGTTATATCGGGCTGCCTCTGGCGGGGATCATCGGCAGGCAGCGGTCTGTAAATTATCTCGCTCCTGCTCCCCGTGATTTTTATTATGAGCTTCGCGAAATTAAGAACGCTCATCTCCACGGGGTTGCCCAGATTGACCGGTTCGCGGAAATCGCTCAGGGCAAGCTTGTACAACCCCTGCACCAGATCATCCACGTAACAGAAACTTCTTGTCTGTGAACCGTCGCCGTATACGGTTATGGGCTCGTTATTCAGTGCCTGGTATATGAAATTGGGAACAACCCTTCCGTCGTTCAGCCTCATCCTTGTGCCGAACGTATTGAATATCCTGGCAATCCTGATGCTTACGCCCTGCGACCTGCCGTATTCCGTTGTAAGCGCCTCGGCGAACCTTTTTGCCTCGTCATATACAGACCTCAGCCCTACGGGATTCACATTTCCCCAGTATTCCTCTTTCTGCGGATGGACGAGCGGGTCGCCGTAAACCTCAGAGGTTGAAGCAAGCAGGAGCACGGCCTTTTTGTCTTTCGCAAGCTCAAGCGCATTACGCGTTCCCATTGCCCCGGCTTCAAGGGTCTGCACGGGAAAAGTAAGGTAATCCACCGGGCTTGCAGGCGAGGCAAGGTGGAAAACGTAATCCACGCTGCCGCTGACATCAACGCGCTTGATCGCATCCTGCTCAGTAAACATAAATCCCGGGTTGTTCTGGAGCTGGGAAACATTGGAAGGCCTGCCTGTTATGAAATTATCCAGGCATACCACCTGCCAGCCGTTCTTTAACAGAAATTCACAGAGGTGGGATCCGATAAAACCCGCACCCCCTGTTACCAGCGCCCTCATTCTTCCTCCGGAAGAGTTAAAAGTTAAAGGTTGAAAGTTAAATGTTAAAAATCTTCAATCTTTAGATCTGGCAATCTTAAATCGCTTCTTCAGCGGCCGATCCCTTTATAAACGAAACCCAGTTTCTTCATTTGTTCCGGTTTAAAAATGTTCCTGCCGTCTATAATAACTGGTATTTTCATAAGTCTCTTGAGTTTTCCCAGGTCCAGATCTCTGAATTCGTCCCACTCGGTAAGAACCAGGACGCAGTCGCATCCCTCAGCGGCGCTGTACGCGTTTTTACAGAACCGGACCCCGCGTAAAAGCTTTTTAGCATTTGCCATTGCCGCGGGGTCAAACGCCTTTATCCTGGCCCCGTCTGATTGCAGGGCCTTTATGATATCGATCGAAGGGGCAAGCCTCATATCGTCGGTATCGGGTTTGAATGAAAGACCCAGAACCCCGATAACCTTATCCTTCAAAACCCACAGGGCCTCCTTGACCTTTCTGGCAACAGCCCTTTTCTGTTCTTCATTTACTTTCTGGACCGCTTTCAGGATAGCGAAATCGTAACCATTCTTTTCAGCTATGTAAATGAAGGCCGCAAGGTCCTTGGGAAAGCAGAAACCGCCGTATCCCGCCCCGGCGCTCAGGAAAGCCTTGCCTATTCTGGGATCGTAACCCATCCCCTGGGCAACGCTCTGCACGTCCGCACCGACTTTCTCGCAAAGGTTCGCTACGGAATTAATATAGGAAATTTTTGTCGCGAGGAAGGAATTTGAAGCGTGCTTGATCATTTCTGCCGTTGGCAGATTCGTGATGATTTTCGGGCATTTTATTTTCCTGTAAGCCTCGAGGATAATCTTCCTGGCTCTCTCGTTTTCCACGCCTATCACGATGCGGTCCGGCTTGAGGAAATCCCTGACAGCGCTTCCCTCCCTCAGGAATTCCGGATTCACCGCAACGTCAAAATCGGCTCCCTGCCCGCTGTAAAGGCCCACCGTATGTTTTATCCATTTCCAGGTATTTACCGGCACTGTGCTTTTTTCAACAATCGTCTTGTAGCCGGAAAGACTGCGGGCTATCTTCCTTACAACCTTTTCAACGCTGGAAAGGTCGGCTTCCCCGTCTTCCCTGGGAGGAGTTCCCACACATATGAAAATAAGCCCGCATTTCTTTACTCCGTCAACCACGCTTGCAGAAAACCCAAGCCTTCCGTTTTTCCTGTTTTCCTTTACAAGCCGCTCCAGTCCGGGCTCGAAAAACGGCATTGAGCCCTTCATCAGATTCCTGATCCTGATTTTGTCGTTGTCAACGTTTATCACGCTATGCCCAAGCTGCGCAAAACAAGCACTTGTAACAAGGCCCACGTGTCCTGCGCCTATGACGCATATCTTCATATAAACTCCAGTTAACCGGAAATGATCCCGGTAGTTCTATTTGTCTTTTTCAATACGGGGGAAAAGCGGGTTGCCCTTACGGACCATGGTGCCGGGCTTCAGCATCCCCCACTTCAGGTCAGCAGTCCTGGCGTCTTCTATCTTTTTATCCATCCCGATCTGGACCCACATCTCGGCTGCCTTTGACGGCATGAACGGAAAAACAAGGACCGCGGTCATCCGGAGCGACTCCGCCAGGACGTACATTGCGGTTTTTAAAGCTTCCGGGTTTTCATTTTTCAGTTTCCAGGGCCGGACGTCTTCAATAAATTTATTGGCGGTGTTGATAAAGCCCCAGACGGATTCAAGCGCAAGGCTGAATTCAGTCCTTTCCATTAACTCGCATACCTTGGCGGCGGCTTCCTGCGACTGCTGTGCGAGCTTTGAGGCGCTTTCAGAGTTTTCCCCGCTTTCCGGTATAATTCCCTTGAAATACTGCTCGATCATTGATACCGTCCTGTTCAGCAGGTTACCCAGGTCATTGGCAAGGTCACCGTTGAACCTTTTTTCGAACGCGGGTATGGAAAAAGTTCCGTCGAGCCCTACCGGCATCTCCCTTAGAAGAAAATACCTCAGCGCGTCTGCGCTGTATTTCTGAATGATAAAGCCCGGATCAATGACGTTACCCAGGGATTTTGACATCTTTTTACTGTCGAACAGCCACCAGCCGTGCGCGCAGACTTTCCCGGGAAGCGGGAGGCCTGCCGCGAGAAGAAGCGACGGCCATATTACCGCGTGGAATTTCAGTATATCCTTCCCCACAAAATGCACGTCAGCGGGCCACAGGTACTGGAACCTGCTTTCATCGTCAAGGTATCCTGGCGCCGAAATATAATTTATAAGTGCGTCAAACCAGACGTATATGGACAAGCCTGGGGTCCCGGGAACCGGGATCCCCCATGCAAGGTTCTTCCTTGTGATGCATAGGTCTTTCAGGCCTTCCTTTACGAAATTCACTACCTCGTTCCTGCGCGACACCGGCATGATGAAACCCGGATTTTCTTCGTAGTGCCTGAGGAGAGCCTGCTGATATTTTGACATCCTGAAAAAATAGCCTTCCTCTTCAAGCTCCCGAAGGTCCCTTCCGCAGTCAGGACAGAGCCCATCCTTCAGCTGCGTCTGCGTCCAGAAGGATTCGCAGGGAACGCAGTACAAACCGCTGTATTTCCCCTGGTATATGTCACCGGCGTTTTTCAGGCGCTCGAAGAACGCCTGGACAACCAACACGTGCCTCTGCTGGGTGGTCCTTATAAAATCGCTGTACGTAATGTTCAGCGATTTCCACAAACCAATGAAACGCAGGACCATTTCGTCGGCAAGCGCCTGCGGTTCCATGCCCCTTTTACGCGCCTCCGCGGCTATCTTCTCGCCGTGTTCATCGGTCCCGGTGAGGAAAAAAACATCGTCACCTTTCATCCTGCGGTAGCGGGCAAGCGTATCTGCTATCACACAAGTGTAAGAATGACCTATATGCGGTATGCCGTTCACGTAATAAAGCGGTGTTGTTATGTAGTATTTTCCCATTTGTTAGTACACCTGCACTTCCACTTCCCTGCCGTCCTCCATCTTTACCTTGTAGGTTCCCTTGGATATATTGACCTCGCTGACAAAACCTATTTCTTACTTTACCTTCGCCCTGGTCCCCATCTTGGGAAAGCGTTTTGCCATTTCCTTATAGAACCTATATTCATACTGCAGGCAGCACATAAGCCTTCCGCATGTGCCGCTGAGTTTTGCCGGGTTAGAGGTAAGGTTCTGCGCCTTTACCATCTGCATAGACACGGGCGTGAATTCTTTTAGAAACATCATGCAGCACAAAGGCCTGCCGCAGTGGCCGAAACTACCGACCATTCTTGCTTCGTCGCGGACCCCGATCTGGCGCATTTCCACCCTTGTTTTAAGCTCGTGCGCCAGGTCCTTGACGAGTTCCCTGAAATCAACCCTTCCCTCCGAGTAGTAAAAAAAAGTGGCTTTGGAACGGTCGAAATTATACTCGACCTTTATGAGCTTCATGGGCATTTCGCGGGACTTTATCATGTGCTGGCATACCGAGAACGATTCCTTCTCCTTGATCTTGTTGTTCTTCAACTGGGCGATATCTTCCTTGGTGAGCTTTCTCAGGACCTTTTTAAGCGGTCCTTTGATCTCCTGGGTGGTAACGATCCTTATCGCGTTAAAGACCTCTCCTATTTCCTGCGAGTCGTTCTCACCCTCTACAATGCAGAGATCCTGTTTGTTCAGGTCAATCCCCTGGGGATCATAATACTGGACTATGTCTTTTATTTTTACGCCTATTATCTCGGCCATTTTTCTCTCTTTATTTTTTGATTACAGCGATTTTAACCACGATTTCAGCGATTTGAAACCTGGATCCCTTCAGCTCTTAAACCATTAAACCGTTTTAGTCTTTTTGCCATGCGCCATATGCTATGTGCCATGTGCTGCTGCATAAAGATTGTTCAGTTCAAGCATCAGCATCTCGGTGGAAAGCTGCGGGTTAACGTTCCTTGCTACCTGCTCTCGCGCGTGCAGGATCCTTTCGATGATCCGGACCAGGGAATCAGGCGTAAATCTCCTGCCGAACTCAACCAGCTCCTTTTCCCTGTCCTTGTATGAAACCGCTCCAAGGCCTTCTTTCCGGAACAGGACGTCCCTGTACCAGGCAAGGAGCCCTTCTATCGCCTGGATACTTCCGTCCCTGCCTCCTGTTATGCCTGAAATACCCTGCAGCATTTCTGTTTTGCCTGCACCCAGGAGCGGAACAAGGCTGAATCCCTTTTCAAGCGCTTCTTCGGACAGCTCCGCTGCTTCCCTGACAAACCTTACCTTCTGGCATCTTGAAGAAATCGTGGGAAGGATCATCTGGGGTCTTGATGTTATAAGTATAAAGACCGTGTGTTCAGGCGGTTCTTCAAGGACTTTCAGCAGGCTGTTGGCTGCTTCCTCGGTCATATTTTCCGCGTCCTCAATTATGTATACTTTGTATCTTCCGGAAAAAGACCTGAGATATGCCTCTGCCTGAACGTTCCTCATCTGGTCTAGGATTATCTCTTTTTTATCCTGAAGGGCTGTGATCATCTTTACGTCAGGATGCGCGCCGTCTCTGATAAGCATGCAGGTCTGGCATGCGCCGCACCCCTCCTTTTCGCAGTTCAGGACTTCCGCGAAAAGAATGCCTGCCTGCTTTTTCCCGGTTCCCCGGGGACCGGCAAAAAGATATGTGGTAGCGATCCTGCCGGTCCTGAGAACCGCTGAGAGTATTTTTTGGGCCAGTAACTGGCCCTTCATTTCATCCAGCACGCTCATTGCTTTATATGCGCAGGCTGGCTTTCCGCCCTGGTGCTGCGTGCGGCTGTGTCCTGCGACATTACGCCTGTCAGGAGCTGGACACCCTTCATCATGTCAAGTGCTCTCCTGACAACAGGATCGTAGGAAAGTGACATCTTCAACCCGTCCTCCTTGCTCTTCTGGCTGGCAAGCTCTATTCTCAGATCTCTCTCGATCAAATACCTGTATTTGTTAAGCTTATCCCTTTTCAGGTCTGCGTTTTTCCTTCCTACTATTTCCATAAAAGTATCCATTGCAGTATCATCCAGCCTGAATTCCTCGGGTTTGACCCCGGTGTTTTCCTTGGCGTATAGTGTTATGCAGTTATTCTGCCTCAGGGTCCGTATCACATTGAAAGCCTCAGGGTCTTCCGGCTCCTTTTCCTCCTCGGCTTCTATATCAGGGGAAATACCAATATTGTGTATGCAGATACCTGATGGCGTGTAATATTTTGCCGTTGTAAGCGCCACGCCTGAACCGTCTTCCAGGTTAATAACGGTCTGGACCGAGCCCTTACCGAATGTTTTTGTGCCCAGTATCAGCCCGCGCTTGTTGTCCTTCACTGCTCCCGCCACAATTTCAGACGCGCTTGCGCTGCCTTTGTTTACCAGGATTATCAGCGGGACGTATTTATGCGCTGAGCCGCTCCTGGCATAAAATTTGATCTCGGGCTGGACCCTGCCTTTGGTTGACACTATCAGGCCTTCGGAAAGGAATTTGTTGGAAACCTCCACTGCCTGTTCAAGAAGCCCTCCGGGATTATTACGCAGGTCCACTATAAGGCCTTTCATGCTGTTTTTTTCAAGCGACGTCATCGCCTCGTCAAGCTCCCTGCCCACATGCTGGTTGAACGTCACGATGCGCAGGTAACCTATATCCCCGCTGAGCAGGCATTTGGATTTCACCGCTTTCAGCTGTATTATGTCGCGCACTATCGTTATCTTGATCGGCTCTTCAACCCCGTCCCTTTCAATCGTTATGGTCACCGGCGTGCCTTTCGGACCCCTTAATTTTTGCACGGCGTCCTGTATATTGATGCCCGCGGTTGATTTGCCCTCGATCTCGATTATCCTGTCCCCGGCCTTTATGCCTGCCTTGTCTGCGGGGGTGCCTTCCATAGGAGCTATGACCATCAGTTGTTTCGTTACAGGAGCTATTGAGATCTCTATGCCCAGGCCTCCGAATTCTCCCCGGGTTTCAACCTGCAGGTCGCTGTAACCCTGCGGCTCCATGAAATGCGTATGCGGGTCGTCAAGCGAAGCAAGCATTCCCTTGATCGCCCCGTAAATAAGCTTCTGCGGATTCACTTCCTCCACGTACTGGGTCTGGACAAGGTGAAGGACCTGCGAAAAAAGGGACAGGCTTTCGAAGACGCTGTTACCGGACTGCTGCGCCCTTGTAACGAATATTCCCAGGCAAAAACTCAGGGCGACAAGCCCAGATATTATCCAAAATATCCTTTTCTTATAAAACATATTGGCCTCCAATTATGGCAAAAGAATAGGTCAAAACTCAAAGGTCAAAGCGTCCCCAAGGGATCCAAGCGTCAAGATTTCATAAGAAATCTGCGGGGACAAAACTCAAATCTAAGGTATCATAACTTTTGACCTTTGACTTTATTATTTATTTTTAAGCCAGTCTAACGGGTCTATCGGTTTTGCGTCTTTCCTCATTTCGAAATGGAAAGAAGAGGAAACGGTCCCTATGATACTTTCCTTTTCCGTGGTTTTGTCGGTTTTAGCGTATACTTCTTTAAGACCGCTGTATACGCTGCTGTAGCCTCCCCCGTGGTCTATTATCACCATGTTGCCGTAACTGCGGAAAACTCCGCTGAACATGATCTTTCCCTTGCTTACGGCCATTACGTTCTGCGTTCCTTCCACTTCGATATCTATCCCTGAATTGAAAATAGGGGTGGGATATTTCTCGGAAGAATTCCACCCAAAAGGACCCGTGATCTTTCCCTTTGCCACAGGCCAGGGGAGCTTGTCCTTCTCGCGCTCGAAAAGCACGGCTTCCCTGTCAAGCGTTTTTTTCGGCACGCCGGAATCCACCAGGAGCGTTTCTATCATCTTCTGAAGGCTCGCGGCCTCCTTCGAGAGCTGCCTCTGTTTTTCTATAGACCTGGACAGCTCGTTCCTGACCGAGTTGACTGTTTTCTCTTTTTCTTTTTTCGCTGTTTCAACCTGGGATTTCTCTTTGTTTTTAACCGATAGCGAGGAAGAAAGGACTTTTACTTCTTTTTCAAGAGATGATTTTTTAACCTCCACCTTTTTCTTTTCATTTTCTATCCTAAAGACACCTGCGGCATCCTGTTCCAAGATCGTCCTGAACGCGTTGAAAATAAAAGAAAAATTCCGCAGCTGGAACAGCCCGTCCAGCCCTTCTGATACGGAAAGCAGCAGGCTCTTGCGGTAAAAAGTATCCATCCTGGCTGAAACAAGCGCCTGGTAATCCGTGAGTTCGCGCGACTTCTTCTGGAGCGTATCCTTCGTAGTTACAAGCTTCCCTTTTTTATCCCTGACCTGGCCCTTGTACCTGTCGACCTCCTTCAAAACCTCGACAAGATTTTTCTTCGTCTCCTCAAGGGCTTTCTTCTCGTTCTTTTCCTTCAGCTGAAGTTTCTGCTCTTTCTCCTTTTCCACTTTGAGCTGTTCTTTTATGAGGGAAAGCTTGTCCTTTTTTTCCTGCAGTTCGTCACCGCCGCAGAACCGTGCAGCCATAACAGCAACCATTAACAGGAAAAAAATCTTCCGCATTTATCCTCCGGCGGTCCCTTTTTCCTTCGGTTCCTTTACAACCTTTTTGGCATACTTTTTTCTGAACTTTTCCACTCTCCCGGCAGAATCCACCAGTTTCTGGACCCCGGTGTAAAACGGATGGCATTTAGAACATATTTCAACGCGAACGTTCTTCTTGGTAGACCTTACGTGCAGCACGTTCCCGCACGAGCATGTGATAGTCGTCATTTCATACTTGGGATGTATCCCGGTTTTCATTATGCCTCCTGTATTGCGATAACAGCGATTTTTCAACTGCGATTTCAACGATGGTTGAATCACTGCCATCGGGCTTTTTATCGCTGTAATCATTAATTACTTGGAATTGGTCATCGATTCAAGGAATTCCTTGTTGTTCTTGGTCCTTTTCATGCGTTCGATAAGAAGCTCCATTGCCTCTATTGGGTTGAGCGAATTCAGGACCTTTCGCAGCACCCATACCTTTTTCAGCGATTCCGGGTCGAAAAGCAGCTCCTCTTTCCTTGTGCCGGACCTGTTTATGTCGATCGCGGGGAATATGCGCCTGTCCGCAAGCTGCCGTATCAGCTGTATCTCCATGTTGCCTGTTCCCTTAAATTCCTCAAATATGACGTCATCCATCCTGCTTCCCGTTTCTATGAGAGCGGTGGCAAGTATCGTGAGACTGCCTCCTTCCTCTATGTTCCTCGCGGAACCGAAGAAACGCTTGGGCCTGTGAAGGGCGTTGGAATCAAGGCCCCCGGAAAGCACCTTGCCGGAGGGAGGGATGACCTGGTTGTGCGCCCTCGCAAGCCGCGTGATGCTGTCAAGCAGGATCACCACGTCTTTTTTCCATTCCACAAGCCTTTTTGCCTTTTCGATCACCATATCAGCGACCTGCACGTGCCGCTCAGGTTTTTCATCGAACGTGGAATACAGGACCTCTGCCTTGACCGACCTCTGCATATCGGTCACTTCCTCAGGTCTTTCGTCAATAAGCAGGACTATGAGCTTGACCTCGGGGTGGTTCGCGGTTATGCTGTTGGCTATCTTCTGCAGGAACATGGTCTTGCCCGTTCTGGGGGCTGCGACTATCAGGCCTCGTTGACCTTTTCCTATGGGTGTCATCAGGTCCATGATCCTCATTGAAAGCTCTTCGGGTTCCCTTTCAAGTATGATCCTGCCTTCCGGGTAAAGCGGCGTGAGGTTATCGAACAGAGACCTTTCAGCCGCAAGTTCCGGATTCTCGAAATTTACCGCTTCGACCCTCAGCAGCGCGAAGAACTTCTCTCCTTCCTTCGGTGGGCGGACCTGGCCTGACACGGTATCGCCGGTCATAAGACCGAATTTCCTTATCTGGGACGGGGATATATAGATATCATCCGGACTTGGCAGGTAGTTGTAGTTGTTGGAACGCAGGAACCCGTAGCCGTCCGGCAGTATTTCCAGTACCCCTTCGCCGAACAGGAATCCTTCTTTCTCTATGCGGGCCTGCAGTATCCTGAATATCAGGTCCTGCTTTTTAAGACCGATGAGACCGGTAACGTTCAGTTCCTTTCCGACGTCGTTCAATTCGGAAATGGTTTTTTTCTGCAGTTCTACGATATCCATATAACCCCCGTGCCGCTAATTATGAATTATGAGTTATGAGTTATGAGTCAAGGAATCAGGGCTGAAGCCCTGAGTTACAATAAGTTCCTTGCTGTTGATTCATAATTCATAATTCATCATTCATAATTGAATTTCTAACAGACCCTGTTTCTTCCGGTATTTTTCGCCTGAAGGAGGGCGGCATCAGCCTTGGCGATGAGCTCATCCTTGGTGATGAGGCCGTCGCCTGAATAAGACGCTATGCCTATGCTGATGGTAACGTGCATCTCGTGGCTATCCGTGCGAAAGACGTGATCCTCAACCGTTTTTCTGATCCTTTCCGCGACTGTTTTTGAGCCTTCGTAAGATGTTTCGGGAAGGATGATCACAAATTCATCTCCCCCGTACCTGGCCACGAAATCAATCTCGCGCACCGAGGTCGACAGGATCTCGGAAACATCCCTTAATACCGTATCCCCGAAAACATGCCCGAAACTGTCATTGCACTTCTTGAAAAAGTCCAGGTCGCACATAAGCAGCGATATCTTAAGCTTGTAGAATGTCGTCCTCTTCATTTCCTCTTCAAGATGCTCCTGGAAATACCGGTGCAGGTATAGATGCGTGAGGCCGTCCCTTATGGAAAGTTCCTGGGTTCTCTGGTAGAGTTTTATGTTTTCCAGGGAAATTACAAGAAGGTTTGCCAGGACTACAAGCAGCTTGAGGTCGTCTTCTCTAAACGCTTCGGCTGCAGGCGCCCTGACTTCGATTATGCCGGTAACTTCTCCGTGCCCGCCCTCTTTTTTTACCATAAGCGGGGCGCAAATAAGCGAACCTTCCTCTTTTTCGTCCGGCATAGAAAATTTGGTTTCCAGCGAAAGGTTCTTCACAAGAACCGACCCTGCGTTTTTTATCACCCACTGGTATAGAGGATCTCCGATATGCGGGATCTTCTTGACTCCGTCGCCCTTTTCCGTGAAACCCGCAGATGCTTCCACTGTAAGGTCCCCGTTCTTGCTCAGCTTCATTATGACGCAGCGGCCGTATGTAACCAGCTTGAACAGGGAGGAAGCTATGTAACCGTAAAGCTCGTCCTCCTGCATAATGGAACCTGCCTTGGAAGCTATCTCGGAAAGAGAGTAGTAACGGTTCAGTTTGCCGGTAAGGTTGGTGTTGAGCGCTGATTCCCTGTCGTGTTCCTGGCTCAGTCGCGCGTAATCGCTGAGCACGTCTTCATAGCTTGCTCCGCGCACGCCGCTCTCTTCTCTCTCGCTCCTTTCCCACAGAACGAAGAAAAGCATGAAAAGGAACATTCCGAATATGCCTATCTGGAGCGTAAGGGCCAGTATCATTTTTTGCCGTATGCAACCGTTTGGTTGCGTCCTCCTTCTTTCGCCCTGTAAAGAGCCTCGTCAGCGTGTTTTATGAGCTCGTCGATCGAGGTGCTGTCATCAGGGTATGTGGCGTGCCCCAGGCTTATGGTCACACCCGTAAACCCGCCTTCAATTTCAAGCTTGAGCGTTTCGACCTTCTTCCTTAGTTCCTCAGCAAGAGCCCTTGTTTCGTCTTTCCCGCGGTGCAGCAAGATTATTACAAATTCCTCTCCGCCGTACCTGACGGCTATATCTGTTTCGCGCACGCCTTCTTTGAGGATTTTTGAAACGCGCCGCAGAAGCTCGTCCCCTGCCTGGTGCCCGTACTGGTCATTGTATTTTTTGAAAAAGTCTATGTCAGCCATAAGCAGCGAAAACACTTCATTGTATGTTTTCGCCCTTTTCGCCTCAATCGCGAGTTTTTCCTGAAAATACCTGTGGACATATAATCCGGTCAGCCCGTCCACTATGGCAAGCCTTTCCACTTCCCCGTACAGCTTTGCCCTTCTCAGTATTATGGAAGTCTGGGCGCAGAGGTTTGTCAGCTTGAGCAGGTCGTCATAGCTGAAAGGAAGGTATGGCTCTCTCTCTCTCCTCATTTCTATCGTGCCGATCACCTTGTCCTCTGCTATGAGCGGCACCATAATAAAGATCTCCGGTTTTTCCTCGCCGTCATCTATGTATTCTTGTATCCTTTTTTCATCGGGTGAAACAATGGGCCTTTTGTTCGCTATCACATTGAGTATATTTTTGTCAGTGACCTCCACCCTGTCGTTCAGAAGAAGGTTCAGGACAAAATCATACTGTATTGCCGTGGACATATTCCCTTCATCCTCGGTAAAAAGGCACAGTTTTGAAAACGAGAACTCAAAATATTTGCGCATCATCTGGCTCATTATCTTGAGTATGTCTTCCATGTTCATAGTTGTGGCTATATCCCTCACGCCTTCGTATATGCCGAAAATATCCTCTGCGTCCTTGTGGAGTTTTTTCGTCGTCTCGCGCAGCAGTCTTAGGTCATACACGAGCTTGAAATATCTTCTTCTCGACCTTTCAACCACAAGCAGCAGTATTATCAGGCAGCCGAATATTAAACTCATTATCTGCAGCAGTAACAAAAGAATTTCCCTGTGCTATATACCGGATTTGCCGTAGGCTTCGATGAACGTGTCCACGACAACCGGGTCAAACTGGGCGCCGGCGTTCTTTCTCAGCTCCGCGACTGCTTTTCCGTCCGGCATTGCCTTCCTGTACGGCCGGTCCGAAGTCATGGCCGAGAACGCGTCCGCGACCATCAGTATCCGGGAGCCCAGCGGTATCCTGTCACCCTTCAGGCCGTCCGGGTATCCCTTGCCGTCATACCTTTCATGCAGGTGCAGTATCAGGGGTGCGAGGTGCTTTAATATTTTAATATGGCTCACTATATCCGCGCCTATTTTTGAATGGTTCGCAACCTTCTCGAATTCCTCTACGCTGAGCTTATCGGGCTTGCTGAGTATTCTCTCCTCGATACCGATCTTGCCCAGGTCATGTATAAGGCTGGCATATGCGATGGATTCTGTCTCTTCGGTTGAAAGCCCCATCTGCCTGGCTATTGTTATCGCGTATTTTTTCACGTCCCTTGAATGGTCTGCCGTATAAAAATCCCTTGTTTCCACAACAACTCCCAGGGCCTCAAGAAGCCCCAGGTGGCTTTCCTCTATGTCCTTGAACAGCCTTGCATTTTCTACAACTACCGCAACCTGGTTGGAGAAAGCGGTAAAAAGCCTTATCTCCCCCGGGCTGAATTCCCTGGATGAAGACGTATACACGCTGAGGCTGCCGATGGCCTTTTCCTTGACTATCAGGGGCACGCACAGCATTGAAGTAATGCCCTCGTTTTTCGCGTATTTTGCGTACCTGTATTTCGGGTCCTTCCTGACATCGCAGCTGAAATACGGCTTCCTGTTCTCAACTACCCATCCCGCTATGCTGTCCCCTACTTTTACGCTGCCTTTTCCCTGGTAATCCTTGCTCAGCCCGTAAGAAGCTGCCATGCTCAGCACTCCGTCTGAATCTATCAGCCTCACGGCGCAGATCTTGACTTTCATCAGGCGGGACGCTATGAATATAACAAGGTCCAGTATCCTGGGCAGATCGAACGTGGAAACAATGATCTCGCTGACCCTTTCAAGGGCTGACTGCGTCCTGATGAGCCTTTTACGGTCCTTTACGCAGGAAACAAGCAGGCCCGAGAGCTCCGCATTGACCATCCTCACGTCACCGTTGAGCCAGGGCACCAGTTTTCTATACCACCCGTTAGACAGGTCCAGTATCGTCATGCCCTTCATTTTACGGAAAAAAACTGCGGGATCCGAAGTAGTGAAAACACTGGATTTTTTGGCTATTTTTGTCAGGGGGGATGACTCCTCATTGTCCAGCACGCCGTTTATCTTTATATCTCCGATACCAAGGAAGGTTTCAAGCAGGTCTATGGCGCCTTCTCCCCCGACTATCCCTACTTCTTTTTGTAACCTCATATAACCTCTTTTTTCCCGTGATGCTCTTTGCGGGAAATCAGCACAGTGAATTTTATATTACATTTTTTCTTTCGGGCTTATTCCCATAAGCCCAAACGAACCTGCCAGCACTGTCTGGATAGCTTTTACCAGCGTCAGCCTTGCAAGCGTAAGATCACGGTCATCGCTTATTACCCTGTGGTCGGTGTAAAATCTGTGAAAGAGCCCGGCGATCTCCTGCGCATATACGGTCAGGCCGTGTGGTTCCCTTGAAACAGCCATTTCAGCTATCTCGTCCGGGAAGAACGCCAGCCTTTTCATTATCTGAATTTCTATATCGTCTTTAAGCAGTTCCAAATTTGCATTTTGCAATTTGTCCGAATGGATCCCTTTGGGGCATTTTGCAATTTGCAATTCTTTATTGGATGCTTCATTAAAAATGCTGCATATCCTGGCATGCGCGTACTGGACGTAGTATACCGGGCTCTCCATCGACTGCTCTTTGGCAAGCTCAAGGTCAAAGTTGAGGTGGCTTGAGGATTTCCGCATCAGGAAAAAGAAGCGTATTGTTTCGCTGCCTACTTCCTCCATTACCTCACGCAGGGTTATGAACTCCCCCCTGCGGGTGGACATGCGGACCGGGCTTCCCTTCCTCGAAAGGCTTACAAGCTGGTAAAGGATTATTTCCAGTTTCGACGGGTCATAGCCCAGCGCGCTTACGGCGTTCCTGACCCTCTGGACGTGCCCGTGGTGGTCCTGGCCCCATATGTCAATTATTGCGTCAAAATTGCGGTTGTATTTATCGCTATGGTAAGCGATGTCGGACGCGAAATACGTGGGGGTCCCGGTGCTGCGCACAAGCACGTTTTCCCTGTCTTCCTGGCCTTCTTCCGCGCCCTTGTCCTGCCGAAGGTTGAACCACAGGGCTCCGTCCTTCAGGGAAGTAAAACCTTTTTCTTTAAGGGTATCTATGGCTTTCGCCACTTTCCCGGTGCTGTATAGGGATGATTCTGTAACCCAGCTGTCAAAGACAACGCCGAAATCGGAAAGGTCTTTTTTTATGCACTCAAGTATCTGTTCGACCGCAAAACCGGAAAAGAAATCCGGGGGTTTTTCAAGGCATCCGCTGCCGTGCTTTTCCTTCAGCCTGCCTGCTATGTCCTTCAGGTATTCTCCCTCGTAGCCGTTCTCCACTATTGCGGGCGCAAGGCCACAGAGCTCACAATACCTTGCTTTCAGGGATTTCCCCAGTATGTCGATCTGGGTACCGACATCGTTTACGTAATATTCCTTTACCGTTTCATAACCTGATTTTTTCAGGATGTTGCCCAGCGCATCCCCTACCACAGCGCCCCTTGCGTGGCCAATATGGATCGGCCCGGTGGGACCGACGCTTGCAAACTCAACCTGTATCTTTTTGCCTTTCCCGGAATCGGAAGAACCGTAACCGCCGCCTTCGGAAACTATTTCAAGCAGGTTCTGCCTTAAATATGATTCATCTATGAAGAAATTCAGGAAGCCGCGGCCCGCTATCTCTTTTTTTTTGATGAATTTTACGCTTCCCCCGTCTCCCGTCTCAAGACAATCAAGTATAACACCCGCAATTTCCTCAGGCTGCCTGCCTGTTTGCTTCGCAAGGTTGAAGGAAACAGAGGAACACAGGTCTCCGTGCTCCCTGTTTTTCGGCACTTCGATTGTCAAAGAAGGCAATTTGTCTATTTTAAGTGAACCGGACGCTATAGCCTTTCCGACAGCCGACTGGATCATCCGGCTCAGTTTTTTCTTCAGCAATATGACCTCTCTGGATTTACAGCCCTATTTCTGCTCCGGCGGTGCGGCGGGAGATTCATCCGCGGGCTCCTCTTTTTCCTCTCCCTTTCCCAAACTCAGCAGCCAGGTTACGAGGATCGCGCACAACACGCCTATAACCGCCTTACTGGACCTGACCCATTTCGTGGGCTCAAGGGAACTGACCAGAAGAACACCGAGCTGTGCCCCGAGAAGCGCCGTAAAGAAGTTGCCTCCCCTTGCGTCCCGGAAGACTTTCGATATTGACCCAACTATCAAAGCTATGACAACTGTTGCGACAAACCCATACCACTCCATGGCTGCTTTCACCTCCGTTCGTTTACTAAGCCGACGACCCGACTCGAACGGGTAACCCCCTCATTACGAATGAGGAGCTCTGGCCGGTTGAGCTACGTCGGCATTCATTTAGACAATTCTTTATTTCGAAACCAAGCTCTCGCCCTGACTTAACGTCTGGGCGGAAGCTACGTCGGCATGCATTATTGAATATATTGAAGATAATATCTTCAAAGACTCACAAATATATTATATATATTCTATCAAATAAACGGCAAAAAGTCAAGGATATACTGTAAAATATCAACTTTTCTGATTTTTTACCGGACCCCAGATCTTTCCTGTGTCAAACCCTATGCTTATCCTGTAGGCAAGAAAATAGGCAAGCGGATTGGAAATATTCGAAAAAACATCCATTAGCATATGGACGGCAAACCCGATGAATATGCCTTTCACCCACCATTCCTGCGCCGGCCCGAAGATCATAAACGCGGAGAAAACAAGAAGGGCTTCTAAGGAATGCAGGTAAACGGCAGCCTTTTTTAATATATTGTTATTGCACATACAATAGAACCTTTTTAGATCAAGGTTCAGGCCGGCTTCTCTGAAATAATCTGGAAAATGGTCCAGGTCTATAAAAACGCCTGTGATGAACAGGAGTATTGAAGCCGGGATGCTCCTGCTTAAAAAATACACACCTGCGCCTGCTCCTGCGGACGCGGCAATATGGTATGCGGGTATTATAAGCCCCTCCAATCTAGTCTATAGACCATAGCGTACAAATCAATTTTTTTCAGTATTCCAGCGGTAATCTTTTTCTTTGCCGGTGTCACGATGTTACGAAGAACGACGCACGACGCACAAATCAAGGCAGAAGGCGCGCGGGGCTGATGCGTCCCCAGACCCGGTACTGGCAGAAACCCTCAGCGTACAAGGCGGCGCACTGTATCCCCCTGAACCGCGATATGCTTTTCATGAAGTCAACATAATCTATCTTGTCATGCTCAAGCAGCCATTTATACTGGGACTGGTGGCATAACAGCATTTTTTCCTTGGTCCCGATGAAATCTTTGATGTCAACGTATTCAGTGGGAATGAAATTCACGCCGCCTGCGTTTTCCATGAAAAACACCGGGGGTATCAGCTTGTGCGCGGGATACCCTGTTTCGTAATTTGGCAGGGTTGCGATAAAGCTCGCGTCTATCACTAACCTGGACGTGTTGGTGTGGTCGGTCATGTAATCATCCGGTGAATGGGTTATTACAAAATCTGGCCTTGCCATCCTTATCAGGTCGATGACCTTGCGCCTGGAATCATCGTCCACGAAAAGCTCCAGGTCCGGAAAAAAACCTCCGGCGATCTCAGCGCCGATTATTTTCGCGGAATTCTCCGCTTCCTTTTTTCTTGTTTTAGCCAGTTCTTCCGGCGGCACGTCAAAACCGCCCTTGTTGCCGTTGCACAGGTAAGACATGAATATTTCGTCGCCACGCTTTTTGCACTTCGCGAGTGTACCCGCGCACATAAGCTCTATATCGTCAGGATGCGCTCCTACAGCAAGGACTCTCATAAGCCCGCCTCTTTTTTGGCTTTTTCCAGGTATTCTTTCGCGCGCAGGATATCTCCTATCCTGTCTTCTCCGGCCTCGCGCTCTATTATCAGGGGCCCTTTGTAACCGACCTCGGCCAGCTTTTTAACGCACGCGCCCAGTTCAGCCTCGCCCTGGCCTATAGGCGCCTGCTCCCCTATCTTATCTTTTTCTTTCGGCCAGTACCCGTCCTTGGCATGGACGTTTATTATGTAGTCTTTCAGGATCTCTATGCCGGGAAGCGCTTTGCTCTTGCCGTAAAGCAGGAGGTTGGCGGTGTCGAAATTCACCCTTGCGTTCCTTCTGTCCATTTTCTTTATGAAATGCAGCAGCTCCTCTGGTTTTTCCTGGCCTGTCTCGAAGGAGAACATAAGGCCTCTTTCCGCGCAGTAGTCCACAACATCGCATACGGAATTATACATCATTTTGAATTCGGGCGTGTTCCCTTCCGGGGGTATGAAACCTACATGCGCCGCCATGATCCTGACGCCCAGCTCCGCCGTGAAATCAGCTATCTGTTTTGACAGTTCGACCCTTTCCCTGACCCTGTCTTTATTCAGGAACCCGACCGTCCTTATGACAGCGGGAACATCCGAATAATCCTCGCCTTCAAAACCCGCGAAAACGGTTGTTACCTCCATTTTCAGCGCCTTTATCTCACTCTTCAGCTTATTCCTCTTTGCAGGCTCCCCGCAGCTGTAATAGGCATCGGGTCCGAGCTGCACTACCCTGAAACCTATCTCCTTTGCCTTTTTAAGCGCCTCAACGGTATCCGCTATGCCCAGGTTGCACAGAAATACACCCACTTCCATCGGCTTCATTTTTCCCCCTAAATAACGATTACGGTGATATTAAAATAATCACTGTAATCTCTTTCCTAATCACTGTAATCAGTCTGTTGAAACGGCACGGCCGGTCTCGGCCGATTTCTTCTCAAACATTATTATTTCCAGCGAGTTGCGCGCGTCTTTGGCAGTAACCACCTTTAGCTTCTGGTTTGAATCAACACAGTCTATGAAATATTTTATCTCGTTGTAATAACCTCCCAGCACCGATATGTTCCCGCCCGCGTCTTCAGCTGCCATGGCCTCGACAGCCGGGTGCTCTACCCCGTCCGCGGTAAAAACAGCCAGGGTTTTTTCCTGCCTGCAGTCAAAA
>MNUP01000049.1 GCA_001871075.1 Candidatus Desantisbacteria bacterium CG1_02_49_89
CCAAAAGATCCTTTACCTTCTTCTTCACCTAAATAGGGCAAGAGAATAGAGATTGCTTCGTTTTCACTCGCAATGACTGAATAAGTTCGGTAGAAAGGAATTGATAAAATGGGAAATGTTTTAAAAAAGCAAAATTATTCGAGGCTTGTTGCTGAACTCGCTTCGTTGATTGAACAGGGGCGCAGGGTAGCGGTGCGGTATGTAAATACCGCCTTGGTGGCAACCTATTGGCTGATGGGTAGGAGGATTGTTGAGTATGAGCAGAAGGGCAAGGAACGGGCGGAATATGGGGAGAAATTGCTGAGAAAGATATCTCATGATTTGACTCCGCGATTTGGGAAAGGCTTTACCGAAAGGAATCTTGAACATATGCGCCAGTTCTACCTTATTTATTCAGAGATTTCGCACACAGTGTGTGCGAAATTGCTAAAAAGGACAGAAAAGAAATCGCACACAGTGTGTGCCGAATTGATTCCAATATCCCAGACAGTGTCTGGGATTTCCGAAATACTGTCTCGGAAATTTCCACTATCGTGGTCTCATTATCGCCTGATTATGCGGCTTGAAGAAGCCTTCAAGCGCGAATTCTATGAAGCAGAATGCGTCCGTGGCAACTGGTCAGTAAGGCAATTGGACAGGCAGATTCAATCTATGCTATACGAAAGGACCGCGCTATCCAAACGCAAGCTTGCAGTAATTGCAAAAGCCCACGAAAGACCAATAATCCTTAAGCCCGAAGATGAAATTAAAGATCCCTATGTCCTGGAATTTCTTAATCTAAAAGATGAATATTCGGAAACACAATTAGAAGAAGCTCTAATCAGGTATCTTGAGCACTTCCTTCTTGAGTTGGGAGTCGGTTTTGCTTTTGTCGCGCGGCAGAAAAGGATTACGCTTGAAGGCAGCCATTACCGGCTTGACCTCCTTCTCTATCACCGGATTCTGCGATGCCTTGTGGCAATAGACTTAAAAATCGGCGAGTTCACTCACTCGGATGCCGGGCAGATGAATCTTTATCTGAATTATCTGAAAGACAAGGAAAGATTTTCAGAAGAAAATGACCCGATAGGCATTATTCTTTGCACGGATAAAAAGAAAACAGTTGTTGAATACGCGCTGGGCGGGATGAACAACAGAATATTTGCTTCAAAGTATAAACTGCAGCTACCCGACCCCGAGACCTTAAAATCAAAAATAGAGCACGAAAAGCAAAGACTTTTGGAAATGAAAATTGTCAAAGCAAGATAGATTGCTTCACTATGTTCGCAATGACAGAATGAGCCCCCTCACTTTAATTCTCTCCCACACTGGGGAGAGAGAAATTGATTCAATGGCATCAGGGCTGAAGCCCTGAGTTACGCCTCTGTGTCTCCGTGCCGTGCCCGCCAATCTTCAAGGCGTGGTCTCTGTGGGTAATTTTTCTACGATGAACGATGCACGACGAACGATGAACGAGAAGGAGTTGCTATGACGCCCAAAGAGCGTTTCAAGATCGCGCTGGAATGCAAGCCGCCGCCAAAAGGCCGCGTGCCCCATTTTGAGCTGGTGTTTTTCCTGACCATGGAGGCGTTTGGCAAGGTCCACCCTTCCCACCGCAGCTTTCACCAGTGGGACCAGATGAGCGAGACAGAAAGGCAGGTCCAGAGGGAGGATATGGCTGACATCTACGTGAAGACAGCTGAACGTTACGAGCACTCCGCCATATTCCTGCACCCCAATCCCGGAAGCTTTGAAGAGGTCTGCCGGCTCATTGACATCGTGAAGGAAAAAACCAACGATAAATACATGATCATGATCCACGGCGGAGCCACCTACGGGATCCCAAACGGAACCGAAATGGCGAATTTTTCATACTGGCTTGCCGATAAGCCTGACGAAGCGAAAAAGAACGCGGATACCATGGTCAACAACGCACTTGACACGGCCGCGAAATATAAAAAGCACGGCGGGCTGGACTGTTTCGCTATGTGCACGGACTACTGCCTTAACACAGGCCCGTTCCTCAGCCCAGGCCAGTTCTCGGAATTCGTGACCCCATACCTTATCAAGCTTGTAAAAGGATATAGGGATATGGGTTTTTACACCATAATGCACACGGACGGCAATATTATGCCTATACTTGACCAGCTTGCGCAATCAAAACCTCACGCTTTGCAGTCGCTTGACCCGCAGGCAAAGGTTGATATAAAGGAAGTAAAAAAGCTCGTGGGTGACAGGATATGCCTTATAGGGAACGTGAATTGCGGCCTGCTTCAGACAGGCACGGATGAACAGGTCATCGAGTCAGCAAGATACTGCCTGAAACACGGGATGCCGGGCGGCGGGTACGTATTCTCCACAAGCAACTGCGTTTACACCGGAATGGCGCTGAAGCGGTACGAGCTTATTTTGGATGTCTGGCGCAAAAAAGGCAACTACTAAAGGATTAACCACGGAGGCACGGAGGCACAGAGAATTCTTCGGCTTTTACAAATGACAAATGACTAATGACTGCCCTTTAACCACGAATTAACTCGAATTGTTTGCTTCGCAACATTCTTTGTGGGTTACGTCGATAAACGACGAATTGCACGAATTTTGAATTCCAGTTTTAAAATAAATTCCTTGCTGTTGCGTTGACACGTTGATACGCTGACACGTTGACACGTTTTGAAAAAGGAGGCAGCAATGAAAGTCGGATTAAGCAGCTACAGCTTGATACAGGCGATAAACGCGAAGGAGATGGACCTGCCGGGCGCGGTGGCGTGGATAAAGGAGAACGGCGGCGAGCACGTGGAGATAGCGTATGACATCTTTGACCAGCCGCAGATGGCGGAAACGCTGAAGAAGAAGGCGAAGGACGTGGGGATAGATATTTCAAGTTACACGATAGGCGCCGGGTTCCTGCAGGCGAATAAGGAAGATTTTGAAAAGGAAGTAGCAAGGGTGAAAAAGCAGGTGGACATAGCCGCGGCGATGGGGGTTAAGCTTATGCGCCACGACGCGGCGTCCAGGCCGCCCAACGAGTGCGTGATCGAGCAGTTTGACAAAGACCTGCCCCAGATAGTTGACGGTTGCGGCAAGGTCGCGGACTACGCGAAACAGTTCGGCATCACGACAAGCGTTGAGAACCACGGGTATTTCATGCAGGCAAGCGATAGAATAAGGCTGCTTGTCAAAAAAGTCAACAGGGAAAATTTCAGGACAACCCTGGACGCGGGGAATTTCATGTGCGTTGACGAGGACCCGATAGCCGCGACAAAGAACAACATATCCATCGCTTCCCACGTTCACTTCAAGGATTTCTATTTCAGGCCCGCTCACGCGAATCCCGGAGAGGGCTGGTTCCCCACCCTGCACGGCAATTTCCTGAGAGGCTCGATCGTGGGCCAGGGAGACATCGACATAAGGACGGTTCTTAAGATCATAAAGGATTCCGGGTACAACGGATGCCTGTCAATCGAGTTCGAGGGCTTAGAAGAATGCAAGATGGGCTCAAGGGCGGGAATGGCGTTCGTTAAGAAGGCTCTGGCTGAGATATAAATAAGTCCACAGTCCACGGTCCACCGTTTAAAGCGTGTCAACGTATCAACGTATCAACGTGTCAGAGCAAAAACAAGGAATTTATTTAAAACCTCAGTGAATTCAGCGGTAAAATCGGTATTTATCCGTATGCATCCGTATTTTCTAATCCGTATGCATCCGCGAACACAAAAGGAGAAGAACAATGGAGAAGATCAAGATTGGGGTGATAGGGTGCGGGAACATAAGCCCTATTTATTTCACGAACCTGAAAAAGTTTGATTTTCTGCAGGTCGCGGCGTGTTCGGACCTGCTGATCGAAAGGGCGAAGGCAAGGGCGAATGAGTATAAGATACCGAAGGCTTGCAGCGTGAAAGAACTGCTGGCTGACCCGGAGATCAAGGTAGTGCTGAACCTTACAATACCCATTGTCCACGCTGAAGTTGACCTCCAGATACTGACAGCGGGTAAGCACTCATACGCGGAAAAACCGCTTGCCGCGAACCGTAATGACGGCAAAAAGGTAATGAGCGAGGCAAAAAAGAGGAGCCTGCGCGTAGGCTCTGCGCCTGACACGTTTCTTGGCGGGGGCATCCAGACCTGCAGGAAGCTCATCGATGACGGTTTTATAGGGAAACCTGTTGCCGGAACATCTTTTATGCTCTGCCACGGCCACGAGACCTGGCACCCTGACCCGGACTTCTACTACCAGAAAGGCGGAGGCCCGATGTTCGATATGGGCCCCTATTACCTGACAGCGCTTATCAACCTGCTGGGACCGGTAAAGCGGGTCGCGGCGTCAACAAAAATGACTTTTCCTGAGCGGCTTATCACCAGCCAGCCGAAAAATGGGACCATTATAAAGGTAAACACTACAACCCATCTTGCGGGAGTTATGGATTTCGCGAACGGAGCCATTGTTTCAATGATAACCAGCTTCGACGTCTGGTCAGCAGGCCTTCCGTGCATAGAAATATACGGGACAGAAGGTTGTATCAGGGTGCCTGACCCCAACGGTTTCGGCGGGCCGGTGGTCGTTTTCAAGAAGGGCTCAAAAGCGTGGGCTGAAACTCCCCTTTCCCATGGCTACTCTGAGAACAGCCGGGGTCTGGGTGTCGCGGATATGGCAAAAGCGATTATCTCCGAAAGGAAGCACAGGGCGAGCGGTGACATGGCATTCCACGTGCTTGACATAATGCAGTCTTATGACGAATCCTCGGATGCAGGCAGGCATATTGAGATCAAGAGCACGTGCGAGCGCCCCCAGGCATTGCCAGCGGGATTGGGGTTCGGCCAAGTCGATTAAAAACATTTCAAATTTCAAATTGCAAATTTCAAATTGCAAATTTAATCCCTTGAACTTCGGAACCTTTTTAACATCCAGCATTTAGCATCCAGCATCCAGCAAATAAAGGGAAACATGGAACGCATACCTGTGTTATTATGGGAAAAAGACGCGCCCGGAGCAACGGGCACAGGGCCTGAAGACTGCCCGCGGCTTACTTCCTATCTCTTGAAAACCGGCAAGCCGGACAGCGTGGTAATAGTCTGCCCGGGCGGAGGGTATGCTGCAAGGGCTGACCACGAAAAAGAACCGATCTCTTTATGGCTGAACTCAATAGGCGTTTCAAGTTTTGTGCTGGACTACAGGGTCGCGCCTTATAAGTATCCTGTGCAGCTGTGGGACGCGCAAAGGGCCGTAAGGCTGGTCCGCCACAAAGCTAAGGAGTTCAATATTGACCCGAACCGCGTTGGAATGCTGGGTTTTTCAGCCGCAGGCCATCTTACGTCAATGCTTGGCACTCATTTTGACAGCGGAAAAAAGGATGACCCTGACCCGGTTGAAAGGCAGAGCTGCAGGCCTGACCTGATGATCCTGTGCTACCCGGTCATTTCAGCCGGGCAATTCATTGAGCCGGGTTCTTTTTCAAACCTTCTCGGCGAGAAAGCCACAAAGGATTTGCTGGATTCCATTTCAAGCGAGAAACAGGTGACTGCAGACACCCCTCCCGCGTTTATATGGCATACCCGGGACGACCAGGCTGTGTCGGTCGAGAACTCCATTCTTTTTGCGGAAGCTCTTAAAAAATTCAATGTCGCTTATGAATTGCATATTTTTGAGAGCGGTCCGCACGGCCTTGGACTTGCAAGCGATAACCCAAGTGTAAGCGCCTGGACAAAGTTATGTGAAAAATGGCTCAAAAAGCAAAATTTCTAGCAGTCTGCATCTGTAACTCAGGACTTTTCGAAGACCCGCCAATTCTTAAGGTGGGAGTCCTGAGAATCTCAAACCTAAAGGTTTGAGTTACTCAAAACAGTGTTTACCTGTGTTAACCTGTGGTAGAAAAGGAGGTTTTAATGCCGGAATTTTATTTAAAGGACAAACTCGACTTCGCCGCGCACAATGAGGAAGTTTCGAAGGTCCTGGACGCCTATAATAAAGGAACGCCAACCCGGGTACCTGTGCAGTTATCAATGAACCCCAGGATGATACTGCTGAATCCCGAGCTTAACACAAAAGGAATTACCTGGAAGCAATATTTCGAAAAACCCGACACGCGCTGGGAAGTGGACCTGCAATTCCAGAAATGGGTAAGGTTCAACGTCATGCAGGATGTTGAGATGGGCTTTCCGCAGAAGGAATGGGGCGGCATAGGAGTAGGATATTCAAACTGCGACGAAGCAGCTTGGTTCGGCTGCCCTATCGTGTATCCGAAGAGCGATATGCCGTTCATTGAGCCAATACTGAAAGAAAATAAAAAAAACTTTATGACATACCAAACCCAGCGCCTTTTGACAGCCCTATTATGAGAAAATCGATCGAGGACCACGAGTACCTGGAAGAAAAGCGTAAAAAGACGGAATTTGAAGGAAAGCCGGTTGGCAGGGGAAGCATATTCGGGGGCGGGACAGACGGCCCCCTTACGATCGCCTGCAATCTTCGAGGAGCAAGCGAAGTCGCGATGGATTTTTATGAGGACCCCAAATACACGCACAACCTACTGTCTTTTATAACAGATTCGGTGATAGCAAGGATAAAAAAGGTATATGAATATATGAAGATAGAATATCCCGGGCAGGGCTGGGGATTCGCGGACGACAGCGTAGAGCTTATCTCTACCGAAATGTATAAGGAGTTCATCCTTCCCTACCATAAAAAATTACTGGCCGAATTCTCAAAAGGCGGGCCGAACGGCATTCACCTGTGCGGCAAAGTGCAGAGGCATATGAAGTTCCTGAGAGATGAAATAAACATAAAGACCTTTGACCTGGGTTTTCCCACGGATATGGGAAAAGCCAGGGCTGAACTGGGGGAAGACGTGCTTTTGATCGGCAACATCGCGCCGCACCTGCTGAAACTTGGGCCTGAGCAGGCGATTATAGACGCTGTAAAGGACCTGTGCGGGTCAGGAGTGATGAAGGGCGGGAAGTTCATCCTGCACGACGGCAACAACTGCGCCCCGCTTACGCCGGTAAGCCACTTCCGGGCGATGTATGAGGCGGGGAAGCAGTATGGGATATACTGAAGTTAAAGGTGAAAAGTTGAAGGTTAAAG
The DNA here is from genome assembly GCA_001871075.1 of Candidatus Desantisbacteria bacterium CG1_02_49_89. GTDB lineage: Bacteria > Desantisbacteria > UBA1551 > UBA1551 > UBA1551 > UBA1551. Next base: position 7,058 of record MNUP01000049.1, read on the forward strand.
GTTGAAAACTATACTGCTTACTATATTTTTAATTGGGGTGGGTTTAAATACCGGAGTTACAGCGGAAGGAGCAAAATTGGAGCAAAAGACAGAGGAGTTTTTTCCTATAGGGGTGTGGTTTGAGGGAGCTCCGGGACCGGCTGAATATCCTGCTGACAAGGCAGGCGCGAAGAAATATTATGACCGCTGTTTCGCAGACCTTGCCGCTCACGGGTTTAACTGCGTTGCTGTGCCGAACTGCCCTGAATCTTTGTGGCAGACGCTCCTGGAGTCAGCGCAGGAGAACAAAATAAAAGTCATTCTCGAGGTCAGACCGCTTGTGGAACTTATCTGCCGGGACAAACCCTTGAAAGAAACGGAAGTTTACAAGACCGTGAAAAGAGTTGTTGATAAGATAGGCAATTACTCTTCCCTTCTGCGGTACCAGGTCAGGGATGAACCCCCTCCTGAGCAGGTCCAAAACTGGCTTGTGGTCAGGAACGCGCTCGAAGAGATCGACCCGTCCCGCCCCGCGTTCTCCTGTTTCTGCAACCCGGATTCTCTGAAGGCCGCGACTGACGCCGCTAAATTCTCCGAAACATGTTTTGATATCTACCCGCATTACGCGAAAGTGCCTGCGCAGACCCTGGGTAATTTCATAGAATTGCTTTATAAATTCAAAAGGGCGTCCAGGGATAATGCGATGTGGGCGGTGCTGCAGTCCTTTGCCAAGCCTGAAGCGTGGCGGTATCCTTCGCCTGAGGAACTGCGAGCAGTGACATATTTGTCTATTGCGGCAGGAGCAAAAGGTATTTTCTATTTCCTTTACCAGACAATGCCGAAGCATTCAGAAGTGCTTGACGGGCTTATTAACGTTGACGGCAGCCCAAGGCCATTATATTCCACGGCTGAAACGCTCGCGCGCGAGCTCGGAAAGCTTGCCCCGCTCTTGATGTCTCTGAAGCCTGCGGAACAGACGGCTGAAATTTCCGGGCCTGCCCGCGCAGGCAGTTTTAAGGACCCGAATGGCAATCCTGTTTTGATAGTGGCAAGCGCGCGGCCCGGTGAGGGTGTGACCGTGACCGTGAGCGTGACGACGCTTGAAACAGGAAGCTGGAAGGACGCGCTGACCGGCGAGGTATTTTCCGCCAAGAACGGAGAACTCGCGATCCCGCTCGCTCCCGGCGCCGGCCGAGTCCTCAAAAGCACAAAAGATTAACCACGGAGGCACGGAGACACAGAGGAATATTTGGCTCATATTAAAAACTTACCACGGAAGCGCGGAAAGACGGAAACACGGAGAATTCTTCGGCTTTTACAAATGACTAATGACTGTTTTTTTAACCACGGATTAGCACGGATTTCCACGGATAAGAACCTTTTGGGAACTGTAATAGAGCCCTAGGAGTAGAGCACTGGGAGTAAACCCTTTAGGGTCGTTTAAACGGGGCTCCCTCCTTAAGGACTGGCGGGTCTTCGAAAAGCCCTCCGAAGAGTCCGTATACTCCGTCCTTTCGGAGTCATCGGACCTACTCCTAAATAATTTCCACGAAAGCCCTCTGCTGCTCCGAAGAACTTGTAGCAAAACGCGAGGACCTCCGGGTCAGAACTGAGCTAATGACCCTACGGCACTGAAGGCACAGAGACACAGGGAAATCTTTTCTGGTTTCAAACTTGACACTTGATACTTGGCTCTTGATACTTAAGATAATCACCGTAATCGCAGTTGAAAATCACCGTAATCAAAAGGAGTCAAAGTGATAAGATTTGGCCAGATCGGGGTCGGAGGGGAAGGCACTATATACACGCCGATAATAGCGGAAAATCCCGCGTGCAGGCTTGCAGCGGTGTGCGACATCAACAAGGAAGTCCTTGACAGGGTTGCCGGGGAACGGAAGGCGAATGCTTACACGGATTTCAGGGAAATGATAGAGAAGGAAGACCTGGATGCGGTTGCCATAATCCTCCCCCACTATCTTTATCCTGAGGCAGTGGGGCTTGCCGCGAAAAAGAACCTTCACATCCTGCAGGAAAAGCCGTTCGCGAGGAACCTGCCAGACGCGAAAAAGATAGTCAAAGCGCTGAAAGGCTACAAAGGAATATACATGCTGAGCGCGCAGAGGAAATACAGCCCTGCTTTCCAGAAGGCGAAAGAGATAATAAAGAGCGGCAGCATCGGGAAAGTCCAGCTTATCGAGGCGTACGCGCAATACAGGTTTACCAGGACTTCTGAGTCTTTCGGGTGGAGGACGAAAAAGAAGCTTTCCGGAGGGCTTGCTATAATTGATTTCGGGTGGCATATGCTTGACACGATATACTGGATAAAGGGCATGCCTTCAAGGGTTTACGCGAATACCTGCGGCATAAAAGCGCTTGAGGGAAAGAACGACATAGACGAAACCGCGAACATAATACTTGAATACGCGGACGGTTCATCAGCGGTGGTGCTGACCTCTATTACCTCCATCGGCAGGTGCTGGGAGTTCACATTTCAGTGCACCAAGGGTACAATAAAATTCTCGCCCTGCTTAGTTGAAACCTATGACAAGGAAAAACTGATTGAAAAGCTGGATATCACGAAAACAGAGCCTGAAATGTTCGCGGCGCAGTTCAACGTATTCCTGAACGCGGTGCAGACAGGGAAAAAACCGCTGACAGGCCCAGCGTACGGCCTGAACCTTTCCCGCATCGCCGAGGCCGCGTACCGGTCAGCTTCGTCCGGCAAGCCAGTGCTCCTTAAAAACTTAACTGGTTAAAAGGGTTAAAGGGGTTAAAAAGGTTAAAAGTTGAAAGCTTATGCCCGAGCTTACAAGCTAACAAGCTTATAAGTTTACAAGCAAGTTTGATTTAAAAAGAGTACTTTGATTATGAGCAAAAACAAAAAGATAGCTTATTTTATATTGTTGGAAATATTGGCAATTATTTTTGCTTACTTTCCATCAATGTTGTTTAAATTAGAAGCAGAAAGTTTTAAATTTAACCATATTTTATCAATTATTTATGTGCTAATACCATATATTAGTTTCATGCTGCTTCCTTTAATAATATTTGTTTTAGGATTTGCAAGAAAATTAGATAAATTCTTAACTGCAATAGCTTTAATTCTATTTATTTTATGGCTTGCGTTTATAGCATATTTAGTCTTTGCTTGTAACAAAGGCTTTTCGCCAATTATTTTCTCCTTCTTGACAGCCCTCCCTGCTGCGGTTTTTTTTGGCGGAGCAAGTATAATAGGTTATTTATCAAACCAATTAAGAAAATCTTCTGAAAAAGATATGAAAGAGGAACCATTAATAAAAGAATTTAGTATCTATGAGATAAATTCTAAGGAGAATTTACTAGATATACAAGGCTATCTTCATGATGCAAAATGTAATGATAATGAGATTAAATATGATACAGAAAGCGGAAAGATCGACATCATTTTTGACAGGCAAGGTTTAGGGGATTCTTTCAATAAAAAAATTAAAACTGACTTTATACTTTTTCAAATATTTGAATACCCAATTGTTAGAAGCCTTCTTCACCTGGAAGACATATCTTCCTGCAAACTAACTCCTACAGCTAAAAATATAAAGGTTCATACTTTTGATGGAATTCGGTTTGAGAACGATAAATACCGCCTTTATTTTTACTGGTTAACAATGGATATAGATTTTAAAACATCACCCAAGGGATTCCTGAAGGATTTGGAATTAAGTAAAGATAAGATCGGCAGATATACTGGTTTTAAATACGTCTTTCCATTCGGAAGCTACACAGTGAAGCGTATTAAAAAATAGTCTACTATTTCATTTCGTGCTTTCGTCCGTAGCGCCATCCGCTCAGCTCTGGCGCGCAGGCCCCTGCGTTGAGCTGCGCAGCAGCTGCAGGGGGCACTTTCGTGCTTTCGTGGAAATCCTTTACACCGTAATCTCTTAGATAATCACTGTAATCATTTTTAAATAATCACTGTAATCAGGGGGCTCAATGGAGAACTGGCATTCAAAGGGATTTTTCGGGATCCACTACGACCTGCACCCGAAAGCGACTGACACAGAACTCGGCAGGGAAGCGACGTTCGACCATATATATAAGGAATTAAAGAAGGTAAAGCCGGATTTCGTGAATTATGACTGCAAGGGCCATCCGGGATACGCGGGGTACCCCACAAAGGTCGGCACCCCTTCACCCGGTATAGTGAACGACGCTTTGAAGGTCTGGAGAGAGGTCACGAAAAAGCTGGGCATACGGCTTGCTATCCATTATTCCGGGGTATGGGACGAGATCGCCATAGAAAAACATCCGGAATGGGCAAGGATCGGAACTGACGGGAAAAGGGACAAAGCCTCCACCTGCCGCAATCACGGTTATACCGAAGACCTTATGATACCCCAGCTCCTCGAAGTTGTTAAAGAATACGACCTGGACGGAATGTGGGTGGACGGCGAGAACTGGGGTTCAGGCCTCTGCTATTGCGATAAATGCACGGAAAGGTTCATGAAGGAAACCGGGATCGCGGATATCCCGCAAAAAGCTTCCGACCCCAACTGGCAGAAATGGCTTGCCTCGAACAGGCAGTGGTTCGAGGAACACGTGAAAAAATATATGGATGCGGTGCACAGGCTCAAACCGGACTGCCTGGTGTGCTCGAACTGGATGTATTCTGTGCGCGAACCGGATGAGGTAAAGGTGCAGATGGATTACCTCAGCGGTGATTTTGACCCGTCTTTCGGGTGCGAAAGGGCAATGGCCGAGTCAAGGTTCCTGGATAGCCGCGGCATAACCTGGAATCTTATGGCGTGGGGATTTTTCTTTCCCGGGGGCACAAGGACTTTCAAGAGCGATGTCCACCTCTGCCAGGAAGCTTCCGAGGTAATGGCGAACGGCGGCAACCTTTTCATTTACGACCAGCCTAAAAGGAGCGGCCGCATTATCGGGTGGCACCAGGATATAATCGCGAAAGTCGCGAGGTTCTGCCGCAGGCGCCAGAAATTCTGCCAGGATACAAAATCTGTACCGCAGGCGGCAATTCTGCACAATAGCGCCCACCTTTATTCAAAAATGGATCCCCTGTTCTCTTTGAGCAACGGTCACTGCGAGATGGAAGGCGCTCTGCACGTTCTTCTTGAAAAAGGACTGCACGTTGATATTTTGAATGAGTTTGATCTTGCAAGGCGTATTTTCGAATACCCGCTGGTAGTGATACCAGAGCAGACCCTTCTGCCGAAAAAGCTCATAACCGCGGTAAAAGAATACGTGAAGAACGGCGGTTGCCTGCTTGCCAGCGGCGCTGAGCCCGCAAAGGCGTTTGCTGACATTCTGGGCATCAAGCCCGAAGAAGGAGAACTTAATAACTGCTTTGTTCCTGTGAGGAACGAAACAGTGCTTATCAACGGGCCCTGGCAGAAAGTGATGCTGTCCGGCGCGAAAGAGCTCAGCCCGGCCTTGAAAGGCAATGAGGTTTCCAGAGATGTCGAAGACGGAAAAGCAGGATCTCCCGCAGCAACAATAAACAAATATGGGAAAGGTCTTGCAGCAGGCATATACGGCCCTGCGTTCCTCGTGTATTATAACAGCCGTTTGCCGCGCATCCGGGAATTCATAGGAAGCGTGCTTAAAAAACTGGACAACCCGAAACTCATAAAGATGGACGCTCCTGCAAGGGTTGAGCTCTCTGTCAGGAAAAAAGACAATAAGATCATGCTAAACCTTGTGAACCGCGGCACCACCCATCCCCTTTCCACAAGGAACCACGCGGTTGAGGGCGTTCCTGCCATCGATTCCGTTAAATTAAGGGTCCCGCTGAAAGAAAAACCGAAAAAGGTAAGTCTGGGCGTTGATGAAGGAACAACGCTGAGAACAAAATACGCCAAAGGCTGGCTTTCCTGCGAAATCAGGAATTTATATATTCACAACATGGTAGTTATAGAAGAATAAGAATTTCCACGAAAGAAGCTTTTTACAGGGATCTTCGAAAGAGATTTAAAAAACCAAGCTATAGATTCACAAGATTTCCACGAAATCACGAAAGTGTCACGAAATCACGAAAGAATAACCACGGAGGCACGGAGATTACAGTTTTAACTTGACACTTGATACTTAGCTTGCCCGCCAATCTTGCTGGGCGGGACTCTTGACACTTAAAATAATCACTGTAATCGTCAGTTCGAAAATCACCGTAATCAAGGAGTGAAGGATGAACGACATTATAATGGTGACCGGCGGGGCCGGGTATATCGGAAGCCACGTTGTCAAGCTGCTGCTTGAAAAGAAGCAGAAGGTTTTCATATTCGACAACCTTTCAGCAGGCCACAACCAGGTGCTGGAGTTCTTTAAAAAAACATACGGCGCGGACGCAGACAGCTTTATTTTCATTAACGCTGACACCCTTGACGAGGAAGGGCTGAGAAAAGCCATTGACAGCGTCAGGAAGAATCACTGGATATCCGGCATCATTGATTTCGCCGCAAAGATAGCTGTGGGCGAATCCCAGCAGAAGCCCCTTGATTACTTCACGACCAATGTCGTCGGGTTCAGGAACCTGCTTATGGCAACCGATCACATCCCCCTTGTAAAATCGTCAACAGCTGCTGCTTACGGCAGTCCTCTTGAGGAAGACATACCTTTGAAAGAGAGCGTGATCCCGAAAATGATCGCCGCGAAAAGGTATGACAGGAGCCAGCTCCTGCCCGCGTCTGTCCCGTTCGAAACCCTTATCGAGTGGTATACAAAGGAAGTTGTGGAAAAATACCCATTTTTTTACCTGGATAAAGCTGACCTTGAATTCCTTCACATCCCCGTTAATGTTTACGGTGTGACCAAGGTAATATGCGAGATCATGCTCAAGAAACATGAAAAGGAAGCAGGCAGGAAACACATGGCTCTGCGGTATTTCAACGCCGCGGGGGCTGATCCATCCGGGCTTATCGGAGAGGACCACATACCGGAAACGCACCTTGTGCCCCTTGTCCTGAAGGCGGCGATGGGCAAGGTGAAATGCATAACGGTGTTCGGGGACGACTACGACACCCCTGACGGCACCTGCATAAGGGATTATATCTCGGTGATGGACCTTGCCGACGTGCACATTATCGCCCTGAACTACATAATAAAGGGAGGGGGGAGCAGGACCTATAACCTGGGGACAAATAACGGTCAGACCGTGATGCAGATAATCGAAGCGGCTAAAAAGGTCACAGGCAGGAACATACCCGTGGAAATGTCAGGCAGGAGAGAGGGAGACCCTACCGCCCTTGTGGCGGACGCGTCTTTGATAAAGAAAGAACTCGGGTGGAAGGCGAAGCGGGGCATTGACGAGATCGTGTCTTCCGCGTGGAAATGGCACAGTTCGCACCCAGACGGATATAAATAATAGCCATAAGGACATTGCAAAAGTCAAATTGTAAATTGCAAATTTTAAATTTAAGTCACGGGATCCCATAATTTTACAATTTACATTTTGCAATTTGAAATTTGAAATGAATTCTGCCGACGTATCTCTCAAATATTATTTAGGAGGCTGAATGAGCAAGTACAGGGTGGCATTCATCGGGACGGGCAAACCGGGCAATCCGGGATTAAAAGGTTACGCTATGGCGTACCAGCACGCGCTTGGGTACAAGGCGCTTGCTGACTGCGAGATGGCCGCGTGCGCTGACATAGTCAGGGAGAACGCTGACGCGTTCGCGAAGCAATTCGGGATAAAAGGCGTGTATACCGATTACAACGAGATGCTTAAAAAGGAAAAACCGGACGTTGTCAGCATCGCGGTCTGGCCGCACCTTCACGCGGAAATGATAATTGCCTGCTGCAACGCGGGGGTAAAGGCGATCCACAGCGAAAAGCCGGTTGCGACTACCTGGGGGGACGCGAAGAGATGCGCGGCTGCGGCTGAAAAGGCCAGGGTCCAGCTCACGTTCAACCACCAGAGAAGGTTCGGCAGGCCGTTCAGGCTTGCCAAAGAGAAACTGCGCGAGGGCGCGATAGGGAAACTCCAGAGGATGGAGTTCGGGCTTGGCGACATCTACGACGGCGGCACCCACTGGGTGGATATGATGAACATGTTCAATGACGAGACGCCCGCGGAATGGGTCATAGGCCAGATCGACACTCGCCAGATAAGGCTGGCGTTCGGCGCCCCTATCGAATGGCAGGGGATCTTCCACGTGATGTATAAGAACGGGGTGCAGGGGGTTTATTTTACAGGGGTGGAGACCGGGCGCAAGCTTGGTTTTAATACGCGGCTTTACGGCACAGAAGGGATAATAGAGCTGGGCTGGGACGCGCTGCCGGGATGGATAGTAAGGTGGCTGAAGTATGACAAAGGCACCTGGACAGGAGACATGGCTAACGGGGAATCTTTGCACGACCCTAATTTCGTGGAAAGGGCGATAGCGGACACCATAGAATCTCTCAGGACAGGAAGGGAGCCGGAGCTCAGCGCGCGCAGGGCGATGAACGCGACAGAGATCATATTCGCGTGTTACGAGTCAAGCCGCAGAAGGGCGCGCATAGACCTTCCGCTTACCATAGAAGACTCCCCTATCCAGTCCATGATGGACAAGAATGAAGTGAAGTGGGAATACGCCCCCAACGCTAAATAATAAAGTTAAAGGGGTTAAAAAGGTTAAAAGGGTTAAAAGTTAAATCCGTGCGAATCCGTGGAAATCCGTGGTTGCAGAAGCAGCCATTTTTAAAAAGCTAAAAACTTATAAGGTAGTCTCCCGCCACTTCGGCGGGTCGCCGTAGGGGCGACAGTGAATTCAGTGAACTCAGTGGCAAATTTTTAAAGCAGTTTATAGAGTTTACAAGTTTACAAGTAAAATTCGTGCAAATTAGTGCCGTAGGGTCATCGATTCGGTTCTGACCCGAAGGCCCCAGCGTTACGGTTTCGTAGAAACCTGCAGGGGTTAATTCGTGGTTAAAGTGAATTTTTTCGTGCTTTCGTGGTACTTTCGTGCTTTCGTGGAAATCTTTAGTTGTGGGGGTTGATTTGAAAGAGCCGTTTGACGGCAGCGCTTTCTGGGTATGGTCTTCCGAAGGCCACTGGGCGACCCAGGCAAGGCAGGACCCTTACCGCGTAAGGTATTTCCGAAGGGCCTTTGAGGTGAACGACCTGCCGGCAAAGCTCCTGATCCATGTTTCAGCCGATTCCAAATACATCCTTTACGTAAATTCGCAATTCGTGTGCAGAGGGCCGGCAAAAGGCGATATCGCCCACCAGTTTTACGAGACCGCGGACGCAAGCAGGTTCCTTAAAAAAGGCAGGAACGTTATCGCGGCTCTGGTAAAGTATTACGGCGACTCTTTCCCGAATTACGGAATGGGCGGAGCTCCTGACTCTGTGATGTCAGAAGCCCCGGGCTTCATTGCCGACGCGGTTTTGAAATACGGCGGCAAAGAGATAAAGCTGCACACGGACTCAACCTGGAAAGTACTTGTTGATGAGGCGTACAACCACAAGGCCTGCGCAGGCAACTGCGTATATACCGGATACCGCGAAATATTCGATTCCCGCAAATATCTGCGAGGCTGGGAAAGCCCGGATTTTGACGATAGTTCCTGGGAGAACGCTGTCCAGATATGGAAAGGCGAAACTATTTCCCGCAGGAATGACAGCGCTGTGCCGCATATCCTTTATCCCAGGATCATACCTGCGCTTGAAGAGGATCCCCGCAATTTTAAAACGGTTTTCGGCTCTGACAACAGGACCTGCGCCGGATTTGAAAAGGTAATCGCGAATAACGGCGTTTTTGAAATACCCGCCGGATCGTCAGTTGACATTTCCCTGGATGCCGGGGAGCTTGTTACCGGTTTTCCCCTGCTTGAGGTCTCGGGAGGCAGGGACTCGGAAATAAAACTTGTTTATTCAGAAGCCCTGTTTGGGAAAAAACCGGGCAAGATGCCTTTGCCATGGGAGGAAAAAGGCCCTAAGATAAACCGCAACGATACCGAAGGCGGCGCTGTCCAGGGTTTATGGGACACGTTCATCCCTGGCGGCGGCGAATCAACATACAAACCTTTCCAGTGGGCCGCGTTCAGGTTCATGCGCCTGATCGCGGACGTAAAAGACGAACCGCTTATTATAAGGAAAATAGGGTATATATACCACGCGTTCCCTTTCAGGCAAACCGGTATATTTTCAAGCTCCGACCCCGGATTTTCCAGGATACTTGACGTAAGCACCCGCACCCAGCGGCTTTGCTCGCACGAAACATACGAGGACTGCCCTTATTACGAACAGCTCCAGTATGCGGGCGACACACAGGTGCAGGCTCTTGTTTCGTATTACCTTTTCAGCGACGCGCGGCTCGCAAGGCAGGCAATACGCCATTTTGACTGGTCGCGCAACAGCGAAGGCATAACTGCCAGCAGGTACCCGTCAAGGGTGGGGCAGATAATACCTTTCTGGAGCCTTCACTGGATAATGATGGCCTGCGAATACTGGAAATACACCGGCGATGCCGAAGAAGCGGAAAGAATGGTTCCCGGTATTTTCGCGGTGCTGGGATGGTTTGAAAGGCATATAGGCAAAACCGGGCTTCTTGAAAAACTCCCCTACTGGTGCGTGGCTGACTGGTCTCCGGAATGGACAGACAAAAAGGATGGCGCGGGCGTTCCTCCCGGAACAAAAACAGGGGTCTCGGCCCTTATCAATTTCCAGTATATATACTGCCTTGAAATATTCGCAGGGATGCTTGAAGCTCTGGGACAGCGGGACAAAGCCGTAAGCCTGAAAAAAACCGCATCCGCGCTGAAGAAAAAAAGCAAAGCTGTTTTCTGGGACAATAAAAAGGGATTGTTCAGGGATTCGCCGTCTTATCCCAGGGATTTCAGCCAGCTTGCCAATGCCTGGGCAGTGTTATGCGGAGCTGCCGATCCTGCCTGCTATAAAAAGATCGCTGCCGCGCTTGAAAACCCGGATGGCCTGTCAAGGGCTTCTTATTTCGGGCTTTTCTACTGTTTCAGGGCTCTTTCCAAGATGAACGAATATGACAGGGTTTTCAATATGCTCGAACCCTGGAAGGAAATGCTTAAGCTGGGGCTTACGACCTGGAGCGAGGATATAGTCAGCCAGAGGAGCGACTGCCACGCCTGGTCAGGCGCGCCCGCATTTGAGTTTTTCAACGAGGTGCTGGGCATCAAGCCCTTACTGCCGGGTTTTAAAAAAGTGCTGATACAGCCCAGGCCAGGGCCGCTAGAGCACGCTGAAGGCAGGATCGTGATACCATCATTAAAAGATTACCACGGAGGCCACGCCTTAAAGATTGGCGGGCGCGGCACGGAGGCACAGAGAAATACAATTGAGGTAAGCTGGTTTAAGAAAAACGGTTGTATGGTAATAAAAGGAAAGCTGCCTGCGGGAATTACAGGCTTGGTTTCTTTCAACGGCAAAAGCGTTAACGTTACCCAGTCTTTTAAAACCATATTTAAATGATCACCACAGAATTTAACCACAGGTCAATACAGGTAAACACTGTTTTGAGTAACTCAAACCTTCTCGAAGACCCGCCAATCTTTAAGGAGGGAGGTTTGATATCAGGGCTGAAGCCCTGAGTTACAATAAAATTCCATGCCGTTGATTCATAACTCATAATTCATAACTCATAATTATATTTAGCGGAGCAGCGATGAAGGCGATATCGTTCGGCGAAGTGCTTTGGGACATAATCGAGGGAAAGGAATACCTTGGCGGCGCCCCTTTTAACCTTGCCGCGCACCTCGCGAAGCTGGGATGCAGTTCCCGGATGATCTCAAGGGTCGGTGAGGACGAGCGCGGCAGCAAGGTGCTTGAAGAAATGAAACACCTTGGCGTGGACCCCTCTTTCATGCAGAAGGACAAGGACCACCCAACAGGCACGGTCAACGTCAGGCTTTCATTCGCAGGCGAGCCGGAGTTCACCATAAACAAGAACGCGGCTTATGATTTCATAGAGTTTGATAAAAAGCTTGAAGCCGGGATAAAAGAAGAAAAATTCGACGCATTCTGCTTCGGCACCCTTGCGCAGAGGAGCGATGTCACTAAAAAAACGCTTTACACCCTTCTGGGCAGCGTGAACTCAAACCTGTTCTTCTACGACGTGAACCTGCGCCAGAAATATTATTCCAAAGAGATCATTAATAAGTCCCTTTCAGTTTCAGGCATAGTGAAGCTTAACGATGACGAGGCAAAGGTCCTGCCTGAGATCGTTTTCAATAAGAAAATGGATGAAAAGGAATTCGCAACAGAGCTGTGCCGCGGATACCGGGTAAAGATCGTGTGCGTAACAAGGGGCGGGAACGGGTGCGCTGTATATTCGGGCGGTGAATTCAGGGAGATCCCGGGCATAAAGGTGAAGGTCATAGACACGGTCGGCTCAGGTGACGCTTTCAGCGCTGGTTTCCTTTTCAAGCACTGCTCAGGCAAAGACCCGTTTGAAGCCGCGGAATTCGCCAACAGGCTGGGCGCGTTCGTCGCCTCAAAGCGCGGCGCGATACCGGACTACGACCTTAATTATGAATTATGAGTTATGCCCCTCGGGGCATTATGAATCAACGGCAAGGATATTTATTGTAACTCAGGGCTTTAGCCCTGAATACGAATATATAAGTGGTTTAGGGTAGCGGTCCCGATTTATCGGGACATTTTCGCGTAGGGGCGGGCTTGCCCGCCCTTCGTAGGGCAAGGCTTTAGCCTTGCGGAACGTCATTGCGGCCCGCTGAAGAGGCGGGGAAGCAATCCCGCGGGAGAGAATTTATTATGCCAGTTTCGTTAACTTCTCAGGAACTGAAGGATATAACAACTGATTCGTTCAGTCTTTACAAGAGAAATCTGCCCTTATTCTTTAAGATATCCATATTCTATTTAGTATCCTACACACCGCTTATGTTTAGCAAAAATATGATTTAACCCCCCGCGGCTTGCCGCGGGGTAATTCAAAGCTTCATTAAATTCTCCAAAAATTCAAACGTTAGCTATATCTATTCCTGTTTTATTATCTGGTATTTCATTAATTTTATCATTACTTCTTAATCTTATGGTCACCGATACAGTATCAGGTATATATACAAACCGGAAAATCAGCTTAATACATTCATACAATTATTCCATTAAGCATTTCTGGCCGTTTTTAGGGATAAATCTACTTATAGGTTTAATTGCTCTATGTATTTTTATCATATGGTTGATAGTAGCTGGTTTTCTTTTTAAGGGTTTTTTTAGCAAAGTTGCATTTTGGTGGACCAGTATTTTAATTATTATTATAGCGATGATTATGATAAGGTTTATTTTTGTCCCGGCGGTTTTTGTCATAGAAAATAATACGAGTAAATTAGCATTAAAGAGAAGTGCGGAATTAGCCAAAGGCGTAAAAACTAAAATAACTGCAATAGAGATATATTTACTATATTTTATTGTTGGATATTTCCCTTATTTCTTTGTCCCAAAGGAAACCTGGAAAAATATAAGTCAAATTTATAATATTATAGTAAGTTCTGCGGGAACTCCATTTATCCAGGTCTTTTTTATAGTATTATATTATAAATTGATAACAAAAGAAAT
>MNUP01000122.1 GCA_001871075.1 Candidatus Desantisbacteria bacterium CG1_02_49_89
ACTCACAGGCTTGTGCGAAAGTCCACAGTTTATAAATTCACCAGACATTTTAAGGATTTATTGAAAAATTATAGAATGAATTTGATTTCTATTCAGCGGCTGCGCTCTTCTTTTATGGCTTGGATTGGTCATATTAAACATGCCAATTACAAGAATCTCTGCAAAACGGTTTTAAATAAATTTAGGACTAAATAATTTTTTAAAGAGCTGGTATTTTGTTATTTTCTAAATTAGCGAAGCTGAAGAGGATAATATGGAAAAGGCAGATGTTGGCTTGATAGGTTTGGCTGTTATGGGAGAGAACCTTGCTCTGAACATCGAAAGCAGGGGCTGCGCCGTTTCTGTTTTCAACCGCACTGTGTCCAAGGTTGACGATTTCACGAACGGAAAAGCGAAAGGCAGAAAGATAGTTGGGACGCACAGCATTGAAGAATTCGTGAATTCGCTGAAAAAACCCGGAAAAATAGTGCTGATGGTAAAGGCAGGCCAGCCGGTTGACGATTTCATAGAGCTGCTGATCCCGCTCCTGGAAAAGGGCGATATAATAATGGATTGCGGCAATTCCTTTTTTAAGGACACGATCAGGCGCGAGAAATACGCTGAAGGAAAGGGTTTGCTGTATCTTGGTATAGGGGTATCAGGCGGTGAAGAAGGGGCGCTGAAAGGCCCTGCGATAATGCCGGGCGGTTCAAGAGAGGCCTGGATACAGGTCAAGCCGGTACTTCAGGCCATAGCCGCTAAAGTGAAGGACGGCTCTCCGTGCTGTGACTATATCGGGGAGAACGGAGCCGGGCATTTTGTCAAGATGGTGCACAACGGCATAGAATACGGGGATATGCAGCTCATCAGCGAGGCGTATTTTCTTTTGAAGGAGATGGTCGGGCTGGGTGTGAAAGAAATGCAGGAAATTTTTACGGAATGGAATAAGGGCGATCTTGATTCATACCTGGTTGAAATAACCGCTGATATTCTGGGTAAAAAGGATGAGATCACAGGCAAACCAATGGTTGACGTTATTCTTGATTCGGCAGGGCAGAAAGGCACGGGTAAGTGGACATCGCAGTCAGCGCTTGACCTGGGAGTGCCGGCGCCCACTATCGCGGAAGCCGTGTTCGCAAGGTGCGTCAGTGCGCTGAAAGAAGAACGCGTAAAAGCATCAAAAACTTTATTGGGTCCCAAAAAAATAAGTAAATACGGTGCTTTTGTCAACAGGATAAAAGACGCCCTGTACATTTCAAAGATCTGTTCGTACGCCCAGGGATTCCAGCTTATGAAATACGCTTCAAAGGAATACGGCTGGAACCTGGATTTCGGCACTATTGCCCTGATATGGAGGAACGGCTGCATTATAAGAGCCCGGTTCCTGGATAGAATAAGGAATGCTTTCGCGGAGAAACCCGGGCTTGAGAACCTGCTGCTTGACCCGTATTTTAAGAGGATAGTCATGGGATCGCAAATGAACTGGAGGGAAGTAGTCGCGGAAGCTGCTAAAAGCGGGATCCCGGTCCCCGGTTTCAGCTCAGCGCTTTCCTATTATGACAGTTACCGGACTGCCAGGCTGCCTGCCAATTTACTGCAGGCGCAAAGGGATTATTTCGGCGCCCACACGTATGAGCGCGTGGACAGGCCCGGTACGTTTCACACAAAATGGAAGTAAAGCGTGTCAATGTATCAACGTGTCAGCGTGTCAGAGTAAATAAGTTTACAAAGTTTACATAGTTTACAGAGTATAAATCTCAGTGAATTCAGTGCCCTCAGTGGCAAAAAGTATTAATCACCGTAATCTTTTTAATAATCACTGTAATCGTATTTAATTAAAATCACCGTAATCAGGAGTTAATAATGAAGATCGCAGTTGTGAATTCAGACACTTTCGGAAAATATTTCCCGGAGCATCTCGAGCGGCTTTCCAAAATAGGGAAGACAGAAAAGATCAGGGTGGACAGAGGCATAAGCGGTATGGAGCTCGCGAAAAAATTAGCGGGTTTCAATATCGTAATAGCGAGTATCTCCCCGGTATTCAGCCCGGAATTCTTTAAAAATAACGAGGATATCATCCTGATCTCAAGGCACGGCGTGGGGTGTGACAATATAGACGGGGATTCAGCCACCGGGGCCGGGGTTGTAGTGACAAAAGTTCCGGGCAATTTTGAGGAGGACAGCGTTGCGGAGCACGCGGTTGCGCTCCTGTTTGACGTTGCCAGGAAAATATGCCCGGCAGCCAGCGCTGTCAAGAACGGTAAGTGGTCTGACAGGGCAAAATTCCTGGGGATCGAGATCACCGGAAAGAAGGTCGGCATAATAGGGCTGGGCGAAATAGGGACAAGGTTTGCCGAAATTATGAAAAAGGGGTTCGGAACTGAAATACTCGCTTATGACCCGAAGCTCGGGCCCGAAGAGATCAGGAAAAGGGGCGCTGAACCCGTGTACCTTGAGCAGCTCGTGAAGGAAGCGGATATAATATCTCTCCACTGCCCGCTGACAGATGAGACGCGCGGCATTCTTGGCGAGAAAGAGTTCGCGGGGATGAAGCAGGGCGTGATAATTATAAACACCGCGAGAGGCGGGCTTATAGATGAAAAAGCTCTCGCGAAATATCTGGGCAGCGGTAAAGTAAGCGGAGCGGGTCTGGACGTCGTGGAGAACGAGCCTGCTGATGCGAAGCACCCTTTGCTGAAATACGAGAACGTCGTGCTGGTCCCCCATATCGCCGCCTATACCGTGGAGTCTTTGAAAAAAATGGGTGATAAGGTTGTGGAGGACGCGGAGAAAGCGGCGCGGAAGGAAATACCGGACGGGGTGGTCAATACCGACGTTCTGAACAGGAACGGCCTGCGCATCAGAAATACAGTTGAAAGTTAAACGTTGAAAGTTGAAGGCTTTTTTATAAAAATTCCTTATGCCTTTGATTCATAATTCATAATTGTTTTATCGGAATGTCTATGGATCATGGATTGATCTTAGTAGCTGATATCGGGACCACAAACCTGAAAGCTGGAGTTGTTGACGCGAAAGGCAGGGTCCTTTCTTATGCCGAGAAAGGTATAACCCTTCTCAGCCCTGAGAAGGGCGCCGCAGAGCACGATCCCGGCGAGATATATTCCATTTTCAGGAGTGTTTGCCGTAAGGCGGTTTCAGGCTTCGGAAAAAACATTTCAGCAATCGCTCTTTCAGCTTACCAGTGCGGTTTCCTGCCGGTTGATCCGAAAATGAAGCCCCTGGGCAGGATGATCACCCTTCTTGACACCCGGTGCGAAAAAGAATCGGAAGAAATAAAAAAGCGTTTTGACACGGGCAGAATCTACCGGACAACCGGGTGCCCGCCTTTTTTTATCTACGCCCTGCCGAAAATATTGTGGCTGAAGAAAAACAAGCCCGGTGTGTTCAGGAAAACAAGGTATTTCCTGGGTTCCAAGGATTATGTGATATACCGCCTTACGGGAAAAATATGTACAGAACCGAGTCTTGCTTCCGCGACGCAGCTTTTTGACATACACAAGCTTGACTGGAGCGATTATATGCTTAGCATCGCCGGGATAAAAAAATCCTCGCTCCCGGAGGTAGTGCGCGGAGACAAAGTATTATGCGGTATTCCTGAAGCGGCAGGCAGGGAGATAGGGCTGAAAAGGGAAGCCCTGCTCATTCCCGGAGTTTATGACGGCGGCTCGGTCGCGCTGGGCCTTGGCGGGTTTGAGGGCGGCGCCGCGGTAATGAACCTTGGCACAACCGCCATGCTGCGGGTTTCATGCGCAAAGCCGATCCTGGACAGGCAGATGAGGTTCCAGACTTATTATCTGTGTGCCGGCAGGTGGCTGACAGGCGGCGCCATAAATAACGCGGGGATCGTGCTGAACTGGCTTGGCAAAAACCTGCTGGGAATGCCGTATGAAAAAATGCTTTCGCTCGCCGCGAAATCTCCGGCCGGTTCTGACGGACTTGTTTTCCTGCCTTTTTTGGCAGGCGAAAGAGACCCCAGGATAGGAAGTTCCGCTTCAGGAGCTGTCTTCGGGCTCAAACTTTCGCACAACGTTTCGCACCTTATACGCTCATCGCTTGAAGGGGTTTCCTGCTCCCTGCGGCTTATAAAAGAGGCGCTTGATGAAGACAGGGTCAAACTGAAGGAATTGAGGATAGGTGGAGGGGGCGCGAGGTCAGGGTTGTGGGTGAAGATCATAGGGGAAATGCTGGACCTTCCTGCAAGGCTGTCAAAGTCAAGCCAGGTTTCTCTTCTTGGGGGAGCTGTCATCGGCTACACCGCTCTGGGCAGGTATAAAAGCATAAAAGAAGCCGCAGGCGCGATCGTAAAGCTGGAAAAGCCGCCGGTATATCCGGCGCCCGGGAACGTCAGGACCTACGACAAAGTGTTCAGCCGCTTCTCTAATTTGATTAAAGGATTAATAGATTAAAGGATTAATGGTTCCTGGGATTAATGTAGTTTACAAAGTTTATATAGTTTATAAGTTTACAAAGTCTAAAATTCGTGAGAATTCGTGCCGTAGGGTCATCGACCCCGTTCTGACCCGTAGGCCCCAGCGTTATGGTTTCGTAGAAACCCGCAGGGACTAATTCGTGGTTAAAGAGGTTGTATGGATGTTTCAAAGGAAATGAAGATTACGGGTGTGATTGACGAAAATGAAAAACTGACCGTAGCCACCACGGGCGCGAAATACGTTTTCCTGAAAACCGGGGAAAAAGGCAGGATACTTTGTTACCAGCTTATTAACATCGTTAACGGCGAACGCCTCAACGCGGTGATCATTTTTCCGTTCTCTTTCCTAAGCCTTACGCTGGAAAAGAAAGGCGCGGATTACTGTGTCCTGCACCAGGGTTTCAGCGGCGAGTTCTTCGTTAGGTTCCAGGTGAACGGCGATTCGGTGCTGGATCTTTATACGCCCCTGGAACTGAACATAGGATTCGATATCGAGCTGTCCCCGGCGTACTCCGCCGAGAAAGACGGCAACGCGATATTCATAGACGATAAGGGCGGTTTTGGCATATATCCCTGCCGCGGGTATGCGAGATCGGAAAAGAAGGTCCTGGATAACGGTAATATAAGGATGGAATACGCGTCCGGCAGGCCGTGCAGGTTCCTCGTATCGATTTTCCCGCCCAGGAAATTCCAGGAGGAACGCTATTATAAGGAAAACATAGCGCATTTCGGCGTGAACCCGCCGTGGACCTTTTATCCTTACCCTTCGGATGAAATGATTGAAGGAGTGTCCGCTCACGCTAACCTGTTAGTTCTTCACGCGCAAATATGGCAGGGGAAACTGCAGAGGAACGGCATTGAGCCAAAGAGCACCCCCGAGCTTCTTTCCAACGCTTCTTTTTCCAGTTTTGACCACGTGCCCGTTTCGGAAAAGGAACTTGCGCGGGTCGTGAGGAAGTGCCGCTCGCTCAAAATGAAAGTTATACCGTACCTGAGCCCGACGTTCTCAACAGCTTTCGGTGAAGACTTCCTCGCGCAGGTCAGGAAAATGCTGGACAAATACGGCATGGACGGGGTTTATCTGGACGGGTTCTCGTTCGACCTGCTGTACGGCTACCGGCTCATCAGGGACATAAGGCGCATCCTAGGGGACAGGATACTTTACCTTCATGCCACCTGCGAGCCGTTCTGGGACGCGCGCGTTTGGTGCCCGTTCATTTACGCGTATGCGGATTACTCTCTGAGGGCGGAGATGCAGGGCGATTTTGACGACAACTACCTGCGGTATGGCATATCGGGGTACAACACCAGCAATTCCATCCACTATACCTGCACCTGCTACTACAAGCCGGATTTCGTAAGGAAAATACTGGGCAAAGCCCTGGAATACAGGGTTAAGTTTTATCTTGCACTGCCGCAGGGCGAGATCGAGGAAATACTCAAATCCGAATATTTCCCCAAGCTGAAACAAAAATAAACCCCCTGCAGTCCCGATATAGTATCCCCCCGAGCCCCTTCGGGGCTAAAAGGGGGGACCTACGAACCAGAACGTGGCTGATGGCTCTTCGGCACAGGGACCTTCGCCCGCCAATAATCGTGGCGGGCTACGGCACAGAGAACACAGAGAAATGCATTTAACCACGGATTAACACAGATTTTCACAGATTGATTTTTTACTTGACACTTGATACTTGACTCTTGACACTGAAAAATCACCGTAATCTGTTTTGAAATCACTGTAATCACAAGGAGGTAATAGTGGAAAAGGTTCGTATTGGTGTTATCGGGTGCGGGGGGATGGGGCAGGCGCATATCAAAAGCATTAAGGAGCTTCCGGAAGCGGAGCTTGCGGCTGTATGCGACGTGGATGCGAAAGTGCTGGACGGTTTAACGAAGGCAAACAACGTAAAGGGCTTCGCTGATTCAAAAGAGCTGACCGGCAGCGGGCTGGTGGATGCGGTTGTTATTGCCACCCCGCATTATTTCCACCCGACGATAGCCGTAGACGCGTTCGAGAAAGGCCTGCACGTTCTTTCAGAGAAACCTATATCAGTAACAGTAAGCGCCGCGGACATCATGCTCAGGGCGGCAAAAAAGAGCGGAAAGGTTTTCGCGGTTATGTACCAGCAAAGAACCCTTCCCGCGATACGGCTTGCCAGGCAGATAATCAGGAGCGGGAAGCTGGGCAAGATCATCCGGACCATGATGGTGGAGCCGAACTACCGCTGCCAGGCGTATTATAACAGCTCGGGATGGAGGGCGACCTGGACCGGTGAGGGCGGAGGAGTGCTTATAAACCAGGCGCCGCACGGCATTGACCTTTTTATGCTCCTGGGCGGGATGCCTGTCAGGGTGAACGCGAGGGTAAGGACGAAGATCCACGACATAGAGGTAGAAGACGAAGCTTCGGCGATGCTCGAATATGAGAACGGGACCTGGGGTTACTATTATACTTCAACATGCGAGATGCCGGCTTCCACGAGGATGGAGATCTCGGGTGACAGGGGGAAGCTGGTTTACGTTGACGGTGAGCTCAAGCTGTATATGCTGAATCCCCCGGTTTCAGACCATAATAAAGAAACCAAAGAAATGTGGTCTTTCCCGCAGGTGCAGGAAGAGCAGCTTGAGCTTCCCAAGGCGGAAACGGGGCACAAGGAGATCCTCAGGAATTTCTGCGCCGCTATTCTTCGTAAAGAGGAGCTGATATCCCCGGGTGAAGACGGGATGAAGGCAGTGGAATTCATTAACGCGGTCTGCCTTTCCGGAAGGATGGGAAAGCCGGTTGACATTCCGGTTGACCGCAGACAGTATGACATGCTCCTGGACAAGCTGAGAAGGAACTCAAAGGAAAAGAAAGAAGCGGTGAAAACCGAACGCGTCACCGATCCCAGATTCAAATAATACCACGGAGGCAATTAGAAACGGAGGAGTTCTTGGTTTAAAACCCATAAAACATAACTGCCTTTGTAACCACGGATTAACACGGATTTTCACAGATTCATACTCTGTGAACTACTTTGGGCTGTTTTCTATAAACTTAAAATAATCACCGTAATCTCTTTTGAAATCACTGTAATCAGGAGGAACTATGTTTCTAAGCGGGATCGCGGACGAGGCGGCCGACAGCATTGACGGGCAGATAGCCGCGCATAAAGAGCTGGGCTGGGACCATATAGAGATACGGAATATTGGCAGGAAAAACCTTACGGACGTTGATGACGCGGTTTTCGACGCCGTGGAGAAGAAACTCGGTGAGGCGAAAATGAAGGTAGTGTGCTTTGCGAGCCAGATCGCCAACTGGTCCCGCAAGATCACCGGCGATTTCAGCGTTGACGTTGAGGAGCTGAAGCGCGCGATCCCCAGGATGAAGCGGCTGGGCACCAGGTATATAAGGATAATGAGTTATCCGAACGATAACTGCACGGACGCATTCTGGAGGAAAGAGGTTATAAAGAGAATAAAGGAGCTGGTGAGGATCGCTGAAGACGGCGGCGTGGTGCTCGCGCATGAAAACTGTTCCGGCTGGGGCGGGCTGAACGCGGAAGAAGCTCTTGACCTTACCGAATCCGTGAATTCCCCGGCTTTCAAATGGATCCTTGACACAGGTAATAAGCCGCACAGGAGCGGAACTATTTACGACATTTATAAAAAAGTCCGCGGGTACGTTGAGCACGTCCACATCAAGGATTACAAGGGAGAAAAGGGCGACCAGTTCGTTTTTCCCGGAGAAGGCGAGGGAGAGGTGAAGAAGATACTGAAAGAACTTATAGCTTCCGGTTACAACGGCGGTTTTTCGATCGAGCCGCACATGGCGGCTGTTGCGCATACAGGTAAGGAAGCAGAGGACAAGATGGCCGCGTATAAGCTTTATATTGAATACGGCAGGCGCGCGGAGAAGCTGCTGAAAGAAATCAGTTTATAAAGTTTACACAGTTTACAGAGTTTACAAAGGGTAGGCGCAACCTTCAGGTTGCGTTTGTAGCGGTGCGACGTTTCGTCGCACAGTTATAACTGTTGTATTTATCCGGAAAATTTTTTAATTTCTCTCCCTTGATGGGAGAGGAAGAAGGTGAGGGTGAAGATGCCTGATATAAAATCATATGGGATTAAGGGTGATGGAAAAACGGATGATACTTCCGCGATCCAGAAAATGCTGGACGAAACAGGGAAAAAAGGCGGGGTGGTGCGGCTTCCCGCGGGTATGTATCTTGTGGGCGGCAGTTTGAAAATACCTGCTGGAGTGGCATTGACCGGAGCCGCGCAGGCGCCGCTGTATATCGAGCCGCTCATCGGGACCGTGATACTGGCAACAGGCGGCAGGGGAAAAGAAGACGGTCCTGCGGTTTTTGAAATGGGCGATTCAGCAACTGTCCAGGGCCTGACGGTATTTTATCCGGAGCAGAAAGTAGACGACATAGTTCCGTACCCCTGGACATTCCACATGTTCGGCGGTGATAATACGGTTGAAAACGTTACCCTGATAAACAGCTACAACGGTATTATTGTAGGGCCGGAGTCAAACGTGCGCCACAGGATAAGAAGCGTGTGCGGCTGCGTGCTGCGCCGCGGCCTTTTTGTTGATACCTGTTCGGACATCGGCAGGACAGAGAACGTGCAGTGGCACTGTCACTGGTGGTCTTCTAAAAAGGTAGGCGGAGACTGGAATTCTGTCTATGAGTATATGTGGAAGAACTGCGAGGGATTCATTTTCGCGCGCACTGACTGGGAATACGTCACCAACACCTTCATTTTTCCCGTAAATATCGGGTACCACTTCATAGAAACGAAGAGCGGCGCGATGAACGGCCAGTTATGCGGTATAGGCGCGGATGCGGCGCAGAAGTGCATTGTCGTGGACCAGATCCAGTATATGGGACTTTTGATCACAAATGGCCAATTTGTTGCTTTTTACGGGGACGACCCGATCGAGATAGTCATAAATTCCACTTGTACCGGTTCTGTGCGGCTTGTGAACTGCGCTTTCTGGGGCCCGGCGAACCAGTGCGTTGTTTCCCACAGCAAGAGCTTCGTCTCGCTTAATGACTGCTTTTTTTCAAGCGGGAAAGAGAAACATCCGGGCAGAGCCCTTGTTGAAGCTGACGGGGGCAAGCTGCAGATACGGGGATGCAGTTTCGCAAGCCCTGAGCCCTGCATAGATCTTAAAAAAGGCGTTCAGCATGCGATCATCACGGAAAACAACGGCGTGAATGGTGTCAGCATCCGCAGCGACATCGGCGGGAACGCTATCATAGCAAATAACGAAAATAGCCACTGAGTTCCCCTGCAGCTGCTACGCAGCTCAACGCAGGGACCTTTGGGCCAGAGCCAAGCTAATGACCCTACGGCACTGAATTCACTGAGTTTTAACCACGAATTCTCACGAATTGTTTGCTTCGCAACATTCTTTGTGGGCTACGTCGATAAACGACGAATTGCACGAATTTTTAACCTTTTTAACTTTTAACCCTTTTAACCTCTTTAACTAACGTGGACTATTAATAATCACCGTAATCATCAGTTAATAATCACTGTAATCACAAAGGGGAGGAATGCGTGAGCGCAAAGGTGGCGGGCTGGAAAGGCAGGTGGATATGGATAGACGCGGAAAAGAACCCGCACAACAAATTCGTCCTGTTCAGGAAGGAATTGAGCGCTGGAAAGATCGATTCGGCTGAGATCAGGATCACCGCTGACACGAGATACGAGCTTTACGTGAACGATATTTTCGCGGGAAAAGGCCCTGTCAGAAGCTGGCTTTTTGAGTATTCGTATGACGTTCACGACATAACGGATCTACTGAAGCCCGGGAAGAACAGCATTATCGCGCTTGTTCACCATTACGGCATCGGAACGTTCCAGTCCAACGAGGCGGCTGCGGGCCTGATAGCGGAAATAAGCGTAAAAACAAGCGGGAAAAAGAAGATTATAGGCACAGATGCGTCCTGGCAATGCGCTGAGCACAAGGGATTTCAGAGATACGCCCAGCGGATGAGCTGCCAGCTCGCTTTCTGCGAGATCTTCGACGCGAACGAAAAACCCGGCCCGTGGAAAAAGGCGGTTGAGGCTGATATTAATGATAAGCCCAAACTTGTGCAGAGGGACACTCCCAATCTTACAAGGGAATGCTATTATCCCAAAAGGGTCACTTCCATAAGGAAGATCAGGTTCCCGTATAAAGCGTACAGTTTTGATCTGAGGCCCTGCGCTTTGCCTGAGATACTTGACGCGAACATCAAGTATTTCAGCGGTTTTTTGGCGTTTAAAATTATTTCCGATTCTGACCAGGAAGGGTTCATAAACCAGGATTTTTACCTGGTAGGGGATTTCAAGCTGAACGAAGAGCTTTTCAACCCCCAGAAAAGCCCTGAAAGGAATTTCAAGGCAAGGCTTAAAAAGGGAGAGAATATTTTCGTTATGGGATTCCGCGGCGGCGCGCACGTGCTTACCACAGACCTTGTCCTGAGATTCCCCGGCAAAGTCAGGATAGAATCCGTTAATTATAAGGGCTGCCCTGCTGAGGTCATTTCTTTCGGGGGGTATTCAAGCCCCTGGGGCGAGCTTGAAAGAAAGCCGCTTGAACCAAGTTCCGTGTATGACGAGATATGGGATTCGGCAAGCGCCGATGTCCTGAAAAAACACAAGGACATTTCAAAGCCGCTTTCTTCCCCGTATGTCAGCGAAGAAGACGTTTTCATGGAAAACCTGTTCGCTGAAGAGGTTGAGAAGGTTAATGTGGACGGCAATTTCTCGAAGATGATCTATCCAAACAGCGATTACGCGGAGGTAAAGAACGACCGCCATGCGGACACAGAGATAGTTCTTGATTTCGGAGACGAGTTCTTCGGGTATATCGAGCTTGACGTAAAAGCGAAAAAAGACAACGTGCTGGATTTCTACATATTCGAGCACATAGAAGATGAGACCAATGCTATCCAGCCCATGTACCACCTTAACAATACCCTTCGGTACAAGTGCAGAGAGGGCAGGCAGAAGTTTGTTTCTTTTGTCAGGCGCGGCGGAAGATATATGACCGTTATCGTAAAGGGTAGGTCCCCGGTCAGGATATATTCTGCAAGGATCCTGAACGCCTCGTTCCCTGTTTCATACCGCGGTATTTTCAGGTCAAACGACCACACGCTCATGAGCGTATATGACCTTTCCAGGAAAACAACCAAGATGTGCATGGATGACACGTATATGGACTGCCCTACCTGGGAGCAGACTTTCTGGGTGGGTGATTCCAGGAACGAGTCTCTTGTCAACCTGTATTCTTTCGGGGCTTTCGATATCACGCGCAGGTGCCTTCTGCTTGTGCCGAAATCAATGTTCCGCTCTCCTATCCCTGAAAGCCAGGTGCCAAGCGGCTGGGCGAACGTGCTTACTGACTGGACCTGGTTCTGGATAGACGCGTGCAGGGAATTCTACGATTTTTCCGGAGATGAAAAGTTCTTAAAAGAGATATATCCCTGGCTGATGAAGACCATCAAGAATACTGAGCAGTTCATAAACAAGGACGGCCTGCTTGAAATAGCGGCGTGGAACATGCTTGACTGGGCTCCGATGGACTGCCCCACGTTCGGCATTGTAACCCACCAGAACGCGTTCCTTATAAGGGCGCTGAACGACATCGCGTACCTTTCGGATTTCCTGCACAAGGCGGAGGACAGGAAATACCTTGAGCTTTTCAGGGATAAGCTGAAAGCCTCCATCAATAAGCATCTTTTCAACGAAGGCAAGCAGGCGTATTATGATTGTATCCACGAGGATGGCAAGCCGTCAAAAGTGTTCAGCATCCAGACCCAGACAGCGGTCTACCTGAGTGAAGCTGCCGCTGAAGACAGGATTAAAAGGATGGAAGACCTTATCCTGAACCCGCCTGACGATTTCGTGAAGATAGGCAGCCCGTTCATGAGCTTCTTTTTCCTTGAAGCCCTTGTGAAGATGGGCAGATACCAGGAGATGCTGGATTATATAAGGAAGAACTGGGGAGACAGGATGCTTGATAAGGACGCGGTGACCTGCTGGGAATGCTTTGACACTACCAGGAGCCACTGCCACGCATGGAGCGCCGCACCTGGTTTCTTCCTGCCCGCGTATATTCTGGGAATAAGGCCCGGAGCCCCGGGATTCAAGAAAATAATCGTTGACCCCAAGCCCTGCGATTTGAAATGGGCAAAGGGATGCGTGCCCACGCCTAAAGGCGACATCTACGTTGAATGGAAGAGAAAAGACGACGGCACGCTGGACATCAAAACCCGCGGCGCGCTGTAACTACCGTGTAAGGTGTAACGTGTAACGTGTAAGGCAATCCTTCAAAACTTCCCACTTTGAAAAAGGGGGATTGAGGGGGATTTTGCGTAGGGGCGATCTTGGTCGCCCGACCCCTCTTTTAGAAAGAGGGGCGTGGGGAGATTTCATAAAGTGGTTCCTTTCGACCGGTTTGAAATTCCCAGGGAAAAAGCGGAAGAGATACTGTCAGAAGGTTTTGGCAGAAAAGTAAAGGTAAGGTTCCTTGAACGGATGTCAGGCGGCATGATCTGCAGCGTTTTTCACGCCCGGCTGGGCACAAAACCTGTTGATGTTGTCCTGAAACTAAAGGCGGGGAAAGCGGGATCAGAGGACTTTGAACATCAGTTCCGCGTGCTTAAGTTCCTGTCTAAAAACACAAAATTTCCTGTTCCTGAGCCGTATTTCTGCCATATTGAAAAAGGCAAAGACCAGGTTTCCGCTCTTGTTCTTGGGTTTTTACCCGGCAATAACCTGGGGGAATGCTCCCTTGCTTCATCCCAGC
>MNUP01000127.1 GCA_001871075.1 Candidatus Desantisbacteria bacterium CG1_02_49_89
TTCATTATCATACTCGTTGCTACCCATCAGGAATTCACCTGCGGGGATATAGACCATAACTGAGTTGTCTTTTTCCCAGGTGATTTCCTCTGTTTTTGCCTGTGCTGGCTGAACAGCTTGAGGAGCAACTCCTGATTGTACCGGCAATCCTGCTATCTTGCTTGCAATGTTTCTCATGGAAACAAGCAAGGCGTCTTCTTTGCATTTAGCGCACTCTTCTGTCTCTGCCCTTCCTATCTTGCCTGATTGCACATCAATAATTTTAAGGGTTACAACATAGGTAGCGCCTATTTTGGTAATTACGCCCGCAAACATCTTACGCACGCCCAAAAGCTGACCTGCCTGAACAATACATTCGTTGCTTGTGCAGCCTGAGAGCTGGAGCTTCTGCTCTTTCAGGATATCTTCCATATTCTCACGCGTAACTATGTCAAACTTCTGCGTGTTGATAAGCTGGACCCTCAGGTAATCTGAAAGTGACGCAGCCACCCCGGCAGAAACTCCTTCCTTTGCCTCCATGTCCATCACTGCAGCGGTTGTCTTCTGGATACCTGTCTGTTGAGCGCCCAGCCCAAAAGCAACGAACAACAAAACCAAAAAGATACATAGCTTCCTCATCTTGCACCTCCTAAAAAATAGGGACAGCCCCCATTTTTTATTCCCTTTTTTTAAGGTAAATGCAGAATCTAAAATTTAGGATTGCTTCCCCGCCACAATTATTGGCGGGCTGCAATAACAACTAAAATCACTCTGTCCTCTCCCTTTATAAAGGGAGATTTATAACCACTGCAATTGGCAGGGCAAGCCCTGCAGCTACCTTAACTTTTCCGCCCGTCTTTGCAGCGGGCGAGACTGCGCCCCGATTGATATCGGTACTGGCAACCTTTAACCCTTTTAACCTTTTTAACCTTTAACGGTAGTTGAAGGCGCGTTAACCGCATCAAGACGCAGATCTGGTGCAGGCCTGTCTTTGATGCCGGGGCGGGTCGTTTCGTTCTTTTTGAAGGCCCTGAACTCTATCAGCGCCTTTTCACCCGGGAAGATCGTCCTGTAATTATTTAAATGTGAAAGCGCCCATTTGTGGTCTGTATTGAACAGCCGCACTGCAACAGCCGCGTATTTCCCCGTATTTCTGACATTTATCATGCTGCCGGCACGCTGTATTGAAAGCCGCGCCTGCGGAAGAGCGCGCAGGAAATTCAGCGGATTTTTTACGTTGTTTGAAAACGCGTAAACATTGCCGCACACAGGTTTTCCCCCTCGTTCTACCCTGATGTCCGCAAAGAAAACACCGCGCGGCATATTCTTGGCCTTCCACTCAAAAACCCCGATCTCCTGCGAAAAAAGCCTTTTTAAGGCGGTGCCGAACATATTTCCCGCGATCACCTTTCCGGATATGTCCCGCAGAAAAACCTTTACGACGATATTTCCCGGCAGGGCTTTTTTACAGTGCAGGAATATTGTCCCTTTGAAGGTCTCTCCCGCAGCCCAGCCGAGTTTTTCGTATTTCATCGAAACGTGGAACCTTCCAAACGCTTTCTGTATGCCTGAATACGCCATCTTGGTATGGCCGAAAGCGTCTATTATGGAATTATTCGCTGTGTTCAGGAAAGGCTCATTGCCTGCCCAGTACATTATGCCCGAGCAGTTGAAAGCGCGGCGCAGACAGGATTCGGTGGAATACCGCAGGGATTCGAATTGCAAATACTGGCTGCATTTCACGAACTTCTCTATCTCGTTTCTTTTCTCGTCCCACTTGCCGAACATCTGGCCCATCATCTCAGGTATTATCCACCACGCCCCGTGATGCACCCACTGGGGATTTTCTTTGCGCGGCGGCCAAATTTTTTCTTTCCTTGTTATATATTGCAGCGATGAAAGATCAGCAGCTCCGGGTGAACCGGTCTCAAACCTTGCAAGCGAATCGTCCTTGTTGAAATAATTATAATGGGTTTTTTCACCCAGGTACATCCAGGGGCCGTGGACCTCGTAGTGAATGCCTTTGCCATACTGGTTCTCATGCGCGTAACCGGTAGGGCCGCTCGCGCTTGTGGGCAGGAACCATTTTCCCGGGTCAAGCCTCCTGCAAAGATTTCCAAGCGCCCTTATGCAGGGATACGACTCATCCACAGGTTTCCCTTTCCTGCTCATCAGCTCGTTGCCGCAGTCCCAGACAGCAGAGCTCACGTGCCATCCCCTTCTCCTTATATAGATCCCGGCGATCTTTACCAGTTTGTCTATCATTGTACGGTTCCCGACAGGAAGGTTTGAAATGCCGCTTGATGACTGGGGGAACTCTTGTAACACCATAAGCCCCATTTCATCGCAGAGGTCAAAAAAGACCTCCTTTTCAAGTATAGCTCCGCCCCAGACCCTGATGATGTTGCAGCCCATCGTTTTGAACTGGGCAAGCTCTGATCTGTAAAGCGACTTATGCGCTGCCCCGTAAAAAGGCACAGGCACCATCCAGTTCACTCCCTGGATAAAGACTTTTTTTCCGTTTATCTTCAGGGTGTATGGCGACGCCTTCGCAGGCGCGTTCTCGTTCTTTGCAATCTCTATTTTTTTGAAGCCTACCTTTTTATTTACCGTATCCAGGGCCTTTCTCCCCTTAACGAGCTCAACCGAGATATTATATAGTTTCTGCGCTCCGTAACCGTTAGGGAACCACGCTTTTATCCTACCCGCGGAGAAACCGCGGCTGAATTTGTTATTCCCTTTTGAGATTTTCAGCGGAAAAACCTTTGCGGCGATTTTCTTATTACCATCGTCCAATGTCACGCGCAGGCCCGCGCTCATACCGGCTGAGGACCAGATGGTCCCGCTTAGATGCATTTCTCCCTTCGCGCCGCCTGCAAGCCCGGTCCTTAAAAATATCTCTTTCAAATGCGCGGTATCAACCGCCTTGATGAAAACGCTGTCCCATATGCCGGTCGGCACAACCCTCGCGCACCAGTCCCATATGTAGTTGAACCTGGACTTGAAATGCTTCACCCTTTCCGTCCAGCCGAACTGCCCGTATTCCTCGGGTGTCTGGTAAAAAACAACGCTGAGCAGATTTTCCTTGCCCCAGAGCGCTTCCTTCGTGATATCCACCCGCACAGGCACGAACATCCCTTCGAATTCAGCCAGCTTCTTTCCGTTCAGGATTATCTGGCCGTAATAATCCAGGCCCAGGAAATTCAGGATGAGTCTTTTACCCTTGAACGCATTTTTCAGGCGGAATTTTTTTTCATATATCCACTCCCTGTGCTCGGTCCACTCCTGCAGGAAGCTGTTCTTGTCAATATCCACCTCGGAGATAACGCCAGCCCGGATAAGGTCCGTCTGCACGCTGCCGGGCACCTCTGCCTTTACCGCGGGCACAGGCAGGTCAGGCACGCCGGTCATGCACGCTGTCTTCTGCCACCTCCACTGGTGCGGCCACCATCCTGCCACTTTCCAGTCTTTCCCGTCCAGCGACTGTATATTTTTCCCGCGGATCATATCCATCAAAACTCCTTTTCGCCACTGAGTTCACTGAATTCACTGTCGCCACTTCGGCGACCCGCCGATGAGGCGGGACACGCTTTAAACTGGATACTGGACACTGGTTACTGGTTACTAAAGTCCCTGCCCGCTTCCAGCATCGCAAGGTAATTTTTAACCGGGATGTAATTCGCGACTGTGTTACCTGTGCCAAGCGCGTAACCGCCGCCGGGCGCGCACTTCTCAAGTATGTTGCGCGTGTATTTCTTCACTTCGTCTTCCGTGTGCCTGCACAGGAAATCAACGTCAACGCCGCCAAGTATCGCGATGCGCTTTCCGTATTTCTTTTTCGCCTCTGTGACCGGAAGGATAACGTCCTCCCAGGAATGCTTCGCGTCTATCTTCACGTAATCGATAAGGTCATCCATTATCTCCTCAAGATTGCCACAGGAGTGGATTATGAAAGGCAGGTTATATTTGTGCGCTACCTCGGCGGCTTTTTTCTGCCAGGGAAAAATATATTCGCGCATTGCCTTGGGGCTTACCATTATCGAGGTCTTGAACCCCATATCGTCCCCAATAACCAACCCTCCCACATTGGGGAGCTTCGCAGCCCTTTCAAAAACAGCGCATATGGTGGCTCCGACCTTATCCGAAATATCCCTGACCAGGTCCGGTTGCTCGAAAAGCATGTATGAAAATATTTCGTAGCCGGTAAGCCACATCACGTTCTCAAGCACCCCGCCCGGGCCGTTGAAAAGGAGCTTCATCCCGTCAGGCACGTTCTTTGCCAGGAATTCAACCCACCTGAAATCCGCTTTTGACGCGTCCGGCCAAAGGTACTTATCGTAGCTCTTCCTGTCCTCGATCTCCCCGTG
The DNA here is from genome assembly GCA_001871075.1 of Candidatus Desantisbacteria bacterium CG1_02_49_89. GTDB lineage: Bacteria > Desantisbacteria > UBA1551 > UBA1551 > UBA1551 > UBA1551. The sequence continues at coordinate 4,347 of MNUP01000127.1, forward strand.
ATGCTCGTCCTGCCAGCCTCTTGCCGCGTGCGGCAGATTTGCCGTGTCAGCCGCGGAAAGGATATTTGAGCGCTGGAAACCTAAAGGGCAGGGAGCAGGAACGTAATCATAACCGAGGTCAACGTAGAATTTTATCATCGCCTTATAATATTTCTCCCATCCTTCAGCCGTGTTCTCAAGGGTATATTTTGTCATCGGTTCGCCTGTCACCGCTTCCATTATCTCTATGTCAGCGAACAGTTCGTAGAACGGTACTTTGTCGGGTTCCCCCTTACGTAACAGGACCTTACGCAGTCTCTCAAAGTTTGGTTGGTTCATGTTTACTCCTTATTTTTGGTTGCTGGCTACTCGTTACTGGTTGAAAATCTTATGGAATCATTGCATTTTTATTGATCTTTTTCAAAAAAGACCCTTTTCTTTTGTTCGACTATTTTCTTTGCATTCGATTCGCCCATATTGCTTGCAATAAACCATGAAGGAACAGCAATAAGAGGATAAGCCCAATACCATGTAAAACCAAATATTGCAGCAGCAGGAATAGCCTCAATCACTATCGTTGTTTGCGCAAGCGAAATACCTTCTTTTCTTATTTCATCTTTCTTTGCTTTTAAAAAAACATTTTCTTCATTTATGCTGCCTTTTAAAACAATTTTGGGCGTGAAATAATTTGATGAATAATCTTTCGTGTTTTCACTTGTTAAATCAAAGATCATCATTTTTTGTATTTCCTCATTAACCTCTTTCATCATTTTTGCAATAAGCCTTTTTAATATCTTTTTTTCCTCAAAAGAAATCGGATTTGCCACTATCTCTTCTTTTGTTTTTAAACTACATTTATCAACCCATATAATTGATGAAGTATTTATATCTATAAGTAATAATTTAAAAATAGATTCTACCGTATATTCGAGCAGAAAAACGCCTTTTCTAATAGTATCGAATCTCCATTTTTCAATTTTTCCACAAAGTAGGACGTTAACTTTAAGCTCATCCGCGATTGCTCTGCTTATTGTGTCATTTACACTGCTATTCTCAAATTGCTGAAGAAGATTAAACGGCACTTCTTTAACTTCCTCAAAAACATTGCTCTGAGTGAATTGATTTACCAGGGCTTTCGTGAATTCCTTATTAAAAGGAACCGAAAAAATAACGGAACAATCATTTTCATTGCGACGATCTTCAAATCTTAAAACACCTACTTTTAAAGGAATCGGGGGGGGTTTCATATTTAAGTGACGTAGCTGTATAATATATACGAGACTGCATATCATAATAGGAACAAAAAGAAAAGGAAAAACACTGCTGCGAAAAAAACAGCAGTATAAATAAAAAACTAATTATTTTTATTGCCTTTACAATTTTAGACATTCTTATTCCTCAATAGTATACTAACCAAATTTTACATTATGAGGATAAGTTGTCATTTCAAATCCCCCTCTTTCCCCCTTTTTCAAAGGGGGATGCAGGGGGATTTCCCTTATCCACATATCCACTTATCTACTTGTTTGCTAACCACTGACCACTCACCGCATAAAGCGAGTCCCCCTTCTTGCTTTCCTGAGAAAGCAGAGGGATCACTGACCACTGAATTTACGGCCTTCATCTAACATAGCAAGGTAGTTCTTAACAGGGACGTAATTGGTAACGGTGTTTCCTGAGCCAAGGGCGTAACCGCCGCCAGGCGCGCACTTTTCAAGCACGTTGCGGGTGTATTTCCTGACCTCGTCCTCGGAATGCCTTGCAAGGAAATCCACGTCAACGCCTCCTAATATCGCTATGCGCTTGCCGTAGATCTTCTTCGCCTCTGTGACCGGAAGTATAATGTCCTCCCAGGAATGCTTGGCGTCTATCTTAACGTCGTCTATAAGGTCGTCCATTATCCCGGCCAGGTTCCCGCAGGAGTGCAGGACAAAAGGGAGCTTGTTCTTATGCGCCACTTCAACCGCCTTTTTCTGCCAGGGAAAAACATATTTTCTGAAAAAATCCGGCGCGAACATCGTGGAGGTCTTGTATCCCATGTCATCCCCCATCCTCATAGCTCCCATCACAGGGATCTTTGATATGATCTCATCAGCGTAGATCCTGTAAGCCCCGGTCTTGTTGAACATATCCTCAACGAGCTTGGGGTCGTCGTGAAGCGCCATTGAAAGCGGCACGAATCCCATAAGCCCTGAGACCTGCTCAAGGATACCGCCCGAGATCCCGCCTATGACCTTCATCCCTTCAGGCAGGACCTCTGCCAGGATCTCAAAGTGGGAGAAATCAGTGCATTTCTCAATAGCAGGCCAGGGGTATCTTTCGAAATCCTGCCTGTTCTTTATAGGACCTGAGTTTTCATCAGCCCAGCCGCGCTTTCCGTGCGGCATCTGCGCGGTGTCATCCGCGGCAAGGACGTTGTCCCTGGGAAAGTTAAGGCCGATCTCAAGCGGAACGTAGTCGTAACCAGTATCCGCGTAGAACTTGACCAGCGCCGTGTAATATTCTTTTTTGCCTGGTACTGTACTTGTGTCTATTTTTGACATCTTAATGCCGGTGACCGCTTCATAAATTTCCACGTCGCAGAAGTGCTCGTAAAACGGCATCCAATCCGGTTCACCTTGCCTTAATAGTACCTTGCGCATACGTTCGAAGTTGGGCTGGTTCATGTCTGCTCCTTCTCGGTTAAAGGTTAAAGGTTGAAGGTTAAAGGTTGGAAACCTTACGAAACATCTTTTGTTCTGACCCTTGCCTTTATTTTTGACTTCTTGAGATAATCAATAAGATTGAATAACATTGAGCTGATTATCCGGCACATTTCTCTCAGTTCACGATAACAGGCTTCATCAATATATTTTTGGTCTAAAGCAACCGTCAATTGCGCTCTTACCTCGCTGCAGGAACCTTAGCCCGCCTTATCTGATCCGAAAGCCAATAGTCTTTTGAAAATAAATTACCTTTTATAATATCGTAAATTCTATTTGACAAGCTCCTGGCCATTTTATAAACATCCATTTCTTCAACATTTTTCATTAAGCCCTCTTTTTTTCTTTTTTGCTTTAACCTTTAACTTTTAACCTTCAACCTTTAACTATCAGTTTGCAGGACAGCGCTTCTTCGTACACGGCCAGGATATTCTCCACCGGGGTGTCAGGCTGGATGCAGTGAGCTGGCGAGAAAATGTACCCGCCGCCTTTCGCTATAACGTCCAGGCGGTGGCGCGCTTCCCTTCTGCAATCCTCAACGGTTCCGTGCGGCAATGTCTGCTGGGTGCTTATAAGCCCGCAGAACGCGAGCCTGCCTTTGCATATCTTCCTTATTGTTTCAGGGTCCATTCCCGGAGGTTCTGGCTGCATCGCGTCCAGCACGTCCAGGCCCATTTCAATGAATGTCGGCATAATATCGTGCGTGTCGCCGCAGGAATGCATCATCGCTTTCGCGCCGAACTCGTGCGCGAGATCATAGAACTTCTTAAGCCGCGGCAAGAAAATCCTGTCAAAGACCCGGGGGGAAACAAGCCTTCCCTTCTGCGTGCCGCAGTCCTCCCCAAGACAGACTATATCTATCTTTCCCTTCCCTGCCTGCAGGCCGCGCTTGATCTCTTCGTAACAAAAATCCACGCGCTTGTCTATTACTGCTATCCCGACCTCGTCTTCAAGCGCGATATCCGTCAGGACCTGTTCCATTCCTCTGCCCCTGGACACGCCGTTGACTATGTCCGGGGTGCCTGCGCCTCCAAGGCAGACCGCGAAATCTTTATTCTGCCCGCATTGCTGCTCTATGGCCGAAAAATCGTAATCGTTTATGTCAGGCCAGGGATATTTCCCGAGATCGTCCATTGTCTTTATGCGCGCAAGCCCCAGGTCAGCCGCCTCGTCATAAACGCCGAACTCGTTCTTCTGCCTGCGGTAACCCGTGCCCCAGATGTCGTAGTAAAGGCCGTCCTTCGGCTCTTTGACCTTTCCTTTCCAGGCTGGGCCCACGCTCCTGAAATCTATGCCGAATACCTCAAGCAGATCCCTGCCCTTAAAATGTTCGGACAGGCGCTGCGAGATCTCCGGTGTCAGGTAGATCTGCAAAGGGACCCTGTCCGGCTCTTTCCACGCCAGCGATATTTTTACGCGTTCTTTTGAATTCATCGAACCTCAAAAAAATTTAGCCACGGATTTCCCCCTGTAGCCCGCCAATATTCGTGGCGGGCTCAACGCAGGGACCTTCGGGTCAGAACCAAGCTGATGACCCTACGGCACGGATTTCAACTTTGTAAACTATATAAACTCTGTAAACTTTGTAAACTGCATTTGCAATTACGGATTTTTTGCGATGCACGAAGAACGATGCACGATGAACGAGTCTACCAGAGTGGCGGCTCGTACGGCCTGGTGAGCGGGTGTCCGTCAAGCGGCGGCTGGATCTTCGACAGGTCAACCCCGAACCTGTCAAGTATCGTCGGCGTGATGTCGGCCCGGATGCCGCGCCGCATAACTTTAGGGTCGTTGGTCGCCAGGAACACATACGGAGCGTCCCCGTGGCCTGTTAATCCCTCGTCGAACCCGTGGTCCGCTGTCACGTAGATCAGGGTCTTGTCGTAAATGCCCAGCTCTTTTAATTTTTCCATGATCTTTCCTGTCCCGGAATCATCGGATATATACGCGTCGTTTGATTCCTTTGAGTTCTCCCCGTATTTATGGCCCTGCGCATCTATTTCAGCGAAGTGCACGAACATGAAAAAAGGCCTGTTTGCGTTCTGTCCCAGAAGCTCGATCGCCCTTTCCACGACCTTTTCATTCTTAGTAAGGCCGTTCTCGAAAAGGTCCATTCCCTGGCTTGCGTTGTAATACGGTTTGCCCTGCACAACAAAATATGTCTTGCCATCTTCGGCAATTATTTTGCCGTCTGACTGCTTTTTTTGCAGCAACTTTCCTTTCTGCTTTTCGTTTTTTATCTCCCTTTTCACGGGAGCGTCAGCGTCCACGTGGCCTTTTTTACCTATGACAGCTGCAGTGAAAAAATCCTGGGGGGAAAAATACTGCTCAAGCCGCTCAAATACGGTGTATCCCTGTGGTATGGGCTGGTACCTAGTATGGTGTCACATAAATCCCTTGACATTTGATTCTGCTTTGAGTTGTCATTGCGAGCGACCAAAGGGAGCGTGGCAATCTCGATTTTTAGG
>MNUP01000021.1 GCA_001871075.1 Candidatus Desantisbacteria bacterium CG1_02_49_89
ATTAGAGGAAGCAAGGATAAAGAAAGAAGAGGATTTGCACCAGTCAGCAAGCAATACCCTGCAGGCCAAGCGGGCTGAGCTTGAAAAGCTTGAAGCAGAAAAGGAACAGATAGAGCCCACATTGAAAGCCAAAGAAACCAGAAAATCTTTAAAGTCTACAATGGCAAAAATATCCCAGCTGAAACCCAGGATAAGTTCGCTTTCCCAGTCTATTGTGTCATCAGAGAAGGCGCTTGAAAGATCAAGGAACGAAGAGCCTTTCCGCTATCGGATCGATTACGCGATGAATATTTTAATGATCGACGCTCCCCTCCTGACGCACAGGTTCTCGTTCGGCGCGGATTTCGACACGTTTGATGTGCTTGCAAAGAAGGCCGAGGAAGAAAAGGCAAGGAAGGCCGAAGAAGCAAGGCTGAAGAAAGAAGAAGAAGAGAGGCAGAAAGCCGAACTTGAGGCAAAGCGCCAGGCGCTTGCGGAGGAAAAGAAGCAGAAGGAAGAAGCGGAAGCGCAAAGGCTTCTCGAAGAGAAGGCGAAAAAGGAACAGGAAGAAAAACAGAAAGCGCAGGAAGCCGGGAATTTGATCCTTGAGGCGGAGAAACTCGTAAAGCAGGCAGAACTGCAGACCTCCACGCAGGAAGCCGAAAAGCTGAAAGCAGAGGCGGCAAAGAAGAAACAGGAAGCGGCACTGGCGACAGCCGACGCGGAAAAAGCAAGAACCGAGGCAGCGGCGCTTGCGGACAGGGAGCAGCAGGAAAAGCTCGCGGCCGAGGCAAAATCCGCCGAGTTAAAGACGAAATTCGAGTCGCTGGCCAAAGAAAGGCCGAAGGACGTGGTCATAAGGGACAGCGCAAGGGGAGTAAGCGTCAGTGTGAACGCGGGTACGCTTTTCGCGACAGGCCGTTCCACGCTTAACCCGAAGAGCCTTCCGATACTGGATAAACTGGCAGAGGTTCTGGGTACGACCTCCGAGAACATCAGCGTAGAAGGCCACACCGATTCGATAGGCAGCCGGGACGCCAACGTCAAGCTTTCGACAGCCAGGGCCGAGGCCGTTGCGAAGATACTTATCGACAAGGGGATCGCGAGGGAAAGGATAACAACGACAGGTTACGGGCCTGACCGTCCCGCGGCTTCCAACGCCACAAAAGAAGGAAGGGAGCAGAACCGCAGGGTCGAGATCATCCTTTTAAAGTAGATAATTGAAAAGAAAAAGTCTGCTGAAATGCTTTTTGTTTGTCTGCGCCTTAGGCGCATGTTTCGCATGCCAGCTTTTACTGCCGGACCTGCAGGGACGCGCTGAAGCCGGCAACATCCTGATCACGAATTTCATCAACTTGAGCGGTTACAGCGGCGACTGGGACCTGGAGAACGAAATACCGGGGCAAATAACAGAAGAGCTCGTGCGCAGGTACCAGGAAATACCAGTATTCCGGAAAAGGTCCTGGAAGGACAGACCGGAAGACCTTAGAAAGAAATTTCCCGGTTTTATGATCATAACGGGTGAGATCACGGATTTCGGTTACAATGACAACACGATGCTCGTCTGGCCCGTAATGTACAAGACGACAGTTGCTACAGTCGAGATCAAACTGGATATAATTACCGATGAGGAGATATACACCCAGACGCTGAACGCGGAGGCAAAAAAAGACGGGTTTGAGCTTCAGTTGTTCGGGCCGGAGGAATCCGGTGAGGAAAAAGACGAACTCGCCGGGGTGAAATTCGGCGACGCTGCATTCTGGAATATCCTGCCCGGCAAAGCGATCCGGGAAGCGATAGACAAATGCATGAAGGAGGTGGATGTTCATCTACCGAAAGAACAGGAAAACAATTAGAAAATTTAAATTTGAAATTAAAAATAGTGGAATTACTATCTATAAATTTTGCATTTTTAGTTTTTTTCCGAAGGAATCCTTTAGGGCATTTTTAATTGAAAAGGGTTCCCGGCTGTGAAGTCGGGATTTTTTTATTGATTTTTTCCCGTTTTTATGGTATAATATATATATTGTGTTTCCATATACTACAAATGTACAAAATAACCTGACGATGTCATTGCGAACGAACGAAGTGAGTGTGGCAATCTATAGATTGCTTCGTCGCTTCGCTTCTCGCAACGACTACGTCGGATTGTCCCGAAGATCCCTCCGGGGCTTCGTCATTCTGTTCTCCGAAGGAGTCCGTATGACTCTTCGGAGTCCATCGGACCTCGCAATGACTGATTACTTAATGCGTTTGTGTTAGACATAACAGGGGGTTTGTGATGTTCGGAAGGTTCACGGAAAGGGCGAGCCGCGCCCTCCTTCTTGCCCAGGAAGAGGCAAGGAGGCTTAATCATGATTATGTTGGGACAGAACACATACTGCTTGGCCTGGTGCGCCTCGGCGAAGGGGTTGCCGCTGACGTGCTGCAGAACCTGAACGTTGACCTTGACAAGGTCCGTATCGAGGTGGAAAAAATAGTCGGCAAGGGCCGCGCGATGCTTGTGCTGGGTGAAATACCTTTTACGCCAAGGGCTAAAAAGGTGCTTGAGCTTGCCATGGAAGAAGCCCAGAACCTTAAGCATAACTACATGGGCACCGAGCACCTGCTCCTGGGGTTGATAAGGGAGGAAGAAGGCATTGCCGCAAGGGTCCTGCAGAACCTTGGCGCAGATCTGGGGAAGATACGCGACGCCGTGATATCACAGTTAGAGGGAATGGGCGTTGATTCGACTACGGGCATAAAAAAGAAAAGCAAGACGCCGACCATAGATTCTTTCGGAAGGGATCTTACGGAACTGGCGGAGAAAGGCAAGCTCGATCCCGTGATAGGCAGGCAGGACGAGATCGAAAGGATCACCCAGATCCTGGCAAGGCGCACCAAGAACAATCCGGTGCTGATAGGCGATCCCGGAGTCGGGAAGACCGCTATAGTCGAAGGGCTCGCGCAGAGGATCGTCTCGAAGAGCGTGCCGGAAGTGCTGCTGGAAAAAAGGGTCATCAGCCTTGACCTTCCCGCGCTTGTTGCCGGGACAAAATACAGGGGAGAATTCGAAGAGCGCCTGAAACGGGTCGTCGATGAGATCAGGAGGTCCGCCAACGTCATCATTTTTATTGACGAGATACACAACCTTGTCGGCGCGGGAGCCGCGGAGGGCGCGATTGACGCTGCCAGCATCCTCAAACCCGCGCTCGCCAGAGGGGAGATACAGTGCATAGGCTCAACAACGCTGGACGATTACAGGAAATATGTCGAGCGGGATAGCGCCCTGGAGAGAAGGTTTCAGACCGTAAAAGTGAAAGAGCCCGGCGTGCAGGAGACGATAGAGATATTAAAAGGGCTGAGGGACAGATACGAAGCGCACCACAGGGTAAAGATAACGGACAAAGCGCTTGAGGCGGCAGCTGAACTGAGCAGCAGGTATATCTCGGACAGGTTCCTCCCCGACAAGGCGATCGACCTTATAGACGAAGCCGGGTCGCGCGCAAGACTTATGACAACGACGCGCCCCCCCGATATCAAGACCATGGAAGCCGACCTTGAGCAGGTGACGAAAGAAAAAGAATCGGCGATCAAAAACCAGGAATTTGAGAGCGCCGCGAATATACGGGATAAAGAAAAAAAGCTGAAGGATAAGCTCGAGTCCGTGAAGCGCGAGTGGGACAAGCACAAGCTCGAGCACGGCGAATCCGTTGTTGACGAGGAAGGCATCGCGTACATAGTTTCCAAATGGACGGGGATCCCGCTTTTGAAGCTGACCCAGAAGGATCAGGAAAAAATACTGAACATGGAAAAAGATCTCCAGAAGGCCGTAGTAGGCCAGAAGGAGGCGATAGACGTTGTAAGCAGGGCGATAAGAAGGGCGAGGACAGGGCTTAAAGACATACGCAGGCCGACCGGGTCATTTCTTTTCCTGGGACCCACCGGAGTGGGCAAGACAAAGCTCGCGAAGAGCCTCGCGGGTTTCCTTTTCGGGGACGAGGACGCCATTACGCGCGTCGATATGTCGGAATTCATGGAAAAATTCAGCGTTTCGCGCCTGATAGGCGCGCCGCCGGGATACGTGGGTTATGACGAAGGCGGGGTCCTGACCGAATCAGTAAGGCGCAAACCGTATTCCGTGGTCCTGCTGGACGAAATAGAGAAGGCCCATCCGGACGTCTTCAACATACTGCTGCAAGTCCTTGATGACGGAAGGCTGACGGATAACCTGGGCCATACCGTTGATTTCCGCAACACCGTGATCATAATGACCGCGAACATAGGGGCAAGGGAGATCGTGAGGGGAAAGACCTCCATGGGTTTCCAGACCGTTGACGACAAAGAAGGGACCTACCAGGACATGAAAGACAAGGTGATGTCAGAGGTCAAGCGCACGTTCAACCCCGAGTTCCTGAACCGGCTGGATGAAATAGTGGTTTTCAGGCCTCTTGGCAAAGAGGAAATACTGAAAATAACGGACCTGATGATATCAGAGATCAACTCGGGGTTGAGCCAGAAAGGCATACGCATAATCCTTGACGACGACGCGAAAGAACTGCTCGCGAAAGCCGGTTTTGACCCCGCTTTTGGAGCCAGGCCCCTGCGCAGGACGATACAGAGAATGCTTGAAGACCCGCTGTCATCCGAGATGCTGACAGGCAAATTCAAGGGTGGGGAAGTATTCGTTAAGGCAAAAGAAGACGTTCTTGTATTCGAGGAGGCGATACCGGTTCAGGCGAAAATAGTCTGACAAAACCAATACTAACACTAACACTAACACTAACTCAAACACCTAAAATAAAAACTATGCTTAAAACTCCTATATCTCTAAAACTGTTTCTTATACTACTCTTATTCTTCCCCTTACACGTTACACGTTACACGTTACACGATAATTTATACGCTCAGGGGATGGCGGAAGAAGACGAGTTCAGCGTTGCGTACGGCCTTTATGAGAGAGGGCTTTACGAACTTGCGCTTACCCGCCTGCAGGCTTTCAGGGATTCGCATCCCGCGAGTTCCAGGACAGACGATGTTGAATTCCTTACGGGCGAGTGTTATTTTAATACGGCGCGTTTCAAGGAAGCGCTTGTTCGTTACGGCATGGTGAGGTCAAAACAATATGAGGAAATTCTCCTGCTCAGGACCGGGCAGGTTTATTTTTTTCAGGATGAATACGACAGGGCCATATTGAAGCTGCAGGAGGTAATTACCAACTTTCCGAAAGGCAAGGCCGCGGACGCCGCCCTGTTTTTCCTCGGCGAATCCTATTATAAAAAGAACGATTTTCTTTCTGCAACAGGTATCTACACCATTCTGATCAAAGAGTATCCCGTATCGTCCTATCTGGACCAGTGCTATTATTCGCTGGCTTATTGCAGGTTCAGGAGGGGCGACCTTAAGGATGCGCTTGCCAGTCTTGAAAAAATCCTGAAAGATTTCCCTGATTCTTCGGTTGCAGCAGAGGCGAAAGTATTGAAAGGCCAGGTCCTGCAGGGCATGGGAGACAACGCGGGAGCAGTCCGTGCTTACAAAGACGTTCTTGCGTCGTTTTCCGCCGGTGAAAGCGGCGGCGATTTCGTGCTTTACCAGCTTGGAAACGCGTATTACAGCCTGAACGACTGGGCGGGCGCTGAAACGGTTTTTCACGCTATCCGCAAGGATTATCCCGGAGGTGAGTTTGTTCCATACGCGGACAAGGGTATAGCGGACTGCTTTTTCAAACGGGGGGATTACGGTTCAGCGCTGAAACTCTACGGGAAATTTTTAGGCGATTTTCCAGCGCACGACCTTGCGCCGGATGTCAAATACTGGATCGCAGTAACGCTTGACAGGCCGGGGAAAACAGAGGATGCCGTTTCCGGCTTCAGGAATTTTATAGGGGAATACAGGGGAAAGGGCGTGAGGGATGAGCTCGTGCTTGACGCGTGGCTGCAGATCGGCGCAATTTTATACCGGAAGGGCGATTACGCGGGCGCGCGCAACGCTTTCGGCGAAGCGGTTCAGGCGCCGGAAAGGTTCGGCAGCATCAGGCGCGACGCGATGCTGGGCATAGCGGACTGTTATATCGCGGAAAAAAAGTACAATATAGGGCTTGAATATTACAGGAAGGCAGTGGAGGAAACCGCCGGCGACACCGGACAGCCCCAGGTCAAGTACCAGATCGCTTACGCGTATTATAAGCAGGACGATTTCACCCGGGCGGTCCCTCTGTTCCTGGAGATCCTGGAGAATGAAAAGGCCGTTCCCGCGGAAAAACGCGAGGAGCTGGTTGTAAACACGCTTTACTGGCTGGGGTGGTCGTATTTCAAGCAGGGGAAATTCAGGGATGCAGCCGGATCCTTCGGGATGCTTGCCGCCAGGTACCCGTCAGCCGCCCTGCGGTCTGACGCCCTTTACAGGCTGGGAGATTCGATGTATAACCTGGGCGCGTATGATGAGGCGCGCAAGGCTTATGAATCGGTTCTGCTGTCCGGAGAGCTTGAGGCGGAAGCCCTTTACGCGATAGCGTGCAGCTATTCCATGGACGGCAAGGCCGAGAGTGCGGTTAAGACCTACAGGGTCGTGATAGAAAAATACCCGCAGAGCGACATGGCGGTTGAATCGGCTTTCAAGATAGCCGAATTTGAGGGCAGAAAGGGCAATTATGACGAAGCGTCTTCATATTATAATTTCGTGCTTGCCAATTCGCCCCAGAGTTCCTTTGCCGCCAGGGCGCAGATGGGCGTGGCCGGCATACTGCTGAAGAAAAAGAAGGCCAGGGACGCTATCGCGGCTTACGCCGAGGTCGCAAAGAAATACCCGCAGGAGGAACGCCTTTGCATGGAATCGGAATTCAGGACGGGAGTCTGCTACTCGCAGCTTGGGGATACCGGGAGATCCGAAGCTATTTTCAAATCTTTTATCGCTAGATACCCGAACAGCGATTTCCTGCCGGAGGCAGGCTACAGGCTGGGCCAGATATATTTTGACGCGGGCAGGTACAGAGACGCGCTCCCGTATTTCCAGAAATCAGCTTTACTTTCCCCGAGGCGCAGCGGAGTGGGTGCGGCTGCGCAGCTGAAAACCGGTGACTGCCTTTTTAATACCGGCAAATATGAAGACGCGACTTCCGAGTACCTGAAGGTTGTAGTGTTGTACCCCGGCGTAACCGATATGCACCCTGAGGCCGAATATAAAATGGGTGTATCGCTTCTTATGAGCGGCAAAGCAAAGGAAGCGAAGGAATACCTGAAGAAGGTGATCGAGAAATACCCGGACTCAAGCTGGTCCGCGGAGGCAAAGAAAGAACTTGGCAGAATACAGTAGCAGGGAGGCAGCCATAAAGACAGTGTCAGAGTGTCCCGCCTCATCGGCGGGTCGCCGCAGGGGCGACCAGTGTCCAGTTTCCAGTTTAACCCTAAAATTCTTTTTAATAACTTTTTTAATCCTGCCTTACACGTTACACGTTGCACGTTACACGGGTTTCGCGGACGAGCCGATAATCCTGCCGCCGGTCACGATCACGGGCCAGGATAAGTCAACAGACCTGTTCGACAAACCGGTAAAGAGTCCGAGGCCCGCGGCAAAAAATCTCCTGCCCAAGGGCTCCATGGCAAAGGAACAGCAGGCAAGCGCGTCCTTTTTCACGATAGGCCTTTACGGCGGGGGATATGATTACCTTGAATGGAAGGTGACCGGGGGGAGGCAGGCCGGAATAGGTTTCCTGCTGCTGCTGGACAGGATAAAAACAGGAGACTACGGGGTAAACTCAAGGCTGCAGAATTACTCCGCGGATAACTTCAACGCTGATTTCTCGGTTCCGTTTTTTCTGAAATCGTCGATCTTTTCCTCGCTTAAATACTATGACAGGAATGAAGGCCTGACGCACCCGGCTCTGCTTGCCGCAGGTGGCAACATTCTCAACCACTGGACAAGGAACGCTGACGTGCGGATCGGCTGGAAGGGGAATTTCGGGAATCTGTCGATCATCTTTACCCCAGGGTATTCATCGGCTTACATCAACGACAGGATGCCAAACGTCAATACTGCGGTTCTTCCGGCTGCCACGGCCGAGGAAGTCAGGGGCGGCGCAAAGCTGGGTATAAGCGCGCAGTTTACCGACCACGCGGTCGCAGGCGAAGTGCAGTATGAATACGAGGAAAGGAAAAGCCTGTCCCGGTCCGGAGGCAATTTCAGCCTTTCAGTTGAAGACAAATTCAGGATAGCCGGGATCCCGGAATGGCGGTTCAGGGCAGCCGCCAGGTATCTGCGGCCTTACAGGTTCATCGACCAGTTTATCCTGAACCCGGAAGTTGATGTTTCCTGCGAGATGAAAAACGGCATGACAATGGACGCGGGTTTCAGGAGGACAAGCGTTCTTCCCGGTTACGCGATGTTCCTGGGGAATTTCACGCAGTTCAACCCGGGCCTGGGCATGGAGCATTCCTGGGACATTAACGCGGGGGTAAGAGGCAGGTTCAACTCATCAGATGGGAAGTTCAGCGGTTTCTGGGACGCCGGGTTTTACTTCAGGATAATCCAGGATTTCATTGCATACGGCGATACGGATACTCTCTGGCAGCCGTTCAATATTCCTCTTGTAACCCATTTCGGGCCTGCCGGGAACATTGGGGTAAGGTACCAGCTTTTCGGGGGCGATATTGTGGGAAAGGCAGGTTTCACTCACCGGGAGATAGTATCAAGCGAAATGCACGTTCCCTATCTTGCCAGGGACGAGTTCACGTACAGCATCGGTTATGAAATAGGCAGGTTCGAAATGCAAGTTGCGGGAAACTACAGGGGTCCGGTGTATTCCGACACCCAGACCAACGCGAGGGAAATACCGGGCTATTTCATGACGGGCCTTAATACCGCTTTTAACGCCGGCGACGGAATAAGATTGTATTTTAATATTGAAAACCTTGCCGATGTTTTTTACGAATCAATGAGTGAATACCCCTGCAGGGGAAGGAACTTCAGGGGCGGAGTCGAGCTAAAATTCTAAAAGCGTATCAGAGTATCAACGTATCAGCGTGTCAGAGTTACTGCTTTAAACTTTGACACGTTGACACTTTGACACGTTGACACGTTATTTTGAGGGAGGATAAGATGCCTAAATGGTTTATTGAGGGCGGGGTAATGATGTATCCGCTGCTGCTTTGTTCAGTGATCTTGGTGGCGGTCGTTCTGGAAAGGTTCTACAGTCTGTCAAAGACAAAAACAGACACAAAAATCTTTATGCATAAGGTAAAAAAGGCGCTTGTAGGCGGGCAGACAGACAGGGCGCTCTCAGTATGCGATGAATCCAGGATCCCGCTTTCCTATATTTTCAAGGCGGGGATCACAAGGCAGTCCCTGCCGAAAGAGGAGATCGAGAAGGCTATCGAGGACGAAGCCAACCACCAGATCCCTACTTTGCAGAGGTTCCTGAAGAGCCTCGCGATCATCTCCAACATAGCTCCGCTTATCGGGTTCCTCGGGACCGTAACCGGCTTATACAGCGCTTTTATGGCGATCGTGTCTGCCGGGGGCGTGACCAGCAGTTCGGTCGTGGCAGCCGGTATCGCGGAAGCCCTTATTACCACGGTCGCGGGGCTGTGCATCGCGATCCCGACAGTGGTATTCCACGGCTATTTCATAAGTATGGTAGACGGCCTTATACTTGAAATGGAAAAGGAATCCATGGAGCTTATAGAAACGCTTAAAAGGGGTGGATAATGAAATTCAAAAGGAACCTGAGCATAGAGGCAAATATCCCGACCACCAGCCTTGCGGACATAGTGTTCCTGCTCCTCGTGTTTTTTATAATCTCAACGACTTTCATGACCCAGCCTGCCATTAAAATAAAGCTCCCCGAGGCTTCAACAAGGGAGCTTGAGCCTACGGAAGCCGTGGTGATATTCCTTGATTCCCAGGACCGGCTTTTCATAAACGAGGAAGAGGTGAGGTGGGAAAGGAATCTCAAGGACGCGCTGAAACCCAGGA
>MNUP01000002.1 GCA_001871075.1 Candidatus Desantisbacteria bacterium CG1_02_49_89
AGGAACATGAACTCTTCCTCGCTCTTTTCCGGGACGAGATGGTTGATCACGGTGGGCTCGTAGAAATCGCATCCCGCTTTAAGCAGGACATCCGCCTTTTCAGGACCTGCGCAGCAACCGAACCTCATGGAACCTCCTTAAAACGTGTCAGCGTATCAGCGTGTCAACGTATCAACGTTTTAGAACAGAAATATTATCCGTGGACATCCCGCCTCATCGGCGGGTCGCCGAAGTGGTGACCGTGGCTGAATCTTTTCGTGGCAATGCCTTCATTCGCAGCGCGAGAAAAGCGCATACAAAAAACAGCGCGGCAAATATCGCAAAACTCACTGAATAATTGCGCGTAAAGGCATTGATATACATCCCGGAAATAATGGCGACAGCCACCCCGAGGTCCCTCCACAGGAACATCCCCCCGAAAACAAGGTGGCGCTCTTCCGGTTTTGTCTCGTCGCCTATCATAGCCATAACCGCGACCGGGACCGTGCCGAACTGGAAACCCAGAAGGCCCGCCGCGAGGTACATCGCAGGAAGAGAATGGTTGAACACAACAACCGTAAAACCTACCGCGGAAAGCAGGAAACCCAGGAACAGTATCCTCTCCCTGCCCCACCTGTCAGAAAGCCAGCCGAGAAAAGAACTGGAAAACAACCTGACCACGTAAAACCAGATAGTGGCTGTGCCCACAAGCAGAATGCCGTAGTAGCTCCTGACCATATCCGCGAAGCTGCTCATCATCACGCCGAACCCGAACGAAGAAGCGAACTGCATAAAAGCCACGGCTTTGTTCCTGCCGCTTTTCAGCACACCGAAAACCTTTGCAAGCTTCGGCTGTTCCCTTACAACGGTTTTTGCGGGAAGCATGAACAGCATTGCGTTGCCTGCCGCTGTGATCAGGAAAACCCAGAAAAGCATCCCATTCTCTCCGCCAGTCCTTATGATCCTTTCAAGCAGGATAACGCCTATTGCCTGGCCAAGCTGCGCGGCGGTGTAGAAAGTCCCGGAGGAAATACCGTATTTCTTCGAGCTGCTGGAATCAAGGACCCTGGTGCTCGCGCTTATCCATATTGACGCCGCGCCCCACCCCCAGGCTATTGCCAGAACAAGCAGAAGAGCATAGCTCCTGGTAAAAAGCACTGCCAGGGGAAAAATTGTGTATATAAGGCTTCCCAGTATCAAAGACCAGTAATCGCCCAGCCATTTCAGCGTGTAGCTGCACGCCACCCGCCACCACAGGAATGAAAGGTAGAGCGCCGCGAGTATCCAGGAACTTTCCAGCGCGGTTTTTCCCAGCCTTTCTGAAAGCATGGGTATCATGAACTGCTGGAACGCGCCCGCCCCCATGAATATGAGCAGGAAGGAGGACGAAAGGATGACAAGGTCAGCGGACAGGAATTTTTTCTCTTCGGTATCCATATTAGTTAAAAGTGTTAAAAAGGTTAAAGGGGTTAAAAGTTAAAGGTTGACTGCATAAAGCTGGCTTGTATTTATTAAAGTATATTATATATCATTTATGCTTAAAAGTCAAATCCTATATAAATAAAAATATCCACTGACTTCGCAGTGGACATTTAAAAACTTTCAACAGGGAACTTACAAGAACTTAAACTGTATCAAAATCCCCCTCAATCCCCCTTTTCTCCCAAAGGGATGCCTTCGGTATAAAGGGGGAAAATAGGGGGATTATTAAACTCTGACACGTTGACGCGTTTTGAACTGGACACTGGTCGCCACTACGGCGAGTCGCCGGAGTGGAGACCGAAGGGGCGGGACACTGTTTTTAAAATACCATTCCCAGGGAAAGGCGGAAGCAGTTGCTGAGTTCCCCGTAAGGAGTGAACGCGAAATCAGCCGCATAGTTTGACCACTTCAGGCCGAAACCAACGCACAGCCCGGAAAGCGCTCCGAGGTCATTGAGGCGGTTTGTCTTATACCCCGCCCTCAGCGCGAAATTGCTCATCAACCAGTATTCCATCCCGGCGCTGACATTCACAACGTTGTCATTGGGGATATTCACGTCCAGGGCAAGGATCATTGCTTCTGACGGCTTGTAGCCGCATCCGATCTTTATGTTCAAAGGAAGGTTTTCAGGCAAGGCGGTGGGCGTAAACTGTATGCCAGTACCTATGTTCTGCACAGCGAATCCCAGGCTGAACTTCTCAGACAGGTCGTAGATCACGCCCGCGTCTATCGCCCAGGTTATCGCCTGTTCAACTTCTATTTTTTCCTGCAGGAACTTGAAACTGCCGCCGAAGGAAAGCCCCTGCATCAATTTCTGCGCGTAGGAAACATCCACGATAAGGTCGTAACCCGTAAAATCCGGTGCCCTCGCGCCGTTCTTGTCCATGCCGTAGAAGGTCCCCATGGAAAGGTAGCTTATGCTCGCGCCTATCGTACCCAGGGCGCCAAGCGGGTGGGCATAGTTGACGTTGCCGTACCCGATATCCAGCAGCCACATATTGTAGGAGAAGTTGAATTCCGGTTTCTGCATTTTCGCAAGGCCGGCGGGATTCCAGTGCATCGAATTAACGTCATCCGCGATGGCAGCAAAGGCTTCACCCATTCCCATGGGCCTTACTCCCGCGGGGATCTTCAGGACAGCTGCCCCGGTCGTCCCTGTCAGTTCATTATACGCCATGCATTGGCTTATGAGCAACGTCACTCCTAAACCTATAAATAATATCTTTCTTATTAGTTTATTCATCTTATATCTCCTTTTTAATTCTTCCCCTCACCCCCTCCCTCTCCCTCAAGGGGCGAGGGTAAAGGTAAGGTTGAGCAGCGAGTTTTCATTGGTTGCTGGTCACTATTTTAACGGATAACCGCCACCTTGCCTGCCAGTTTCTCGCCTGCCAGGTTGTCTATAATAAGATAGATATACACGCCGCTTGCAACGCCGGCGCTCGAGGTATTCTTGAGATCCCAGGTCGCTGAAAGACTCACGTTCGCCTTCTCCCAGACAAGCTCTCCTGCCAGGTTGTAGATCCTTATGGTTGCATTTGCGGTGAGATTAACAAAGGTGATTTTGCCTGCATCATAAATTCCTCCGCTTCCGGACTTGCAGGGATTGGGATAGACCTTGACGGTCTTAAGGTCAGCCGATGCCACACCGAACAGCCCGAATATGGAGAAATGCGGCGTAGTGAAAGTGCAGGTCTTTGTTGCCTTGTCGACAACCGTCGCCACCTTCTCCCAGTGAGGCCATCCGCTGGTCGAGAAATAGTAGGCGCAAAGCCGGTCTTCGGAAACACCGGTGCCGTCAATAAAGCCATCGCAGTCCTCATCGTTGTACTGCATGGAAACAACGGCGCAGGTATTGCCCAGCAGCTGGGTCTGGCCGTTCTCAAGCTTAAATTCCCTGAATTCATCCGCGGGCACAAGCGAATTCTGCTGGGGCGGCGCGCCGGAAGGCGACAGGATCGTAACAGAGATCCTGGTCGGGCCGGAAAGCGCTTCACCCGGGATCGTTATCGCGGTCACGTTATTCCCTTCGTCGTTGCCCACTTTTACGCAGTTGTTCAGAGCCGGGTCAACTTTCTCTTTCTTCTCGTGGTCTCCGCCGGCATTTTCACCTTCGTTTATGTCGGGGTCCACCTGGTCGACTATTATGGTAATATACATCGGGGCTGAGTCCGTTCTTCCGTATACGTCGGTCGCTGCCGCGCGTATGTCATAACTGCCGTCCGGGAGCAGGTCCACGTTCCACTGCACAAAATACGGGAACATCCTGTCGGGATTGGGATGGTTGGAATTCGCAGCCGGGATGGATATCCATGCCGTATCCGCGCTGGGCTTGTATTCAAATAATATGTTATCAACCTGCCACGGGCTGCCGTTGATAAGCTCTGCGATGACAGTAAGGCGGTTGCCGCTTACCTTCTTGCCTGCCTGGGGAACCTTTATGACCGCCCTGATAACGCTGGTATCTACCGGGACTGTTATCGCGGCTACCATGCCCGTATTATTTTCCGTGTTTCCGGTGATATCCCGCGCTCTCACGCCGAACTTATACTGCACGCCCTCAAGCAGGGAACCGGAAGTCCAGGCGGTTAAAGGATGCTGTGTGAACGTGCAGGGGCTGGCGTAGTCTATGATCCCTGTCGCGCTGTCCCAGAAAACGTAATACCCGGCAGCATCGTCTGAAACCGATATCTGCCAGTCAAGCTGCACCCTGTTCTGGGAAACAAGCGCCGGGCTGAGCCCTGAAGGCGGCAGCGGCGCGATCGTATCCGTGACGTTCTCGGTCTGGGAATCAGCCAGAATGCCGAACGAAACTGTAAGCACCGGGTTGCCGCACACGGAATCCTTATAATATAATGAGGCTGAACCGCTTGCGAGCGTGAGGGTCATTGTGTTGAACGCGCTCCAGTTTACCTTGTCAAGCGAGAACTTGCCGGCGGCAGACGAAGATGCTATGAGCGCGCCGTAATTCGCCTGGACCATCTTTGTCCCTGTCTCGTCCTGAACCTCAACGGTCATTGTATCAGATGCAAACGTTCTCTCTATCTCTCTGGCCGGAGTGGTAAACCTGAAATACACGGGAACGAACGTTACTACGGGCCCGGCAAATATCTTGTCCTCGCAGCTTACCATTATGACCGCGGTGCCGGCATAAGAAGAACTCACAAATCCGGTGCACATCCCGTTCGCGTCCGTGGCAGACGGCTGAGCCGCGTCATCGTAAGAAGGGCCGCGTTGCGTCCAGATAGTCGCTATCCTGCCCGAAAGCGGCTGCCCCGCGCTGTTGAGTATATGTATGCTCACGCGGCTTGAATCAGCGCCGTCCGCTATGATAGTGCCGGGTATTGCCGCCGCGTATGACTGGGTCTCGGAAACAACATGCATAAGTTTGACGCTTACGGACCTCGGTTCGCCTGCCGCTGCATCCCTTATCTCTGTTTCGCTGCGCGCGGTATTGGAAATGCGTACCTCGTCTATGATCCCGCTGAACCTTCTGGAGGAATAGTGCTCATCCCTGCCTATCCAGACGTTATAATTCAGAACGTTCGCCCCATAGGTATTGTTCTCCGTGTCGTCTGGTACCCCGTTTATATAGAGGCACATCATCCCAGCTGCCTTGTTATATACGGCTGCCACGTGGTTCCACTGGTTCAGGCTAACCGCGGCTGTGGAAAAACACTGGTTGAAACTTGAACCGTGGTGCATGATGAAATAAACTCTTCCGCTGCTCTCCAGAAAGAACTGGTATTCGTTGTTTGAGGACAGGCTGTCGTCACCTTTGTCCACTATCTTTGCCTCAGAGGAAGTAAAGCTTGTGGGGTATATCCAAGCCTCTATAGTCATTGAGCCCGAACTTTGCAGGGATGGATCATTAGGCACTACCACATAATCGCTCAATGTGCTGAACTGCCTTGCCCTGACTGAGATCCCGGCAGTTATAGAAGTGCCGGTGGCTATGCCGTTGTTGGCTTCTGATGACGCGTCAGCAACGCTGCTGCCGGAAACTTCGTCCATATGCCACAGCGCTACAACGCCAGGGTCAAGCCCCGGAACCGCGACCACGGATTCGGTATTACCCGAATTATCTACGCTGTAATAATAAATAAGGTGCGCCTGCGTTTCGGAAGATACACCTTCGCCGGTGAACGTGAACGGCCCGGAATAGGTCTTCCAGGAATCGTTGTTGATCCTGTATTTTGTGCTCGCCACACCTGAACCGGTGTCAACCACTGACAGCACGAAAGGAGTTAAGAGGCTTACGTATGTCTCTCCGCCTATTACTGATTTTGGGTTACCTATGGATATCGAGGTAACCGGAGGAACGTTGTCGACTACTGATGTAATCGTTTCAACCTGGTTATCTGAGGACAGGCCTATGCGCGATACGCTAATTAAAGGATTACCTGAATTGCTATCCTTATAATATACGGTTCCTGCTCCGGCCGCTAGCGTGATGAAGTTCACGTCCGCCCAGCTTGTTGCGGAGAGTGAAAACTTTCCACCGCCTGAAGTTGTTATAAGCGATACGGTATTATTGAAAGAAACATCCTTTATACCGGAATTGTTCTGGGCTTCTATTGTTATCGCTGAAGATACGGTATTAACAGGAATATTGAACGGAGAAGAAACAACCTTCAGTTTTGAGGCAGGAGATGTATCCGAAACCTGCAAGTATTTGATCGTAATGTAATCATTATTAGAGCCATTGCTGGAGAATCCGGTTACATATACATTCTTGCTTGGGTCTACTGTAATGCCGAAACCGCTATCGTCGTAACCTCCGTTAAACCTGTTTTCCCAGGCAATATCCCCGACCAAATTATATTTTACGGTAAAACCGTCCCAGTTTATTCCATTATTGGATTCTCCGGTGACGTAAACATTGCCAGAAACATCAACAGCAATGGCCTGGGCGTAATCATTACTGCCCAGGTCGCGGCTCTTTATCCATATGACATTGCCGTTGGTATCGTATTTGATAGTAAGGTAATCGCTGTTAATACCATTGCTGGAGTATCCTGTAACATAAACGTTGCCGTTGGTGTCAACAGCAATGCCCTTGCTGTAGTCATTGCCCCCGCCGTCATATCTCCTCTGCCATAAGGTATTGCCGTCCGTGTCATACTTGATGGTGAGATAGTTACAATTAATATCTTTTGTATGACCCGCCACATAAACGCTGCCTCCCGAATCAACAGCAATGCTCCAGGCCTCATCGTTGTCTCCGCCGTCATATCTCTTTTGCCATAAAGTATTACCGTTGCTATCATACTTAATGGTAAGATAATCGGAATTGGATCTTCCCGTGACGTAGGCATTGCCCGAAGGGTCAACCGAGATACTCCAGCTGTAATCATCGCCTCCGCTGTTATATTTCTTCAGCCATACGGTATTGCCGTCCGTGTCATATTTGATCGAAACATAATCATAATACGGGCCGTTCATGGAATAACCCGCCATATACACGTTGCCGGAAGTGTCAACCGCGATACCGTAGCCGTTATCGTGGCCTCCGCCGTTATAATACCTTTGCCAGGCTATCGAGGGAGGAGATTCGCTGAAATCCGCTATCCTGACAGTTTCAACCTGCATGTCCGAAAAAAATCCTGAACGGCAAACGGAAATAAAGGGATTGCCGAAGTTGCTATCCTTATAATATACACTCCCCGTTCCTGCCGTTAGCGTGACCTGATTAACATCCGACCAGCCTGTGACGGACAGCGAGAACCTGCCACCAGCTGAATTCGTTGCGAGAGTCACAGTGCCGTTGAAAGAACCATCCTTAGTGCCGGAACTGTTCTGCGCTTCAATAGTGATGGCGGGTGAAGGATCGTTTATATAAATGCTGAACGGAACAGAAGTCAATTTAAGTATTGAAGCAGGCGATGTGTCAGGGATCTGAGAATATTTAATTAAAAGACAATCGTTATTCAAACCATTGCTGGAAAATCCGGTTACGTATACATTTTTACCTGCATCAACTGTTATGCCCAGGCCCCAATCATCACCTACACCGCAGTATATTTTCTGCCAAAGAGTATTGCCGTTCGTATCATACTTAACTGTAAGCAGATCCCAGTTCGCACCGTTTTGGAATCCTCCCGTGATGTACACATTACCGAAAGTATCAACAGCGGTTGCCTGCGCGTAATCATTATTCCCGCCATTAAATCTTTTTTGCCACAGGGTATTGCCGTTTGTATCGTATTTGATTGTTAAATAATCGTAATTTAAACCGTTGCTGGAATAACCTCCTACATAAACATTGCCATTGGAATCGACCGCGATACCTTTGATATAATCATTGCCTCCGCCGTTGTATCTCTTCTGCCAGAGGGTGTTTCCGTTGGTGTCGTACTTGATCGTAAGGTAATCATCGTTTGCATTGACGGAGTGCCCCGCTGCATAAACATTACCGCTCGCGTCAACCGCGATGGCCCAAGCCTCATCAGTGCTTCCGCCGTTCCATGACTTCTGCCATACGGTGTTGCCGTTTGTATCGTACTTTATTGTGAAATAGTCAGAATTGGAACTTCCTGTCACATATGCGTTACCCAGAGGATCAACACCAATGCTCCAGCAGTTGTCCGTGCCTCCGCTATTGTACCTTTTCTGCCAGACGGTGTTTCCGTTGGTGTCGTACTTGATGGCAAAATAGTCATAGTTGGAGTCGTTATGCGAATGCCCTGATACATAAATATTACCTGAGGGGTCGACCGCAAGACCAAAACCATAATCTTCATTCCCGCTATTGTACCTCTTAAGCCAGAGTGTATTGCCGTTTGAGTCGTACTTGATGGTGCAGTAATCATAGTTTGACCCATTGCTGGAGTATCCTTCCACAAAGATATTACCGGTGTCATCAACCGCAACACTATAACCATTATCATCATATCCGTAATTGTATCCCTTCTGCCAGACCAACGTCGGCGGGTCTTCCGCGAAACATTGTGCCGCGGGCAGCAGGCACAGCCCTATCAGGATTAGGATCATATAGATTTTCTTACTCATTTTTTCCTCCAAAATATATATTTCATTATTACAAATCCCCCTGTTTCCCCCTTTTTAAAAGGGGAAGTTGTCCCGATGAATCGGGACCGCTACCCTAAACCACTCACCCTGTTCGGGTTCAGGGCAAGCTGCATCTCGGGCGCAATGAATTGCGCCCCTTTAAAAGAGGGAAGATGGATGGGCGGGCAAGCCCGCCCCTACGCGCCCCCTCACCTGCCACTACCTGCCTGCCATGCTTGTATTTAAAAGAATACCGGGCTTGCCGATTATGTCAACCTTACCGCCGCTAAACTCGGAAGCAGTCACCACCATCTCGTAATTCCCCGAATTAAGGACCTGTGTTACGAAATTCTCCGACCACAGAGAAGGAGCTGACACCACCTCTCCCCTGGTGCTGACTATGTAGTTCCAGATGGTAAGCGACTTGCCGTCTGCGAAAACCGTCTGGGTCTTATACTGGAGCTTGTCCTGGAAGGCGTAAACAGACCTGGTCGCGAGCAGCGTTCCTGTGGGGCTTCCGCCGGAAAAAACCCCGCTGTAATAATTGCGGACCATCGCGTTATTCGCGGCATCCCAGGATTCATCCCAGCTCTTCGCCTCTGTCTTTATACCGGACAGGTAGTAATAATAGGTCCAGTCTTTTGTGACGGGATTATACGCTGATTCTTCCTTTACGTTGAGTTCTGAATTGACCATTGATCTCAGGCTTGCGAAATACTGTTTGTATCCTCCTGAAAGGACACTCTCGAAACTGCCTCCGGTTGCCGCGTATTTTATGTAGTCAGAGCCGCATGAGTGCTTACTTTCAAACTCGGTTAGCCAGTAAGCCGGCATTTCACTCCAGGACATTTTCAAGCCTTCCCTGGCAGCTGAGCTGAAATCCGACGGAAGGTTTCTGTTGAACGTGTAGAGCGAATACATGCTACCGTAAATTTCCGCGTTCTTTGTCAGGGTGACAACTTTGACCTGGTCAGGCCTGGTCCTGACAGCGTATTCCTCAAGCCTTATGCGATTGCCGTTCACGTCTGTCACGCACTTTCCCAGCTCGTAGTCGTAGTTCCTTGATTCCTGGATCCTGGAAGAACGCCGGGAATCCCTGGCGCGGTCTTTTCTCATTTCGTTCCTGTAAAAAGACTTATCCGTCGCTGCCGCGCCTGCGCAAAAGCAAAAAACGCAGGTCAGCGCGAGCAGCGCAGCCAGTAATCTAATTTTTTCTCTATTCATCTTCTTCTCCCTTTTATGAACCCCCTCACCCTGCCCCTCTCCCGCGAGGGGAGAGGATCAAGGTAAGTTTGCTATTTTTATTTTTCGTTGTGTAATTGCATTTACTGGACACTGGATACTGCAGTTAAAGGTATTTTAAAGCATCTTTCGCGATGCTGTCTATTTTCTTATCCGCCATATTTCCATTTATGTCCTTCGCGGACTTCCTTGCGTATATAGAAACAAAAAGCAGGAGAATGACTGCCACTCCCAGGCCTGCCCACGCAAGCCTCGGTAAAAACGGCCTCTCTTCTCCTGCTTTTGACTCTTTCAGCTTTCCGTAGAACCTTTGCTCAAAACCCACAGGCAGGGGTTCATTACTATATATGCCTTTTATATCAGCATCAAAACACGAAAGTTCCTTTAATTTTTCCCTGCAGGCAGGGCATTCTGAAAGATGCGCCTCCACCTTCTTTTTGTCCGCCTCAGATAGCTCCCCGTCTATGTAAAATTCGATCATTTCGGGCCTGAAACACTTCATTTCTTCCTCCTATATTATATAGATACATAATATTACGGAAATATTACAAAAAAATGAATATGTCGGATAAATCCGACCCCCGCTGCTCCGATATTACATCGGAGCAAGACGCGGGGGCAGATGCCGCTACAAATCCCCCTGTTTCCCCCTTTGACAAAGTGGGAAATGTTAATTTTTAGCGAAGATTTTTAAGTTTTATTCGCAGCATCTGCCTTGCTCTCATAAGCCGTATACCTACAAGGTTTGTGGATATCCCCAGAACGCAGGATATCTCGGTATATGACTTTTCTTCCACAATGCTCAGGATTATCACTTCTCTATATTTTGGCGGGAGGCTTTCAATTGCCTTTGCAACGGTTTCTTTCCTGTGGAGTTTTTCATA
>MNUP01000071.1 GCA_001871075.1 Candidatus Desantisbacteria bacterium CG1_02_49_89
ACATAGTGTTCCTGCTCCTCGTGTTTTTTATAATCTCAACGACTTTCATGACCCAGCCTGCCATTAAAATAAAGCTTCCCGAAGCTTCAACAAGGGAGCTTGAGCCGACGGAAGCCGTGGTGATATTCCTTGATTCCCAGGACCGGCTTTTCATAAACGAGGAAGAGGTGAGGTGGGAAAGGAATCTCAAGGACGCTCTGAAACCCAGGATTTTCGCAAGCCGCGAAAAACTGGTCGTTATAAAGGCGGACAGGGATGTGTTTTTCGGGAAGATCGTAAGGCTTATGGACGTTGCGAAACAGGCCGGAGCCCAGAAGCTTGCCGTGGCTACCCAGCCGGTCTCCGAGCCTTAGCAAAAACAGTCATGAGTCATGTGTCTTGAACAATGTATTTGATTAATGGATTAACGGATTAATGGTTTAATGGTCAAAACCGAGATATATTTCGTGCTTTCGTGATGCTTTCGTGCTTTCGTGGAAATCTTGAGAGTCAGCGGGTAAATATATGAAGATAAAAGAGATGACGTTCAACCACTTCCTTGGTGTTTCTTTCGGGGCGCACCTGCTGCTGCTTCTTTTGCTTTCACTTTTTTCCGTCGGTTCGATGCAGAAAAAGATCTCCGTCATCGAGGTGACCCTCGTGACGCTGAAGGTTGAGTCGGGCGGGAGCCCTGCCCGGGTGCCCGGGCAGAAAATTTCGCAGAGAATGTTTACGGGAGGCGGGGTCAGATATCCGTTCAGGACGGAAAGCTCAAGCAACGTGGAAAACCGCCTGCAGAGAAAATATAACGAGCCTAACTATAACCCTCTCTCGTCCGTGCCTTCCATAAAAGGGGATGTTTCTCCTTCAGGGCTGGGGAAAAAGACAAAGCTGCCGCAGGGAGCGGAAGTAACGGCAAAAAAGGGCCCCGATTTCCCCTCGGGCAACGAAGCCTCTAAATACGCCGGCGAGAGGCTGGGCGTAAAAGGGCCCCTGGCTTCCAGGAGGGTGCTCTATTCCGAATTTCCCGTTTATCCCGAATGGGCGCAGAAAAAAGGAATAGAGGCAAGGGTCAAGCTGAAATTCTGGGTTGAGCCGGACGGGGACGTGGAAGATGTTTTCGTGGAGAAAAAGGGTTACCTGCAGATCGATAACCTTGCGGTGCAGTCCCTGAAAAGGTGGCGTTTTGAGCCTTTACCGCCGGGCCCGGAAAGGGCAAGGCAGTGGGGAACTATAGAAATGAATTTTGAGCTGAAATGAAGAAAAAGCTGGAATTAACAGTCCTGGTGATCATCCTTATATGCACCGGTGTATTCGCTGCCTGGAAAACGGGCTGGATAGCCAGAGGCGTGGAAACCGCTTTTATCGCGGGGGCGGAGAAAGCGCTGGGAGCGAAGATACTCCTTGGAAGCGTTGATCTGTACGGGAATTTCCTTATCCTGCGCGGCCTGGACGTCAGCCATCGGGATTACAGGGTAAAGATAAAGGAAATAGTCGTCGAATACAGCCTTAAAGAAATGTTTTCCAACCGCATGAAACCTTTGAGCGCGCTGAGGAAAGTGACGCTCCAGTCGCCTTCGTTCTGGTTCAGGGAGATGGAATGGGAAGAGATAAAACCGCAGGTTTTTCCGTCCTGGACCGGTTTTTTCAAGGCTGCCCCGGATATGCGGGGGATCCAGGTTAATCTGGTAAACGGCAGGGTAGAGCTTGGCAAGAACGTCATAAGCAGCATAAATTTTAACCTTGGTTTCGACAGGCAGACAGGCGATTTTGTGCCCCTGCATATCTACCTGAAGGCGATGCTGAGATCCGGGGATATAAAGGTGCCCCTCAAGTTTAACAGCAGCGTGAAGTTCGGTTCTGACAGGGCAAAGGTCAGCGGCAGGCTGCAGATCGGCGCGGCTGTCCCGTACGTCGGTTCGGCAAAGATAGACGGGGTTATTTACGACCCGAGATCACCCAGGATGGAAATGGACGTGCGGTTCGTTTCAAGGTCCATTAGGTTTGAAGGTTTTCAGGCTGATTCGGCGGTTTTCACGGCAAGGATCGAGGGGGATGCGGGCAGTCCCGGGATAAAAGGGAAATTCAGCGCAAAGAGCCTGAATATCCGGGGAGTGCAAGCCGAAGGTGTAGGCCTGGAGTTCACCGACGATTCAGAAAGCATGCGGGTTTCCCTGGCCGCGAAATTACCGCAGGGCAGGATCGAGATGGAAAGGGGGGTGCTGAAAAAAACGGGCGTGCCGGTTTTTGAGGGCGGCCTGCTTTTTTCTTCTCCCGGGTACAATTTCAGAACAGGCATTTTCTACAGCAGGGAAGCCCTTGAATTCTCCGGCATACTCCTCGAAATAAAGGGCGAGACCGTCCTTTCGGGCACAGGCAAGGGCAGGCTCACGCAGAAAAAACTTGAATCAAAATTCAATTTTGCCGAAGGGAAATATCCGCAGATCCTGCTGGACATAGATTTTCCCTTCGCGGAAAGCCTGGGCAAGAAGATAAGCGTTATTTACGGCAAAGAAGCGAAGGCGGACATAGAGCTGAAGGCAGAAAAAGCGGGGATCCCTTTCAGCGCGAAACTGGCTCTGACGGATCTTGCCGCAGGGGGATACAAAATTTCCGGAGACCTCGGCCTTTCCGGCAGGCTGCAGTTCGCCGGCAGCTTTGCTCTTGACGCGGGTATAAACATAGGTTCGCTGTCAGCGGTCCAGGCTAATACACCTTCGGCGGGAGGGATGAAATTCCGCTTAAAAGACACGGTGATAAGCGCCAGGTACAGGAACGATTCGCTGGTAATAACCCCGGAATTCATAAACGGAAGGGATGCGAAAGGTGAAATACTTATAAGCAACAATAAATGCGTTATGAACGTGACTTATTTTTCCGAGCCCATAATGCGCCTTACAGGTGAGATCTGCGCGTCCGCGGATACCGTTGTCATTTCGAAGCTGCGTCTGAACAGTACCCAGGTTGACGGTTCCCTGGGCCTGAAATCCAAAACCATCAATATAGCCGTAAGCATGAACGAGGAGAACCCTCTCCTTTTTGCCAGTATCGCGGGGATCTTTTCATCTGCCGCAGAAGGCTTCAAAACCGAAGAGAACGCCATAGTGTCGGGCAGCATTGAGATCGCCGGGACATTCGAGCACCCGGCGGTTTCCGGGACCATAGAATACAAAGGCCAGGCTGTCGACATGCTAAAGATCACAGACCTGAGGCTTGACGGCGAAACCCTTTCGTTCAGGATCGAGGCAAAAAAAGGAGACAGTACCTTTACGGTAAACGAGGGTCTGGTGCTGATCTCCAAACAGGATATAACCATCATGGTTAAGGGGGGGCTTAGGGTGCAGGCAGGCCAGGGAGAGAATCCCGCGTTCCTGGTAGCGGCGCCCTTTTATCTGAACGGAAGAATAACGGGGCTTGATAAGTCTCCCCGGTTCACGTGCGACGCGGGGATATACGACGCAATGATAAACAAGAAGCTGGGCAGGTCAGTTAAAACAAGCCTGAGCTATTCCGAGGGGAAGCTTGAATTCATACCCGCGGTTTCCAAGAACGATTATTACCTTTCAGGGGGCATCTCTTTCGGGGAAAAAAAGGTTGAGATCCGGCAGCTTGCGCTGTGCCTGGGGAACACAAAACCGCTGCTTGTCAGCGGCATTATATCGCTTTCAGACCAGGTGATGGACCTTAACATCCGCTATGTTGAGAAAATGAGCAACCTCGCGATCTTCTTTCCGGGTGACCTGACCAATGCTTCCGGGCAGATAGACGTTGATCTGAATATAGCCGGGGATATGGGCGATCCGGCATACTCAGGGTCGGCAAAGTTTTACAACGGCGAGCTGGCGTTCGTAGGAGTGAAGGACCCTGTCAGTGATATACGAGCTGTCGTAGATTTCGAGACCGGATTAATGAAGCTTGATTCAAGCGTGTTCACGGGCGGCACAACGCTTTTCTTTAACGGAGACATAGAGTACAGCAAGTGGGTGCCTGTGAAACTCAGCATACACGTGAAGAACGACTATAGGATACCTATGAGGGTGAGCCTCCCGAATTTCGCCGCCGGCGAGATCGCGATCCTCCTGGATATAGAAGGCAGCGCTGATTCAGCCCTCGCGAAAGGCAAGGTTAACATAATGAACATGGCGTTCACGGACATTCCCGGCGCCAAGCAGGGAGGCGGCGGCCTTGATTTCCTTTCGTTCCTGAAATGGGATGTTGAAATGGTTTTCAAAAGCAACAACAGGTACTACAACGATTTTGTCGAGGTGGAGATAGCAAGAGACTCCGGTTTCGTGTTCAGGTGGGACGGCACCTCGATTTTCGCGAAAGGCAGGGGGGAAGCGGAAAGGGGCAGGTTCACCTACATGAACGCCGAATTCCAGGTCGTTAAAGGCTCCTCTTACGAGGCAGCCACGGTGAACGAGGACGGGGTATCCGTGATAAAAGGGTATCTTGACGCCAAAGGCACTGCCAGGGTTGGCGGCAAAAAGCTGACGCTTGAATTCAAGGGCGAGATGGGGAAGATAGAGCCGGTGCTTACAAGCGAACCGCCTGTGAGCAGGGCTGAGATGCTTGCTCTGCTGAACCCGGATTTCTACCAGAGCGATCAGGGCGCGATCACAGAGGACCAGTTCAGGGAACTCCTTAAAAAGGAGGCTCTGGGCATGCTGACCGGAGGCATAGAAGCGCAGTATATCACAAAACCCATTTCTTCCGCTGTCCGCAGGGCCCTGCGCGTTGATGTTTTCAGGATAAAGAGCGAGATGCTGAAAAACATCGCCATGGCCACTTCATCCGAGAGCGGGTCCATTACCCTTCTGACCCCGTTTGAAGGCTCAAGCGTCGAGATAGGGAAATACATTGTTAACAACCTTTACGTGGATTATAAAGCTATACTGGAAAAAGGCGGTGTCCTGACAAGCGAGTGGGGAGTGGAATATACTATTATCGGGAACGTGAAAACAAGGTTCAACTACCGGCCCAAGGACGATCCGCTTAAAACCGAATATGAGCTTTTCTTAGAGGCAAGCTTCCGGCTTTAATGGCGAATTAATTGACAAAAACGCAAATCTGGATATAATAAATTTCCTATATAGGTATGTCATTGCGAGCGATAGCGAAGCAATCTTGTATTTGGATTGCTACACAATGACATAAAAGGGGATATGTTGAGAAGAACCGCCGTTCTTATTTTTTTAGCAGGCTTTTTCTGCACGGCCTGCGCTTTCGCCCAGACCACCATAATCAGGAAGATTGAGGTGAAGGGTAATATAAATATTCCCGACACGCCTGTACTGGAAGCCATCGGCATGAGGCCGGGCGATGATTTTTCATCCTCCAGGCTGCGCGAAGACCTGAGATCCATATATAAAATGGGATATTTCCTTGACGCTTCGGTAGAAGTCGAGGAATTCGAAGACGGGCTTAAATTGATCTTCAGCCTGAAGGAAAAACCCGATGTTGGCGAAATAAAATTTGAGGGAAGGAAGTCCGTGTGGGAAAGCACGCTCAAAGACGCCCTTGACATCAAAAAGGGCGATACGTGCGCCTGCGATGAGGTAAGGCTGAAACAGAACGAAAGGAAAATACTGGATATCTACGAAGAAAGGGGATTCCCGTTCACGGCCGTGACCCACGAGATAGAGACCAAGAAGGATGCCGCGAATATTAAATTCACCATCAAGGAAGGCAGGAGGGTCAAGATTGATGAGATGAACTTTTTAGGCAACAGGGCGTATAATTCTAAGCAGCTGCTCGCGAAAATGCAGGTAAAGCCGGGCAAGTGGTACAGCGAAAGGAAACTCGAAGAGGATATAGACAAACTGGCGGATTTCTACAGGAGCGAAGGATATATACTGATAGGCATCGACCCGCCTGACGCGGCATACAGGGCTCCGTCTGCCGCTTACCCGGAAAAAGAAAAAGCGAAAGAAAAATTCGTGATAGACATAAAGCTCCACGAGGGAACGCGCATCAAGGTTGACAGGATACAGATAAAGGGCAATTCCATTTTTACGGAAAAAGAAGTAAGGGATTCGCTGTCAACCAAAGAGAAGGTCATATTCAACCAGTCAAAATTCATCGAGGACATGAGGAACTTGCAGGGTAAATACGCGGAGAAAGGCTACATACTCTGCAGGATAGTTCCCCTTACGGACATCCAGGAAGAAAGCGGGATAATATCCATTATCGTGGACATCCAGGAAGAGGAGCTCGTTTACATCGAGAAGATAAAGATAACCGGCAATGCCATAACGAAAGACAAGGTTGTGCGCAGGGAGCTTACCGTCAGGGAAGGCGAGGTTTTCAACACGCAGAAAATAATAAGGAGCCGCCAGAAGATCTACAACCTTGGATTTTTCGAGGAGGTGGACATTTCCACCGAGCCCGGTTCTGAAAAGGGCAAGATGCTCCTGGTGGTAACGGTGAAGGAAAAAAGGACCGGCATGGTGAGTTTCGGCGCCGGGTATAATTCTCTGGACGGCCTGCTGGGCTACCTCGAATACAGCCAGAACAATTTCCTGGGCCTCGGGCAGTTCCTCAGCCTTAAATGGGAGTTCGGGGCTCAGAAGCAGAATATAGAGGCCAGTTTTACCGAGCCCTGGTTCCTGGACACGCCCACCTCGATCGGCGTGGATATTTTCCACACTATCAGGGAAAGGACAGAATATTACTATACGGAGAAAAGGGTAGGAGGGGCGTTAAAAGTCGGCAGGCTGATAACGGATTATGACAAGATCTACATGCAGTATAAATACGAGAACGTTGAGGTTTATAATGTCGGCGATTCAGCGTCCCAGGACGTGAAAGACCAGGCGGGGACAAACGTGACCTCCAGCATGGCATTTTCCTACGTAAGGGATACCAGGGATAATATTTTTGATGCGACCCAGGGCATTTATCTCAATATTTCAGAGCGGCTGGCAGGAGGGATCCTGGGCGGAGGCAACAATTTCCACAGCCCGACGATGGATTTCAGCACTTATTCAAAGCTTTTCGGGCTCAAGTGGCTGGTGCTCGCGTTCCACATGAGGGCCGGTATTATCGACTCGTTCGGCGCTTCGGCGGACGTGCCGGTGTATGAAAAATTCTACGGGGGCGGAGCCGACACCATCCGCGGTTATCCGGAAAGATGCCTGCCGCAGGATGCCACCGGAGGCAAATCGCTTCTGTACACCAATACCGAAATAAGGTTTCCCATACCCGGAACAGAGGGCCTTCTTAAAGGCATCGTTTTCTTTGACATGGGAAACCTGTGGAAGGACACGGAGATCAATCTGAACACGCTTAAGAAGAGCGCCGGATTCGGCATACGGATAAACACGCCGGTCGGGACCATCCGCTTTGATTTCGGGTACAGGTTTAGCTCCGCGGGAAACTATATAGCGGCAGACCGCTGGGAACCCCACTTCAGCATAGGCCAGCTGTTCTGAGGAGGGTTATTTTCTCTTCGCCTCTGGGATCGAGAGATAGCTTTTTTCTTGACAAACCAGCGGTTTCAGGTTATAATACAGATATATCTACTACAATTTTGCAAAATAGCTTTACAAATGTCTTTGCGAGCGATAGCGAAGTCCCAAAGGCCCCAAGGGGATCCCTTTGGGGGATCACTTTGGGACAATCCGTCGTTGCGAGGAACGGAGCGACGAAGCAATCTCATGTTTAGATTGCCACGGGTTCTGCCCGCAATGACACTAAAAAAATGTTAACGAATTATACAAAATTCAATAACTTCTTTAGCTTCCCCATTTACTCATCTTCCTAACCCACAAAAATCTCTGCCGATTTCTCTTCCTACAATCCTTTAGTTTTCAACCTTTAACTTTCAACCTTTAATTTTCAACTGTTTTATCAAAATTATGATTTAACTCCCCGCGGCTTGCCGCGGGGTAATTCAAAGAAAGGAGCGCCAAACAGGGCTAAAATTGTAAATGCCCAAGAGGTTTTATGTTTTTTAAAAGAGAAAAAGCACGGATCTATTCTTTCTCAGATGTCCTGGCATATCTTTATTCAACGGATGTCTGGGGCAGGAAGAATAGCGGGATTAATGTAATAAACACAAGGCGCTGAATCCGCCAAAGTATTAGTGGCGGACGAGCGCCTTTTTTAAGGGGAAGCGAAAATCGTTGTTTTATAATTACATATTTTAATTTTTTCTTACTGCTTATTGTATGAATAAAAATCCTCTAGAAATAGTCTGAGAAAGAAGCCTTATAAAAAATGAATGATAGTTTCTAAATCACCTAATACAGGGCTAATCAAAATGAAGAAAAAAATTAATCTAAATTTCTTATTGATGATATTGCTTTTAATGTTTGTATTTTTTGTAGTTAACACTATCCAGGCTCAAGATACTTACATCCTAGAATTAAGAAAAGGACTTAAAAATGAAAACTGGTTTGTTAGAATGCATGCGGTTAGGACTTTAGGAGAAATGAGAGGATCAGAAATAGTTGATCCTTTGATTTCTGCTATAAAGGATGAACACCCACGCGTCAGAATGTTTGCTGCAAGAGCTTTAGGAAAAATAAGAAATCCTAAGGCTGTTAGGTCTTTGATTGCTGCATTGAAAGATGACGATAAATGGGTCAGGATGTTTGCAGTAGATGCTCTGGGAAAAATAGGAGATACCATTACTGTGGAACCTCTCATTACCGTTTTAAGAGATAAAGAGCCAGGGGTTAGAAGTAGGGCAGCACGGGCCCTCGGATGGATAAAAGATTTAAAAGCAGCAGAGCCATTGGTTGCTGCGCTTAAAGACGAGAATCAATATACCCAAAGGAGTGCAGCACTTGCTCTGGCGGAGCTAGGAGATACTCGAGCGATTCCATCGCTAGAAATTTTATTAAGTCAAGAAGAAAGAAAAGAATCGCAAATGGAAATTATGCAAGCCATTGAAAAATTATTTCGAAAACTAAAATAGGGAATAAATATGAAAACTAAGTTTAAAATTCCTTTTATTTTTTTATCAATGATTTTAGTTTTAAATTTGTTTTCTTCTCCGAATTCTTTTGCAGAGAACGATATTCTCTGGATTAAGACATATTCTGGTGGAATCGCCGACTACGCTTGTGATGTAGCTACAGATCCCTCAGGAAATATTGTAGTAGTTGGTGAGTCCTGGAGGAATTGGCCTGAAACAGATGATATTTATATAATAAAATATGACCCTGATGGTAATATCATATGGGATAAGAAATATTATAGCGGAGAGTGGTTATATGAACCTAGTGTGGCCATTGATACTACTGGAAATATTATAATTGCTTCAACTGCTGAATGGGAATCTGGAGAGTGTTTTTTTATTCTAAAATATGACTCAGGGGGGAATTACTTATGGGAAAGAAGATATTACTGCAATGAAGCTGAAGTTAGCGGTATAGCCACAGACGATACAGGAAATATCATTGTTAACGGTTCTTGTGATAATGAAGGAAGGGATAATTGTCTTACTATAAAATATGACGAAATAGGAAATATTTTATGGTTTAAGTTATATGATAGCGGAGAAGGATGGGGAGAAGAAGGCTTTGGTGTGGCTACAGATAAATTAGGGGATGTGATTACTACTAGCCATCATTCTGGTTATTCTGTCGAGAATGATAAGCATCGTACTATAAAATATGATTCCTATGGAAATGAGAAGTGGATAAGAATTTACAGTTATAATGGCGGTTATCCTGCAAGCTATATAACAGGTGGAGTAGCAACCGACTATAACAACAATATTATTGTTATAGGAGGCTACCAAATAATAAAATATGATCCGGATGGGATTATTCAGTGGGTCCAACACACAGAAGGCTATAGTTTGGTAACTAAAGATGTAGCTGAAGACATTGTAGGTAATATAGTTGTTGGAAACTTTTCTTCTAGTGGATATCGGGATTTCTTCATTCTCAAATATGCGCCTGACGGAAATCTTTTGTCTACAAGAAGATATGACGGGGGTATGAATGAGAGTTTATTAGGAGTAGCTGTTGATAACGAGGCAAATATTATTGCGACTGGCTATTATGAAAAATATCCGGATATTGCTTCCCACTTTCTTACTATTAAATATCATTCACAAAATTATCATATAAATGCAATGGCTTCAAAACCAACTATAAAGGTTGGAAATACCTCGCAGATTGTCGCTATAGTTACTGATTATTCCGATGTACCTGTTTCTGGTGTTACGGTTAGATTCGAAGTAGTTGCTGGAGGTGGTTCAGTTTCTCCTGTATCTACGGAGACAGATATCTGGGGAAGAGCATACGCTATTCTTACTACCGGCGCTACTGCTGGAATAAACACTGTTCAAGTATTAACTAACGGTGGCTACGCAACCGTAGATGTTTTAGGATTGAAGACTACACAAGGCCGCGAGAATTTAAGCGGCAATAATCCTGTTGAGGGAAAGCCTCATGACCCGATAAGCAGCTACTCTGGTAACATTATCAGCACAGTGCAGGACCTTCATATCCCAGGCCGTATTCCTATTCAGTTCTCACGCACCTATAACAGCCTTTCTGATTACAGCGGAACACTTGGTCCAAAGTGGACCTATTCATATAATATTTATCTTAAGAATGATGCAAACAGTGACGTCCTGTATTATTGCGGAGACGGTTCTATATACAGATATGTTAAAAATCCCGATGGTTCATATAAGTTACCAGCAGGAATCTTTTTTACGCTTACCAAAAACGCAGATTCAAGCTACACCCAGAGAGGAAACGACGGCACACAGTACTACTATACCGTTCAGGGCAGGCTTTCAAGAATAGCAGACCGCAACAACAATCAGGTCCTATTCGGGTATAATGCCAACGACCTATTAACGTCTATAACCGATTCAGCGGGCAGATTAATTACTCTTGACTATTCTGATGGTAAATTATACTCTCTGACTGATTTCGCGGGTCGTGTTACTTACTACCAGTATGATGATAAAGGCGATCTATCTTATGTTTTTGGGTCGGAATACACAGCCCAGTATTCGTATGACAAACAGCACAACTTAACAGTCAAAAATGATCCACGTTCCCCAAAGGGATATACGAACAATTCCTTTGTTTATGACAGTTTCGGAAGGGTAGTAGAGGGAAAAGATGCGTTGGAAAGGTCACAGATAAAAATTAGCTACGGAACAAATCCCATCAGGACTACACTTACGGACGCAAATGACAAGCAAACCATACATAGCTATTCTAATGAAGGTTTCCTGACAGACGTTACAGACGCCTATAACAACAACGAGCCTTATGTTTGGGACGCTTTCTATCTGGCAAAAACAAGAACAACGGATGCAAACGCGCATCCAACCGATTATACATATGATCCAAAAGGGAACTGCTTAAGCATCAAGGACGCCTATAACAACCTGACTTCATTTGAGTATGAAGCTACCTTCAGCAATGTTATCAAGATATTTGATGCCTTGGAGCGCCAGATTGTTAATAATGAATATGACGGGAACGGGAACCTTTTAAGGACAACAGACCTTCTCGGCAACGCTACTTCCTATACTTATGACGGATATGGGCAGCGCCTTTCAATGACTGACCCAAGAGGTAAAACCACCACCTTTTCTTATGACCAGTATGGAAACCTTGCAAGTGTTACTGACCCTCTCGGTAATGCCACTCAATACGCCTATGATACACTCGGCAGATGCACAAGCAAGACCGATGCCTACGGCAAAGTCACCGGATATACCTGGGACGATGCGGACAGGCTGACAGCGACCTCCTATCCGGACGGCACGTCCGTAAGCTATACCTATGACCAGAACGG